>JBEGLX010000020.1:0-46191 GCA_041183345.1 Planctomycetota bacterium
CGCCCCGCAGCGCGGGGCTCTGCTTCAAGGGCGCGCGGGCATCTCCCTCGAAGACGATCCGCGGGAGATCATCGAACCGACCCTTTGCGCGCTGCGCGCTCTGCTCGAGCCAGGTGTCGCGCTTCGCATCGGGGAGGAACGCGACCTGGAAGGGCGAGTTGCCCTCGACGCGCCCGCCCGCGTCGTTGTAGATCGCCTCACCCGGACGCGAGAGCAGCCGCGCAGCCAGGTTCTCGTCGGAGAGAATGAGCTGGGAATCCGCCTCGTTGCACTGCAGCGCGATGCGCACTCCCATCTGCCCCATGGTGCTGCGGGCGAGCGAATACGCGCCGCCGAGCGTCTGGGACCCGAGCAGCGCGTGCATGCCGAACGCTCGTCCCTGCCGCACCAGTCTGTCAAGCAGCATCGAGGCGCCCTGCGCCACGCGATCGTCGTCGAGGAAGAACTCCTGGAACTCGTCGATCACCAGCAGCACCCGTGGCATCCGCACATCGGGGCGGACGCGGCGGAAGCTCGCGATGTCCTGCACGCCCGCCTCGCGGAAGAGCTCGCCTCGACGCGAAAGCTCCGCGTCGAGACCCTCAAGCACGCTGAGTCCGAACTCGCGGTCGGATTCGATGGCGACGGCGCGTGCATGAGGCAGGTCATTCTCTGCGTACGTCTTGAACTCGACTCCCTTCTTGAAGTCCACGAGCCAGAGCTCGACCTCGTCGGGGGAGTACCAGCAGGCGAGGCCCGTGATGATGGCGTGCAGCAGCGTCGACTTGCCCGAGCCCGTCTTGCCCGCGATCAGCGCGTGCTGGCTCGTGCCCTCGCCGAGCGCGAACTGCTGCAGGCGCGTCGCACCGGCCCGTCCGATCGGCACGCGCAGTCCGCCTGCGCTCGAGAGCGACCAGAATGCATCGGATGTCGCGGTCGTCTTCGGCGCGATCGCGTCGAACGGGACCTCGACTCGCGCCGCTGATTTCGCAGCCTTGCCGATCCGCGCCATCAGGGGTATCAGCCTGTCATCGGGCGGAGGCGCATCGAATGCGATCGGAAGCGCCGAAAGCGGCGAGTTGGCGATGCGGAAGGCGCCAGGCTCCTTGTCGGTGGGGCGCACCACGACGCAGCTCTCGGAGATGTCGTCGGCGCGGATGCCATCCGGCAGCGAGGTCTTCTGGTCGCGCAGGAGGATCACATGCACGCCGCAGCGTTGTCCGGCGCGCAGGATCGACACCATGCGCTGCGCAGCCTGCTCGCTGAAGTTCGCCGGGAAATCCGCGCACACGAGGAAGCGGTAGGGCTCGGCGATCTCTCCGGCCGCCTCGTTGTATGCGTCGATGTCGCTGAACTCATTGCGCAGGTACTTCTGGATCACCGTCTCCATGTGCTCGGAGATGTCGATCAGGCGCTGCTCGATCGCCCGCGGCTCCGTCCAGATCCGTTCGCCGACGAGCTGCTCGAACTCGTCGCCGAGGTGCATGAATGCAGCGAAGCTCTCGCCGAGCGCAACGGGATCGACGAAGGTGAAACGGACCTTGGACGGCGGGATCGAGACAAGAATCCGGCCGAGCAGCGACTGGACTGCGCGGAGCGCTGCGAGGCGCGTTTGCGGGGTGGTCTCGATGACGAGGTTGCCGAGCGTTGGAAAGCCGAGCGCTGCGGGAAACTCGATGCTGTCGGGCAGCTCGACGTGGAGCGCTGGGTCGGACGAGAGCCCCCCCGGCTGCTTCGCCGGCGCCAGCGCGAGCGCGCCGAAGCGGAACCAGGGCGCGCGGGACGACGCGATGCAGCGTGCGGGATCGAATCCCGCCCAGTCCGGATTCAGCTGCCGATCGGTCTCGCGTGCGAAGGCGAGATGATCGCGCGCCGCGGTCGCGCGGGAGACCCAATCCCGTCGCGCCTCCTCGCGGCGCCTCGCATCGTCGGCCGCGACCTCCGCAGCCTCCGAAGCGGCCCTCGCGACTTCAGTGGCTTCGGCTGCCTGCGCAAGCTCATCCGCCGATCGTCGCGCATCGGCGAGCGCCTGTTCGGCGGCGTTGACCTTGCCCCGATGCTCCGCGCTCGCCGCGGAGATCTCCGACTCCGCGGCATCACGGACGCGCTTTGAGCGGCGCTCGAGCGCCCGCGGAACCTCCGCGATCGGACCGTCGTACTTTGCGTGCGCCTCGGCCTCCTCGATGGCCTCCTTCTCGCGGAGCGCCGCCAGCGTCTCGCTCCGCTTGGCCTCCGACTCGCGCTCGGCGCGACTTCGGGCCAGTCGGATCGCCGCAAGATCCGCCTGAAAGGGGGCCCAGACCGCACGCACGGAGCGGACCGCGATCATGCGCAGCACGAGCAGCATGGCGACGACGAAGAGGAATGCGCCTCCTCCGCTGTAGAGCGCGGTCTGCTGCCAGGCCTTCTGGTCGAACAGCGTCACGGCTCCGCCGATCACCGCTGCGCCGACCACGATCGCCGCGCCGAAGAGCACGGGCACGACGCCGGTGAGCAGGCGTGCAGACTTGGTCCGCAGGATCGCATCAAGGTGCTCGCCGGCCCGCACCAGGCTCTCCTGGATGACCTGCTCCGCCGGGCGGCCGGGCTGATCGTCGCTCAAGCCATCCACGCGCGGGATGGGCAGCCGGCAGCTGCGCAGGTGCTCCTTCGCCCGAACCTCGAGCTCCTCGGCCTCCTTCAGCTGTCGCCCGAGCCTGTCGGTGAATTCGCGCGAGCGCTTGCGCTCGCTCTCCTCACCGGCCTCGCGCCAGGCCTCCGCCATCAGGACCGCTTCCTCGAGCTTCTGCTTGAGCCGCTTCAGCTCCTCGTCATGCTGTGTCTGAAGCTCGTCGAAGCGCCTCTCCGCGCTCTCCGAAGCACGTCGGATGCGCTCGTCGCGCTCGATCAGGGCGACCTCGAGCGCGGTCGCGTGGGTGGTCGCGGCAGCGCTCAGGTCGTTGGTCCGCTTGGTGCGGATGACCGCAAGCTGCTTGTCATGCAGGATGCGGGCCTTGTCGCGGCGTGCCTTGAGGTCGGCCTCGATCGACTCGAACGCCTTCTGCCGGTCGACCATGGCGGCGAGGAGGTCGCGGGCAGCGCGATCGATTCCCAACGCTGCATCGCCATCGCCGAGCGCGCGCAGCGCCGAGAGGCGCTCCGCGTGGATGTCGCTGTTCGGCTCAAGCGTGGAGTCCATCCTCCAAGCGTACCAAAGCGCGCCGCATCGCCGACAGCGCGGAATCCCGCGCGGGTCGCGTCATGCAGACTTCGCGCGTCTCGTCGGCGCGGGCAGGACGCGCGCGGCGATGACCTCGGCGGTGCGGTAGGGGGAGAGCAACGCCTCCGCCGTCTTCGCACCAGACGCCTCCTTCGCGGCGTCTGGATGGACCGGCAGGGTGACCACGCTCTCGGGCAGGATCAGGTCCTGCACCGCAGTGCCGCCGTCGATCAGCCGGCCGTCACGCCGCTTCAGCGGCTTCGGGGCATTCGACCTGGCGTGTGCCTCGAGTTCAGCGACCAGCGCCTTCTGCTTCGCCTCGCCGAGCGCCTTCCAGTCCGCGCGACCGCGGCACTTTGGGAAGCCGCTGCAGCCAAGCCACGGCCCGCGCTTGCCGTCGCGCACATTGCAGGGCTTGCCGCACTTCGTGCAGACGACCTCGGGATCCTGCAGCGGCGGGGCGCTTGGAAGGACGACCTTGTCCTTCTTGTCGAGGCGGACGACGAACTTGACCTCGGGGTAGTTCACGCTCGCGATGTACTTGCCGAACTTGCCGCTGCGGAGCACCATCGCCGAGCCATCGATCGGACAGACCATGTCGAGCGCGACATCGCTCACCGGCTCGCCCTCGTCGTTCAGGCGCGACGCGAAGTCGCAATCGGGGTAGCCCGAGCAGGAGAGGAACCAGCGGCCGCCGCCGAGGCGTTCCTTCGTGCGCTTCCCGCACTTCGGGCAGCCGTAGCGCGACCAGCGGTAGAGCGGCACCTCTCGCATGCGCTTGAAGCTGTCCTCGAGGGTCGCGCCCTCGAGCATGCCCTTGATCTCGCGCAGGATCGAACGCCAGTCCTCCTCGTCGGCCTCGACCTTGTCGAGCCGCCCTTCCATGAGCCTCGTGTACTCGTAGTCGAAGAGAAGGGGGAACCCGGCGATCAGCATCGAGACGACCGCCTCGCCGAGGGGCGTCGCGTAGAAGCGCCGAGACTTCTGCTCGACGTATCCGCGCGCCTCGATGGTGTTCACGATCGAGGCGTAGGTGCTCGGGCGTCCAATGCCGCGCGATTCGAGCTCCTTGACGAGCGAGGCCTCCGAATAGCGCGACGGCGGCGAGCTGAAGCGCTGGAGTGCGTCGATCGAGACGGCCGCGAGGTCCTGCTTCTCGGCGAGCTTCGGGAATGTCGCTTCCTCGTCATCCTCCGCGATGTCCTCGACGAGCTTGAGGTAGCCGTCGAAGACCACCACGCTGCCTGAGGCGCGCACGACCGCGCCCGTCTTCCTGTCGCTGCGCTCGAGGCGCACCGTGGTCAGGTCGTACTGCTTCGCCGCCATCTGGCAGGCGACGAAGCGCCGCCAGATCAGCTCGTAGAGGCGGTACTGCTCCTCGCTGAGCGAGCTGCGCACCGAATCGGGCGTGCGGAACGGGTCGGTCGGGCGGATGGCCTCGTGTGCCTCCTGCGCGTCGGCGCCGGCGGCGTAGAAGTGCGGCTTCTCGGGCAGGTACCGGTCGCCGTAGTTGCGCTTGATGAGGTCCCGCGCCGAATGCAGCGCCTCGCCCGCGAGGTGGGTCGAGTCGGTTCGCATGTAGGTGATGAGGCCGACGCGATCGCCACCGAGGTCGACGCCTTCGTAGAGCTGCTGCGCGATGCGCATCGTGCGGTCGGTCGAGAAGCCGAGCTCGCTCGACGCGGCCATCTGCATGGTGCTGGTCTTGAACGGCGGCATCGGGCGGCGTGACTTGCGCTCGGTCTCGATGCTCGCGACGCGGTAGGTCACGCCTGCGCCGACGCTGCCCGACACGGTGCGCACGAACTTCGCTGCGCCCTTGCCCTTCGGGTCGGTGCGCGTCGCGAGGGCGACCTGCTCGAGCCCTGCCGCCTCGACTGCGACCTTGATCTCCGCCGAGAGGTCGCGCGGCTTGTCCGAGCTCGCCTCTGCCTCGAGCTTGAATTCCTGGCCGCCGAACTCGACGAGCTTCGCCTCGAGGGCGCCTTGGCGCGAGAGGAACGCGAGGCGGTCCTTCTGGCTCGGCGCATTCCCCTTGTCGTTGCGCCGCGCGAGGAACTCCTCGATCGCCTTCGCGATGGCGCCGCGCTTCGCGACCTCGGGCGTCAGGCGCACGAGCACTTCCCACGACTCCTGCGGGACGAACTCGCGGATCTCCTCCTCGCGCTCGACCACGAGCCGCGCGGCGACCGTCTGCACGCGGCCGGCGCTCAATCCGCCCTGGCGCATGATCCGCCAGAGGAGCGGCGAGATGCCGTAGCCGACGATTCGGTCGAGGATGCGGCGCGAGTTCTGCGCGTTGACCCGCGACATGTTGATCGGGCGCGGATGCTCGAAGGCCTCCTTGATCGCCGTCTTCGTGATCGCGTTGAACACGACGCGCTTCGCCTTCAGCGGATCGACGTCGAGCACCTCGGCGATGTGCCACGAGATCGCCTCGCCCTCGCGGTCAAGGTCGGTCGCGAACCACACGTCGCTCGCGCCCTTCTTCAGCTTGCGGAGCTTCGATACCAGTTCGCGGCGGTCGGGTGTGATCACGTAGGTCGTGGCGAACGACTGCATGTCGACGCCGGGAATGTCCATGGGCTTCGGCTCGGCGGGCTTCTTCTCGCCCTTCTTCGCGACCTTCTTGGCTGGCTTCTTCGCCTCGCCATCCTCGGCGGACTTCTTCTCCGCCTTCTCCGGGAGGTCGCGGATGTGTCCCTTGCTCGCCTCGACGGTGAAGCTGCCAAGGTCGCGTAGGTACTTCTCGATCGTCTTCGCCTTGGCGGGGCTCTCCACGATGACGAGCGCGCTGCCCTCTGCGATGGCAGTGGCGCCGCTGTCGTCCGAGGTGCGGACGCTCTTGCTGGACTTGGTCGTGGTCTTCTTCTTTGCTGCCATGGCGTGATGTCTTCCCCCCGGAAGTTTCGAGCCGCTTCGATCGGCACAACGCAGCCGACCGGTTGAACGGCAGTGGCGGGGGAATAAAGGAGAGCGCGGGGAGAAGTCAAGCGGGGCGGGGCTGCTTTCGGGTTTCGGGACTCGCCTCGCGAGCACTTGCACGCGCGCAGTTCTGCGTGTACGCGTGCGTGCGTGTGCGCGTGCGCGGCGCGCTCACGCACGCGCGAGCGCGGCGGCGCACGCATCCGCCAGTTGCGCGACGGTGGTGGCGTCATCGCAGTCGATGGCGATTCCGGGCTTCAACGCGCGGAAACGCTTGAGCCACGTCCGCTGCTGCTTCGCCAGTCGGCGCGAGCGGATCTTGGTCGACTCGGCTGCTTCCTCGAGGTCGCCTGCGCGGGGAGCCCGTCGCCCGTCGCCGATCGCGCGCACGAGTTCCTCGTAGCCGCACGCCGCCCGCGCCTGCGCGCAAAGTCCGCCGCGAGAGAGGAGTTGCGCGACTTCATCGACGAATCCATGCTCGAACATCCGCCTCACCCGGGCGTTGATGCGGCGATTGATGAGTTCGACCGGCCAGTCGAGGATCACGGTGAACAGATCGTCGCGGCGGGGGGTGACGCCCGCGTCGCTCCACGCCGTTCGCCGTTCGGTCGCGGTCTCGCCGGTCGCGTGCGCGATCTCAAGCGCGCGGGTGATGCGCCGGCGATCGTTGGGATGGAGCCGCGCCGCAGCGGCGGGATCCTGCACCGCGAGCCGCTGGTGGAGTTCCTCGCTCGGCACCGCCTCCAGCGCCGCTCGAAAGGCCGCATCCGCAGCCGGCGCTTCGTCCAGGCCCTCGAGAAACGCACGGATGTAGAGATTCGTGCCCCCGACGACGATCGGCACGTTGCCTCGGGCGCGGATCTCCTCGACCGCCGCATCGGCCACCTGAAGCCAGCGCGCGACGGTGAAGCCCTCCTCGCCGGCGTCGACCAAGTCGATCCCGTGGTGACGGATCTCCGACTGCTCGGCCCTCGTGGGCTTCGCCGTGCCGATGTCCATGCCGCGGTACACCTGCATCGAATCGGCGGAAACCAGCTCGCCACCGAATCGCCGCGCGAGCTCCATGGCCAGGTCGCTCTTGCCCCCGGCCGTCGGCCCGAGGATCACGATCACGCGCTGGGGCGCGGATTCATGCATGGTCGATGGCGTCGAGGCAGACGAGATGCTTGCCCTCGAGGACCTCGAGGCTGGCGCCACCGCCCGTGGAGACATGCGAGAGCTTGTCGGCGACGCCGAATTCCTCGACCGCGGCAGCGGTGTCGCCGCCGCCTGCGATCGTCGTCGCGCCCGCTGCAGTCGCCGCGACCACGGCGTCGGCGACGGCGCGCGTGCCTGCATCAAACGGCGGCATCTCGAACACGCCCATCGGCCCGTTCCACACCACCGTCTTTGACGAGCGGATTGCAGCGCCGAATGCTGCGCGGCTCGCCGGCCCGATGTCGAGTCCCATCCAACCGTCGGGGATCGCGCCGGCCACTGTGCTCGTCTCCGTGCCTGCCTTGAACTCGCGGCCGCAGGCGTGGTCGGTTGGAAGCAGGATGTCGCAACCAGCGCCGCCCGGTCCGCCCGTCCTCGCCTTCGCGAGGATCTCCTTGGCGAGCTCGACGCGATCCGCCTCGACCAGGCTGTTTCCCGTCGCGACGCCTTGTGCGCGCAGGAAGGTGTAGGCCATCGCGCCGCCGATGATCAGCCGATCGACCTTCGACATGAGGTTCTCGATGGCGAGGATCTTGTCCGAGACCTTCGCGCCGCCGAGGATCGCGAGGAACGGGCGCTGGGCGCTCGCGATCCGCGCGATCAGGTACTCGAGCTCCGCCGCGAGCAGGAACCCGCTCACGCACGGCTTGCCCTGCGCGCGCATCGCCATCGGCAGCGCGAACATCGAGGCATCGGCGCGGTGGCTGGTGCCGAAGGCGTCGTTCACATAGATGTCGCAGAGCCCCGCGAGCTTGCCGGCGAAGCCTTCGTCGCCCTTCTTCTCGCCCTTCGCGAAGCGCAGGTTCTCGAGGAGCACCACGCCTCGCTCGGGCATGGCGGCCACCGCAGCCTTCGCGGCGTCGTCTGTGCAGTCAGTCGAAGGAAACGCCACCCCGTGCGGCGCATCGGCGCCGAGCAGCCCCTCGAGGCACTTCGCGACCGGGGCGAGCGAATGCTCGGCCTCGTAGCCCTTGCCCTCCGGTCGACCGAGGTGGCTGGCCAGCACCGCACGCCCTCCTCGGGACAGCACCGAGCGGATGGTGGGGAGGCTGGCCCGGATCCGACGGTCGTCGCTGATGACGCCGCCCTCCATGGGCACGTTGAAATCCACGCGGATGAACACCCGCTTGCCTGCCACGCCGACCGAATCAATGCGCTTCTTCTGCATGGGGCGCACTATACGGACGGTGCAACCCGCGGGGGAATCGGGCGTATGGACGCCTTCTTGGTTCGAGCGCCGACCGCTATCATGCGGCTTCCGCAGGAAATCCATCGGAGTATCCATGAGCATCCGCACCCGCTCCCTCACCACCCGCCTCCTCGCTCTCCACCTCGCGACGCTCTGCGTCGCGATGCTCGCCCTCGGTCTCTCGGCGTCGTCTGCCTGCGCGCAGGATGAGGGGCTGAAGGTCGGCTCGGCCGCGCCCGCGGTTTCAGCCTCGACCTGGGTGCAGGGCGAATTCAACGGGCTCAAGGATCCCACCAAGACCTACGTGGTGGAGTTCTGGGCGACGTGGTGTGGCCCCTGCAAGCGCTCGATCCCGCACCTGACCGAGCTCTACAACAAGTACCGCTCGCGCGGCCTGGTCATTCTCGGCATCAGCGACGAGCCCGTGGGCACCGTCAAGCCATTCGTCCAGAAGATGGCGAGCACGATGTCGTACCCCGTCGGCGTCGACCCCGAGAAGAAGACCCATCAGGATTGGATGCAGGCCGCCAAGCAGGACGGCATCCCGTGCGCGTTCGTTGTCCGCGGCGGCAAGATCCTCTGGATCGGCAACCCGCTCGATTCCGAGTTCGACTCCGTGATCATGCAGGCGCTCGCCGGGCGCTACAACCCGTCGCTTTCCAAGAAGGCGCAGCCGATCATCCGCGCGGCGAACGAGGCCGTGCGCGTCAAGAACTTCAAGGATGCGTGGAAGCACTACGACACGGTCATCAGGATCGATTCGTCGTTCTTCGGCGATGTCGCCATCAAGAAGTACACGACGATGCTCGTCGATGCGAAGGATCCCGCGGGCGCCGCCGCGTGGGGCAAGGAGATGCTGCAGATGTACGCCCGCGACGGGCAGACCCTCGGCGACCTTGCGTTGACGATCTGCACCAGCGACACCATCAAGGAGCGCGACTTCGAACTCGCCATGGCTGCAGCCGACGCGGCCGCGAAGAACGCGCCGGCCGGGCACGCCCCGAGCCTGCGTCTGCAAGCCGAAGTCCGCTACCACGCGGGCAAGTTCGCAGAGGCCAAGGAGCTCCAGTACCAGGCATGGATGGCCGCGGACGCCTCCGACAAGAACGACTACAAGCGCGTCCTCGACAACTATGCGAAGCTCGCGGCGAAGAACACGAAGGCGGGCTCCTGAACCGCGTGTGCCGCTGAATCTCAGATAGGAAAGCCCATGCACGCATCGACGCCCTCCACCGGCAGCCCTGTCGCCGCCTTCGGAGGGCGTCGGTCTTCATCACGGCTGCCTACTGGACTCCTCATCGCGCCCTCGATCCTGTCCGCCGATTTCGCGCGGCTCGGCGAGGAGTGCCGGGCCTCGCTCGATGCGGGCGGCGACCTCCTGCACGTCGACATCATGGACGGGCATTTCGTACCGAACCTGTCGATGGGCCCGGCGGTCTGCGCTGCGGTGCACGCCGCCGTGCCCGACGCTTGCCTCGACGTCCACCTGATGGTCACGGATCCCGCTGCGTACGTCGAGCCATTCGCAAAGGCGGGTGCGTCGCACGTCACCTTCCACGTCGAGGTCGTGCGCGATCCGCGTCCCCTCATCGAGCGCATCCATTCGCTGGGCATGTCGGCTGGACTTGCGGTCAATCCCGACACGCCCGCCGACGCGATCGTTCCGTTTCTCAGCGAAATCGAGCTCGCGCTGGTGATGAGCGTGTACCCGGGCTTCTCGGGTCAGAAGTTCATCGATCGCGTCCTGCCGAAGACCCGCGCGCTGCGCGAGGCTGGACCTCCGTCGCTGCGCGTGCAGATGGACGGCGGCGTCGCGCCTGACACCGCGCCCGCGTGCCGTGCGCACGGATGCGACCTCATCGTCGCTGCGAGCGCTATTTTCGGTCGTTCGGATTACGCAGCGGCGATCCGCGCGCTGCGCGGGACTTGAGGTTTCGTTTCCTGTAGGATTCCGCTGTGGCTGAGACGACCTGGACACCGACCGACCTCGCGCAGACTCCCAAGAAGGGCGTTCCCGAAGGCCTTTGGATGCAGTGCGCTGCCTGCGAGGAGACGCTGTTCAAGAAGGCGGTCGAGTCGAACCTCTGGGTCTGCCCGAAGTGCCAGCACCACATGCGGGTAAGCGCGCGGACCCGCGTCGACCAGATGCTCGACCCCGGCACGTTCGAACCCTTCGACGATGGACTCGTCGCCGTCGACCCGCTGAAGTTCGTCGACCAGCGCCCGTACGGACAGCGCATCGCCGACGCCCAGCGCAAGACCGGTGAGAAGGACGCGCTTCTCTCGGGCTTCGGCTTCGTGAAGGGGCGCCGCGTGGTGGTCGCGGTCATGGACTTCACCTTCCTCGGCGGCTCGATGGGCTCCGTCGTCGGCGAGAAGATCACGCGCGCGATCGAGCGTGGCATCGACCATGACCTTCCGGTCGTCACCGTGAGCTGCTCAGGCGGCGCGCGCATGCATGAATCAGGCTTCTCGCTCATGCAGATGGCGAAGACGAGCGCCGCGCTCGCGCGCCTCGATGAGGCGGGCGGGCTCTACATCTCCGTGCTCGCCGATCCGACCACAGGCGGCGTGACCGCGAGCTTCGCCATGCTCGGCGACGTGATCTTCGCCGAGCCGAAGGCGCTCATCGGGTTCGCCGGACCCCGCGTGATCAAGCAGACGATCCGCCAGGACCTGCCCGAAGGATTCCAGACCTCCGAGTTCCTGCTCGAGTCTGGCTTCGTCGACCGCATCGTCCACCGCAAGGACCTGCGTTCCGAGATCGGCCGCGTGATCGACTATGCAGGTCGCTGAGGCGAAGCGCTCCGCTCGCGCCTCCGGCATCTTCGGCGCGCTCTCCGCGCTCGCCTTCGCGCTCTCGTTCCCGCTCTCTGAGTCATTCGTCTCGGGCTGGCCCCTCGCCTTCGTCTGGCCGACTCTGTTCGCCGCGGCGGTGTGGAGCGCGCCGAGGCCGGTGGTGCTGACGTGGACGATCGGGGCGCCGTTCTTCGTGGCATTCCTCGCCCACGAATGGTGGATGCACCACATCACGGAGCTCGGGATGCCCGTCCTTGTGCTCTACCTGACGGCGTGGACGGTGCTGCTTGCGCTCCTCCTCCGAGGGCTTTCGGTCGGAAAGGGCGGGCGGACACGGTGGCCGTTCGCGCTCTCCGTTCCCGTCGCCCTCGTTGCCATCGAGTACCTGCGCGGCTCACTGATCTGCAGCGGCTACGCTTGGTTTTTCACGGCACACCCGCTGGTGGAATGGACATCGGTCGCGCAGGTCGCAGCCCTGGGCGGCGGATGGCTGCTCACCGCACTCGCGGGTCTCGTGGGCGGCGCTGCGGTCGACGCACTGATCGGCCCGCCGCGCGGGCGATGGATCGCGCCATCGGTCGCGGCGCTCTCGCTCGGTGCGGCCTTCGTCCTCGGCAGCATGCGGATCGCCGCTGTCGACGGCGCATCGAGTTCGGAGGCGCCGGCGCGCCTTCTCGTCGTCCAGACCAACCTGCCGATGTCGAACAAGCTCGCCTGGCCGCCCGAGCAGCAGATCGAGGACTTCCTCGTCTTCGCGCGGCAAACGATCGACGGCGCGAAGGCCGCGCGCGAGCGGGGCGGCGGGATCGACCTCGCGCTTTGGCCCGAGACCATGTTGCCCGGGCTTGGCCTCGAGCCGGAATCGCTCCGCGCTCTGGTCGAGGGGAACTACTACCCGGGCGATCGCTACGACGAAGCCTTGCGCGACCTCAGCACGCGCATCGATGCGCCTCTCCTCGTGGGCTCGCCCGCGTACGTTGGACTCCGCGTCGAGGGCAATCGCTTCGCATGGGAAGAGCAGTTCAACAGCGCGTACTTGGTCGGGCCCGACGGCATGCGCGGGCGAACCGACAAGATCTACCTGACGCCGTTCGGCGAGATGATGCCGATCATCTCCAATTGGGATTGGCTCGAGGCGCAGCTTCTCGCCCTCGGCGCGGAGGGGATGACCTTCGACCTGGACGCGGCCGCCAAGCCGACGCAGTTCGAGATCCCGTCCGGTGGTGCGACGCTGCGGGTGGCGGTGCCGATCTGCTTCGAGATCACCCAGCCGTGGGCATCAAGGCGGATCGCCTTCCCCGATGGCGCGCGCGCGGCGGACGTGGTCGTCAACCTCTCGAACGACGGCTGGTTCGGCGGGTCGAGGTCGGGGCGGCGGCAGCACCTGCAGGTTGCGCAGCTGCGCGCGATCGAACTCGGGACGCCCGTCGTCCGCTGCGTGAACACGGGACTTTCCGCCTCGATCGACTCGGTGGGCCGCGTCGAGCAACTGCTCTCGGGCGAGGCGGCGGGATCTTTCTTGGCGACGCCCACGGTCGGAAAGGATCGCCCCGTCTCGGTCGTTGTCGGCGACTGGGTGGCGATCCTGGCTTCGCTCGTCGCGGTTGTCGGCGTCGTCCGCTCCCGGCGCGACGCGGCGGCGATCGTCGAGGTCGTCTCGGCGGTGCCCTAAGTCCATCCGACGGGCTTTTCAGGGCGAAGCCACCGCATGACCGATATCCTGACTCCCGCGTGGAGCGCGGATGTTCCGAGCACCTGCACGTTCGAATGGAGTTGAACGATGGCGCCCAATCGACAGACCTTGGTTCCCTCGCCCCTGGCCGCGTCCCTCGCGTCTGCCGCAATCTCGCTCGCGGCCTCATGCGGCCCCCGCACCGATCTCGACCCGAGTGCGCGAGCCCAATTCAGTTCGAAGTCCAAGTCGGTCCAGTCGAACTCAACCTCAAACTCAACCGCGAATACCACGTCAAACTCCAGGTCGGATCCAGCTTCGGCGTCGACCGCCTCTGCCGTTCCCTTCGCCAACCCAACGCTGGCGCAGCCCGCGAAGCCGACGCAGCAGCCTGCGGTGAAAGAGCCTGGTTCGGTGGTTCCACCCCAGGCGGTGGCGACCACGGCGCCCGTGACGATCACAGCGCCCGTGACGATCACAGCGCCCGTGACGACCTCGGCGCCCGTGACGACCTCGGCGCCCGTGACGACCTCGGCGCCCGTAACGCCCACGGCGACTGCGACCACACCCGTCTCGTCAGCCCTGCTCAATGAACCGCCGGAAGCGGCGGTGTCCAACGAGGCGCGGCAGATCCTTGTCCAGGCGTCGTCGAACCCGTGGGCCGCGCTGCGTGCGCATGCGCTCGAGGCATCGATCGGGCACCCGTCGCTCCTCTCGGAGATGGCGCCCAAGGCGCTCGTCGACGAGAATCGCGGTGTCCGCTTCGTCGCCTGCATGTCGATCGCGGAGATGCGCGACGCGCGTTTCAACCCGCTGGTCGCGCCGCTTCTCTCGGACCCCAGCGCATCCGTGCGTGCAGCCGCCATGCTCGCGCTCTCACGCGGCGGACAGCGCGTCAACTTCACGCCGCTCGCCGACATGCTCGCCGACAACGATCCCGAGATCCGCGCCAACGCCTACCTCGTCCTCGGGGAACTCGGCAACGAGAGCGCCATCCCGCTCATCCGCGAGTCGCTCGGCCGCGGCATGAAGCTGGTGAATCCGCTGCGCGTGCGGCTCGTCGACCTCGCTGCGGCGGAGGCGCTCGTCAAGCTTGGCGATGAGAAGGAAGTCGAGCCGATCCGGGCGGCGCTCTTTGCGCCGCCCGAGCAGGGCGAGCTGACGATCGTGGCCTGCGATTCCGTGCGCCGTCTCAAGGACGAGGTCGCGCGCCCGATGCTGGAGCGCATCGTGTCCGCGCGCGGGAGCGCCGAGCGAAGCCCGGAGATCAGGCTCGCGGCCTGCCGCGCCCTGCACGCGCTCGGTTCGCCGGGCGCCCCGCTCGCGGTGGCGAAGGAGTATGCCCAGCACCCTGATGCGCGCATTCGTGCGCAATCCACGGTGCTTCTTGGCGAAATCGGTTCCCCCGACGCGCGGGCTCTGCTGAGCGGGCTGCTCCACGACGCCGATCCGACCGTTCAGGTCGCGGCGGCGGGAGGGCTTGATCCGGAAGCCCCCTGAGGAGCTCTCGGGACCGAGGGCTCGGATGCGTTCAGGCGCTGCCCGAGGGCATCGGTGGATTGACATGGGAAGCGGGGAGCGGTACAAACTCCTACCTTCCAAGATTCTCGCCCCTGGCGAGATTCCCGAAGCCGTGCGGCAGGATGCATCCCCGATCTCGGTCGGACCGTATCCGCTTCCCGCCCGTTCCGTTGAGCCTCAAAAAAGGCAATGCCAGAGAGAGTCAGAGAGTTTCGCAAGGGCGTCGTCTCGCATGGGAAGTCCAGGATGGACTTGCAGAGTCGGCGCCGCATCGCCCCACACTGAAGGAATCTCGAAGTGCACGTCCTGACCAAGATCTTCATCGTGCTCGTTGCGCTCCTCACCGTCGCGATCGTGCCCCTCGTGGCCGTCAACGCGACCAACGAGTCCACGTACCAGAAGAAGTTCAAGGAGGCGCAGGCAGCCGCAGCGGCTGCCGAGGCCGTCCTGAACACCGAGCGCTCCGCGTGGCTCGCCTCGCAGCAGAAGCTCGAGGGCGATCTCCGCACGATGGAGACCAAGGTCGCCGATCTGCAGAAGCAGGCAGACTCGAAGAGCGCCGAGGCCCGCAAGGCCGCGCAGGAACTCGCCGGCACCAAGGCCGCGCAGGCTTCGATCGCCGCCAGCCTCGAGGTGCTCGCCGCCAACGGCAAGGCCACTGGTCAGCTGACCGAGACGCTCGTCGCCGAGCTCCGCTCGCTCCGCACCCGCTCGATGGAGGCTGAGAAGCGCCTCGTCGAGGTACAGGAGGCATTCGATGCCTCGCAGTCGAGCCTTCAGGAGGAAGTCAAGCGTCTCGCCGACGAGAAGGATCGCGCTCTCGCGACCGTCGCCGACTACGTCGCCAGCGTCGGCGAGCTCCCCAAGGCTCGCGCGGGCGCCGTCGCCGAGCGCGTCGTCGCCGACCGCAATGTCTCCGCGAGCATCATCAGCGTCCGTCGCGAGAAGGGCGCCACCCTCGCCGAGATCAACGCGGGCAGCCGTGACGGCGTGAAGGCCGGTTGGGTCATGACCATCGGTGACGGAAGCACCTTCGTCGGCAACCTGCGTCTCACCGAGGTCGACGTCAACCGCGCTGTCGGCGTCGTCGAGCTCGAGGACGTCGCCAGCCGCGGCGAGGTCAAGGTCGGCCAGCGCGCCATCGCGCGCTCGGGCGAGTGATTCCAACCGACCGCAAAGGAGCCTCACCATGGCCAAGACCACCACTCGTAGCACCCGCAGCGGCGAAATGAACGTCTACACCGCGCTTCTCGTGATCGCGGCGCTCGTGCTCGGCGCGGGCGTCACCGTGATCAGCCTCGCGAACATGAAGCAGGTCGAGTCGACCTCGGAGTCGGGCTCGCCCATCGGCCTCGTTCGCTGACCGACGAAATCCAGCCATTCCAGCAGGGCGCCGCACGCGGCGCCCTGCTGCTTTTTGCGGCATCCGCGGTGGTTTCGCTTGCGGATGCGGGCTTTCTGCTACCCTCTCGTCCCGCCTGCGGTTTCCCGCCGGCCTAGTTCGCGGCGGAGGGCCGCGAGGGAGAGACCGTGAGCATCGTCGACAAATTCTTCGGTTGGTTCAGCGTCGACATGGGCATCGACCTCGGCACCTGCAACACGCTGGTGTGCGTCCGAGGCGAGGGCATCGTGTTGAACGAGCCGTCCGTGGTCGCCGTCCGCAAGGGGACCAACAAGGTCCTCAACAACGGCACAGCCGTCGGATGGGCGGCGAAGGAGATGCTCGGCAAGACGCCAGGCAACATCAGCGCCATCCGTCCGATGAAGGACGGCGTCATCTCCGACTTCGAGGTGACCGAGGCGATGCTCGCCTACTTCATCCGCAAGGTCACGGGGCGCAGCCGCCTCTTCGCGCCCCGAGTCGTCATCGCCGTCCCCTCGGGCATCACCGCCGTCGAGCGCAAGGCCGTCTTCGAGAGCGCCGCCCGCGCTGGCGCTCGCAAGGTCTATCTGATCGAGGAACCGATGGCGGCCGCCATGGGCGCCGGGCTCCCCGTCGGCGAGCCGACCGCGAGCATGATCGTCGACATCGGAGGCGGTACCACGGACGTCGCCATCATCTCGCTGGCTGGCATGGTCACCTGCGAGTCGCTCCGCGTCGCAGGCGACGAGTTCGATGAGGCGATCATCGACCACATGAAGAAGCAGTACGGGCTCATGGTCGGCGAGCAGACGGCCGAGCGCATCAAGATCGAGATCGGCAGCGCGGCGCCCCTCCAGAAGGAACTCACGATGGACGTCCGCGGTCGCGACGCCATCCAGGGCCTGCCCCGAAAGGTCGTCGTCTCGAGCGAGGAAATCCGAGAAGCGCTGCAGGCGCCCGTCGGCAAGATCGTCGAGGCAGTGCTCCGCACGCTCGAGAACGCCGATGCCGAGCTCAGCGCCGACCTCGTCGACAACGGCATCATGCTCGCAGGCGGCGGCGCGATGCTCCGCGGCATCGGCAAGGTCATCGAGGACCGCACCGGGCTTTCCGTGAAGGTCGCCGAGGATCCGCTCACCTGCGTCGCCCGCGGCACGGCCATCTACCTCGAGAATCTCGAGGAGTGGAAGGCGACGATGGATACCGACGTCGACGAGGGCTGATGCCTGTCCGCGTCGGGGATCCGTGCTCGGCCCGGGGATGTCGAGGTGAAGCATGAACGCGACGCGCCTCTTCCAGTTCATCTCGGCACGCCTCTCCGGGCGAAGGCTCGACTGGACGCTCGTTGGCATCGCGTTGCTCCTTGCAGTCCTCCCTGCGCGGTTCCTGGCGCCATGGACATCGGATGTCGCCCGCATCGTCTCGGTGCCGATCGTCCCGCTGATGCATCTCGGCATGGCGACGCGCGACGCCATCCGTCCCCCGCGCGAGGCTTTCGACCATCGAGCGCCTGAAGTGATCGCGCTCGAGATGCAGGCCGAGGCGGCCCGGACCCTCTTCGAGCAGAGCCGGCTTCGCGTGGAGGCGCTCGAGCGGGAGGTTTCGTCGCTCAAGGGAATCCGCAGCCAACTCGGGAGCAGCGCGGTCCAGCTCGAGACGGCAACGGTCGTCGGCATCGATCCGACGCGGCGCGAGGGGCTCGTCCGCATCAATGTGGGCGCCCGTCACGGCGTCCATCGGGACTCGGTGGTCATCCTCGGCGGTGACATCTTCGGCGGACTCGTGGTCAACGACCCGACCGAATTCGTCTCCATCGTCCGCCCGGCTCTGAAGTGCACGCTTTCGGTGCGTCTCTACCCAGCGGAGGGCGTTGACCCCGCGCGGGATCCGAAGCTTCTTCAGGGAACAGTCCTCAAGCCGTCGGAAGGCGGCGTCTGGACAGGCGATATCGCCTCGGAGCTCGCCATCCGCGAGGGCGAGATCGCCCGACTGACCGACGAGCGCTATGGAAGCGTCGCGAAGGGGCTCCGCGTCGGGCGTGTGCGGCGCATCCTTCCGAATGAGCAAGTGCCAGGCGCCCGCATCGTCGAGGTCGAACCGTTCGCGTTGCTCGTGGACGAATCGACCGTCATCGTTGCCATGGAGCCGCCTGAGAAGCGGCAGGAGCCCTGACGCGCGATGCGATGGAGCATCTACATCCTCGCCTGCCTCGTCGCGGTTGCCGCCGACGCCAGCATCGGCGGAATCCTGAAGATCGGCTCCGTCCAGCCGCGCTTCCTGCCCTCGGTGGTGGTCTTCGCGCTGTTCGCGGCGCCGCGCATCCACGCCATGCGACTTGCACTGCTCGCAGGGGTCCTTGCCGACCTGCTTTCGCCCGTCGTGCGCGTCGACGGCACCCAGCTGGTCGTGATCGGCCCATGGACGCTCGGCTTCGCCCTCGGCGCCCTCGCCGCTGTCCCGCTGCGCTCACTGCTCTACCACCGAAACCCGATCTCCGGCGGTTTCGCCGTGATGGTCTTCTCGCTCCTCGCATCGGTCGTCTTCGTGGCTATCTGGATGATCCGACTGCTCATCCTGCGCGACGAGCTGCCGTCATGGTGGCCCGGGACCGGCGCGAGCGAGGTCTGGCAGCAAGGCAAGGTCGCGCTTGCAAGCGCGGTGGTCGGCATCCCCACCATCTGGTTCCTCGACAAGACCCGCGTGGTCTGGGGCTTCTCGACGGCGAAGCGCGTGGTGCCCGGCGCCGCGCGCGAGCTCGCGTAGGCGCACGCTACAGTGCCCGCCATGGCGGTCACCGCGTCGATCTGCTCCGATTCCTCTCCGCTCGTCGTCGTCGATGACGGCCTCGGCACATTTGGCCCGCTGACCGATCTCCGCTCTGCCTTTGAGCTGCGGGCCGGCATCGGCACGCTGCTCGAGCGCATCGAGCGCGCCGTGGGGCGCCGCGCGGACGCGCTGCTCGTGCCCGATCGACTGGCGGCGGTCGTCGCCGAATCGACGGGTCGTCCCACCAACACGCTGCCCGACTGCGATCAGTGCCTGGTCGTAAATGGTCGGCTCCTCTCGGCGGCCGCTGCGCGTGTCCCCGCTGGCGCCGTGCTCACCGACCGCGAGGGGCGCTTCGTCGCAGGCTGGCTCGGGCGCGCCGAGGCCGCTGCGTTTGCCCATGCGAAGGCGACCGCGACCGTGGATGCACGGCTCGCGCAGACTCCGTGGGACATCACGACGGCGATCGCGGCGACCCTTGCGGAAGACACCGACGGGCAACTCGGGCTCTTTCCGCTCGGACAGCGACGCGCGCTTCGCCCCGACGAGGGGCAATCGTTCGGCACTCACGCGATCCACATCGATGCAAGCGCCGTCATCGGCCCGCTTGCCGTGATCGATGCGTCGAAGGGTCCAGTCGTGATCGGTCCGAACGTCGTCGTTCGTCCGTTCTCCGTGTTGGTCGGGCCGTGCGCGATCCTCGACGGCAGCACGGTCGCGGAGCGCTCGCTCATCAAGGCATCGACCGTCGTCGGACCGCACTGTCGCGCCGGCGGCGAGATCGGCGGCACGATCTTCCAGTCGTACTCGAACAAGTCGCACGACGGGCACCTCGGCGATAGCTTCGTCGGCGAGTGGGTCAACATCGGCGCAGGCACCGACAACTCGAACCTGCTCAACACCTACGGCGAGGTGATCGTCCGCCTGGAGCCGGACGGCGGGCTCGTCAAGACAGGACGCCAGTTCTGGGGCGCGATCCTGGCCGACCATGTGAAGCTTGCGATCGGCACGCGGCTCATGACCGGCACCACCGTGGGCACCGGTGCGATGATCGCGCAGTCACGGCCGCCTGCGTCGCTCGTCTCGCGATTCGCGTGGCTTGTCGATTCCGCGGACGGCGCAAAGACATTCCGCTTCGACAAGTTCATGGAGACGGCGCGCGCCATGATGTCGCGCCGCGGCAAGTCGCCTGGACCGGCGATGGAAGCGGTGCTGCGCGCGCTGCATGCGAAGGCAACGGGGGCGTGATGTCGGACGCGGGACCGCACACCGCGATCGTCGACGGACACGCGCAGTTCTTCCGCGCCTACTACGCGATCCGCAGCCTCTCGAGCTCGGTCACGGGCGAGCCGACGAACCTCGTGTTCGGCTTCCTCTCGATGCTGTTCTCCTACATCCGCACGCACAGGCCGACCGACCTCGTGGTCGTCATCGACGCCGCGGGCGACAAGGAGACCTTCCGCTCCGAGCTCTATCCCGAGTACAAGGCGAATCGCGACCCTGCGCCTGAGGACTTCCATCCGCAGGTCGAGCGCTGCCTCGAGGCGCTTGCGATCATGGGGATCCCCGTGCTCGGCATCGAGGGCGTCGAGGCGGATGACGTCATCGCGACGCTCGTTCGACGCATGCAGGCCGCGGAGCCCATGGCGCGCGTCCGAATGGTCAGCCGCGACAAGGATCTCGGCCAGCTCGTCGGCGAGCACGTCACGCTTTTCGATCCGCAGAAGAACGCGGACATCGGGCTCGAGCAGCTCTTCGACTCGAAGGGCGTGCGTCCCGACCAGGTCATCGACCTGCTCGCGCTGATGGGTGACACTGCGGACAACGTCCCTGGCGTCCCCGGCGTCGGGCCGAAGACCGCGGCCTCGCTGCTCGCGGAGTACGGATCGATCGAGGGCATCTACCAGCACCTCGACAAGATCAAGGGGAAGAAGGGCGAGGCGTTGGCGGCGAGCAGGGACGCCGTCGCACTCTCCCGCAGGCTGGTCACCCTCAAGGAAGACTGCGAGTTCGCATTCGATCTCAAGCAGGGGCGGTTCGAGCCGAGCCGATGCGACCTTCCGCGGCTTCTCGAACTCCTGCGCGTGCTCGGATTCAACCGCCTCCGCGGCGAAGCGGAGGAGATCTTCGGCGCTGGGGGCGAGAAGTCGCCGGGCCCGCGCGCCGCGCGGACCGCGAAGGCGGCGCCTGTGGAGGTCGAGGGGTTCGGCGGGCTGTTCGCGCAGAAGGCTGAGCCCGCGACGACGCCGAAGCCAGAGCCTGCCCGACACGAAGCGGCGGCATTCGGCACGCTCTTCGACGCGGTCGCCGAGTCCTCCGCTGCGCCCATGTCGCAGCGGACGATGACGGTAACGACAGTGCGTACTCAGGAGGAACTCGCCAGGCTTGCCGCACGCCTCCGAACGGCGGGGCGCTTCGCCTTCGACACCGAGACCGACTCATTGGTGCTGCCGATCGCGCGGCTCGTCGGGCTCTCCTTCTCGATCTCGGAGGGCGAGGGGATCTACGTCCCCGTGCGCTCGCCCGAGCCGGCGACGCATCTCACGGTCGACGAAGCGCTGCTCGCCCTACGACCGGTCCTCGAGGATGCGGCGATCCAGAAGACAGGGCACAACCTGAAGTACGACTGCGCCGTCCTCGCGAACCACGGCGTCACCCTGCGCGGCATCGCCGGCGATTCGATGATCGCGAGCTGGCTCGTCGACGCCACGCGTCCCGCCCACGGACTCGACGCCACCGCGGAACACATCCTCGGGATCCGACCGATTCCGATCGAAAGCGTGATCGGCGCCAAGGGCATCGGCCAGCGCCGCTTCGACGAGGCTCCGCTCGCGCTCGCGGCGCCCTACGCGGCCGAGGACGCCGAGGTGGCGCTCGCGCTCGCGAACCGCCTTGAGGCGACGATCCGCGATCGCGGACAGTGGCACCTCTACTCGGACATCGAGGTTCCCCTTGTGCCCGTGCTCGCGCGCATGGAGCGCGCGGGCATCCGCATCGACCGCGACGAACTCGCCACCCAGCGCCGCGCGCTCGAGATCCGCCTCGCGAGGTTGCGCGAAGACATCGCGCGGAGCGCGCCGTGGGAGTTCAACCCGGACAGCCCGAAGCAGCTCTCGCAGGTGCTCTTCAATGCGCCCGATGCGGAGCCGCCCGGGCTCGGCCTCCGCGTCATCAAGAAGACCACGACGGGCGCGAGCACCGACAGCGAGGTACTGGAGAAACTCGCGGAAGACCCGTCGTGCCACTCGCAGCTTCCGGGACAGATCCTCGAGTACCGGCAGTTCGCCAAGCTCGTCGGCACCTATCTGAAGGCGCTCGATGCAGCGGTTCTGCCCGAGACAGGACGCATCCACTGCTCGTTCCACCAGACGGGCACGGCGACGGGACGCCTTTCCTCAAGCGAGCCGAACCTGCAGAACATCCCGATCCGCACCGAGGTAGGCGCTGCCATCCGCCGCGCCTTCGTCGCAGGCGAGGGCAAGACCTTCGTCAGCGCCGACTACTCGCAGATCGAGCTGCGCTTCCTTGCCCATTTCTCGAAGGATCCAGGGCTCTGCGACGCCTTCGCCCGTGGCGAGGATATCCACCGCGCGGTCGCAGCCCAGGTATTCGGTGTCGGTGTCGCCGACGTGAGCGACGTCCAGCGCTCCGCGGCCAAGATGGTGAACTTCGGCATCGTCTACGGCATCACTGCAGGCGGATTGGCCCGCCGACTCGGCGCTGGCTACACCGTCGCGCGCGCGAAGGACATCATCGAGAGCTACCGCGCGCGCTTCCGCGGCATCGACGCCTTCCTCAACCGATGCGTCGATGATGCGAAGCGGACAGGGCACGCCACCACCATCACCGGTCGCTGGCGTCCGATCCCGCAGGTCCACTCGCGAAACCCTGCCGAGCGCGCCTTCGGCGAGCGCATCGCGATCAACACAGTGGTCCAGGGTTCCGCGGCCGACCTGATCAAGATCGCCATGGTCGAGCTCGACCGACGGCTCGCGGAACAGTTTCCACACGCGCGGCTGCTGCTGCAGATCCATGACGAACTGCTGGTGGAGGCGCCCATCGAGGAGGCGGGCGCCGTCGAGCGACTGCTCGGTGAGGTCATGCGGGGCGCCATGAGCCTTGGCGTACCCCTCGAGGTGTCGAGCGCCCAGGGCGTCCGCTGGTCGGACGTCTGACACAGGCGGCATAGACGGAACCTCACGTGAAACCAGCTGGTTTCGCGGCTCTTCGCCCGCTTGACGGGTGGGGAACTTCTGCTACTCTTTCCGTCCCTCGCGGTTCGCCGCGGTGGTGTTGGGGCGGTAGCTCAATTGGTTAGAGTACCGGCTTGTCACGCCGGTGGTTGCGGGTTCGATTCCCGTCCGCCTCGCTTGGAAAAACGAACAGGCCCTGCGCTGCAGGGCCTGTTCGTTTTTCCAAGCGAGAGAGAGGAGCGAGTGAAGAGTCGAAAGGAGACTCGCGAGCCATTGTCTCAAGACAAGGTCTCACTCCTCGGTCTGCTCACGCCCGCCACTTCACGCTGCAACCAAGCGACGGAACCTGCCGTTCGGATACGGGTTTTCCCGCGAGCACCGCATCCAGCGCCGCCCGTAAGTCCCTTCCAGTCACGGGAATGTCCGACTTCGGACGGCTGTCATCGAGCTGCCCGCGGTAGACGAGCCGATGGCTGGCATCGAACAGGAAGAAGTCGGGCGTGCACTGGGCGTCGAACGCCCGCGCGATCGCCTGGGTTGGATCGAAGAGATACGGGAAGCAATAGCCCGCGTCGCACGCTTCCTTGGCCATCTCATGCGGACCGTCGGCGGGGTGGCTCACGGGGTCGTTCGAGCTGATCGCAGCGATCGCCAGCCTCCTCGGCAGGTATTCGCGCCCGATCGCAGCCAATTCATGGCGGATGTGCTTCACGAACGGGCAGTGATTGCAGATGAACATGACCAGCAGGGGGCGATCCGCCGCGTCAGCGTCCGACATCCTGAAGCCACGTGGGTCTGTGAGTTCAAAATGTGGGCAACGCGTACCGAGGGGAACCATCGAGCTTTGGAGGGGAGGCATATCGGGCTATGGTAGGAATGCCGCAGGAAATCGCATGGCGCGCAAGCAGACCCACGACGACTTCGACCCCGACGAGTTCGACGACGAATCGAACGAGGATCTCGATCTCGAGGTGGAGGATGCGGGTTCTTCGCGCGAGCAGCGCAACACCGGCTTTTGCCCCGAGTGCGGCGCGGAGATCTACGACGCCGCCGATATCTGCCCGAAATGCTTCGCGTGGATCGACGGGGAGACAACCCGTCATCATCCGAGGCGCCGAAGGGCGGCGCAACGCTGGAACCTGCTCGTGGTCTGGGCTGTGATCGGAGCCATCGCCACCGGCCTTGGCTTCTTCGCCTTGACCGGAATCTTCAGATAGACGTGGGCGGGAGCACTGAGTAGGTCGCTCAGGCGACCTCGTCGCGCGATGAGCGCCACGCGAACAGGCTGCGTGGAGCGGCCGATGCGTCGCCAGCGCTCGGCACGTCCTGCCGCGCGGCGCGTCGCTTGACAGGACGCATGGGCTCGGTATGGATCTCGACTGGCTTCACCGAGGTCGGCCGGCGCTCCTCGGGGATCTCGGCCCCCGACACGAGCCCACGGAGCTTCACGATGCCGCGGTGCTTCCAGTTGTTGATCGTCGTGACC
Source organism: Planctomycetota bacterium (assembly GCA_041183345.1). Classification (GTDB taxonomy): domain Bacteria; phylum Planctomycetota; class Phycisphaerae; order Phycisphaerales; family SM1A02; genus QWPT01. The sequence goes on from JBEGLX010000020.1 coordinate 24,290, forward strand.
GAGACGCCGAGCGCCTCGGCAGCGTGCTGGTAGCTCTTCCCTTCGCAGACGATCAGCCGGATCGCGTCCTGCTCGTCTTTCCCGAGAAGCCCGAGGGCGGTCTCGAGGACATCGGGGCTGATTTCGCCCGCAGAGGCATCCTTGGCGATGCTGGAGGTGTAGCCGTTGAACTCATCGGTGCCCTGAACGCGCTCCTCGAGGAGTTCACGAAGGCGGGCAGCGCGGGCGTAGCGGCGGCGGAGCAGATTGTGCGCGATCTTCAGCAGGTAGCTGATCGAGATCGTCAGGCGCTCGAGGTCGGGGTGCTGGAGGAGTCGGAGAAACACCTCCTGCGCCAGATCCTCAGCCACGTCGGGCGTCGTCGACTTTCTCAGAAAGGCGTAGACGCGCTCGTAGTAGCGGTCGAAGAGGTCAAGTACGAGCGTCGCTCTCTCATTCGCTGCAGCCATTACGGGGACTCCGAAAGGAAATTCTGCGCCTCTTCAGTTCGCTGCTCCAGGCTGGCGACCGCACTCACTTGCCATCGATCGCTGCCAGACTCTCCAAGAACGAAGATACGCACGTCAGGGATTGATTCCATGAGGTCAACTCCCCAAACGAACCGCAGCGAGGAATCGGACTCTTCCCGATCAGGCGCTTGATCCGAGAGAAGTACAGCCGTCGCTTGTGGGAGGGACCACCAAATTCGGAGGCGTTTATGACTGGATTGCAGTTGTCAGAACCCGTGTTTTGTGCTGGAATTGTCTCCATGGCGGTTCTGAAGACTATCTCGGTCCTGGTCGTGGACGACCACGCGCTCATTCGCTCCGCGCTGGTCACGGTGCTCAATGCAACCGATGACATCCGCGTCATCGCCGAAGCATCAAATGGGGCGGACGCCGTAGAGCTTGCTCACAAGCACAGTCCGGCCGTCGTGGTGCTCGACGTGGAGATGCCTGGGGTGGATGCCTTCCACGCCGCGAGCCACATCCTCCAGCTCAGGCCGAACACCGCCATCATGTTCCTCACTGCGCACGCGCATGATCGCGCGATCGAGCAGGCGCTCAAGGTGGGCGCGCTTGGCTTTGTGGTGAAGGGGGATGACCCCAGCTCGATTCCCGCTGCGATCCGCGTGGTCGCGCGCGGAGAGCAGTACTTCTCGCCGACGGTCGCCGATCGCGTGAAGGGCTCCGCAGGCGACCTCCGGAAGCGCAAGGTCACCGGCACGCGCGGCGCGACGCTCTCGGAGCGCGAGATCGAGGTGCTCCGCTACGTCGGCAAGGGCTACGCCAAGAAGCAGATCGCCGAGATGCTCGGCATCTCCGTGAAGACCGTCGACAAGCATGTCACCAGCGTGATGGAGAAGCTCGACATCCACGACCGCGTGGAGCTCGCGCTGTACGCCGTCCGCGAGAAGTTCATCTCCGCGTGAGCCGCGATCCGCAATCCAGAGGCCATCAGCGAGGCGTTGCCGACGAGGCTGGGCGAGTGGATGTCGTTGCCCGTCCGGGCGAGGCTGGGCTTGCCGCCGACGAGGCGGTCGTCTTCAAGCCTGCTGGCCTCTCTTCCGAGCGCGGGGCGGGCGATGCCGGCGACTCACTGGCGACGCGGGTTCCTCGCCTGCTCGACTGGCCGGACTGCTGGCTCCCGCACCGACTCGACCGACCGACGCGGGGGCTCATGGTGGTCGCTGGATCCAAGGACGCGGCGGCGCGCTGCTCGGAGGAGATCCGAGCGGGTTCCTGGACCAAGTGGTACCTCGCGCGGATTCCGCGTGCGCCTGTCGCGGGCGCGTCCGCGCCGTTTCGGACTGCGGAGGAACTGGTCGGTCCACACAAGGCGTACCTCAAGCGCGTTGGGCGCCTCGCGGAGCGCGTTCGATCGGGTGGGGACCCTTCACGCCTCGAGGTGCTCGCTGTCGCTCCCGCACAGGATCACCCGCCCAGCGCGCATGCGCTCATTCGGCTCGATACCGGGAGGTACCACCAGATCAGGGTGATGCTTGCGGCGCTCGGTTTTCCGCTCGTGGGAGACTCCGACTACGGCGGCGCAACGGGCGGTCGCACGCTGGATCTCGAGTCCGTCGCCCTTCGGATCGATCGGGCAGGGAAGTCCTGGGTCCACCGGCTCAAGAGTCATGCATCCCGGGTCGGAGTCGCCCCGGAACTCGAGGGAGCGCTCGATCGAGTCCTCAGCGCGGACTGAATGCGAGCGCCGCAGCCTCGGTCATCATCAGCCCAGGCAGTCCGTCGCTCGACACCCACATCGACTTTCCCATCGCATTGGTGGCGAACTGGGACGAGGCTCGACGCCAGCTCTGGACGGCCTCCGTCGATCGACGCGCCTTCAGGACGCCTGTGAGCTCGGCGGGGCTGAGCAGATCATGGAAACCCTTCGTCGAATGCAGGAGCGTCAGGGTCCCGCCCTTGAGATCGATCTCGAGCACATCGTCGTCGAGCGTGCCGAGCGGACGCGCGAATCCCGCGCCGCCGTAGATGCCGACCTCGCCCTTCGAGACGACCATGACGCGGATGACGGTATTCGTCGCCGTTGCCGAGAGGGGCGTGCGCCCTGGCTCGGGCTTCCAGACCAGCTGGGCGTGCACGACCACCGCGGACTCGATCGGATCCGCAGCGGACGCCAACCCGTCGAGCTCGATGTCGCTGAACCAGAATCCATGCTCGCTGTCGAGGTCGGCGTAGACGCCCTCCCGCAGCGGGCGCTCCAGCACCAATCGGCGCGCTCCGAGGGCGGAGAGCCTCATCTCGCCGCCCTGCTCGGAGGCGCAGGCGGGAAGGAGGGCGCTGCAGACGAGCGCCAGAGTCAGCCAACGGTTCATTCCTCACCTCCAGGGAGTGCGGGCGCAGCATCCCCCGCGAGCGCGCGGGTCATGCTGCGGTCACCGACTGCTGGCGCGATGCCAAGCCCGAGGATGCTCACCGAATCCCGCTCGACGATCTCGCGCAGGATCGCCCGCGGCAGGTGGGGGAGCTGCGTGGTCGCCACCATCGCGTTCACGCTGTAGACCGCCTCGATCGCCCGCGATGGCAGGTCGAAGGGGAACCCGGATGCGAACAGGACCTTCTGCTCGACGGCGTGGTCGCGCGCACCCTGCAATGCGCCGAGGAGTTCCCACGGACGGGCGGCGATGCCAGCCACGGTCGTGAACACGCGGTCATGCTTCGCGAGCATCATGAGGGTCTCGCTCGCGAACGGCGCCCCGAAGCCGGCGATGACGAGGGAAAGCCTCGGGAACGCCCGGGCGACTTCGTCCAGGAGGAACGGTCGGGCGAACTCCATGCGCGCGGATGCGACCTGCGGACCACTCCATCCAAGCAGCACGGGCAGCTGCATCGCCTCCGCTCTGTCGAACACGCGCATGGCGCGGGTGTCGGACGGGTTGAAGCCCTGCAGGGCAGGATCCATCCAGATGGCGCAGAATCCGTCCCGTCGGGCAGTCTCGACGAGCTCCGACGCACCCGTCGAAAGCGGGTCGATCGCGCGGGCGCAGAAGATGCGCCCTGGCGACCGCTCAGCCACCGAAAGCACCGTGTGCTCATGCACCGCGCCCCGAAGCAGGCCGCTCCTGAACCCGACCACCACCGAGGCATCGACGGCGCGCGAGGCGAACATCATCGCGTCGAGACCGGCATCCGGCTGCACCCAGCGCGATGCACCTGCACGACGGATCGCGGCCGAAAGCTCGTCGCCGAGATCGTCGGTGCTCGTCCAGAGGCGTGTATCGAGGTCGACGATCATTCCGCCGAAATGTACCCGACCCGCAGCAACGTGGTGCGGGGGCGGGACGCGGCCGCGCCCTATACTCGCCCCATGTCCAAGGCCGTCTGGCAGCAGCAGGAACTCGCGAACGACCCGCACCAGCGCGGCGACAAGCCGGAGAAGGTGCAGGCGATGTTCGCCGCCATTGCGCGCGCCTACGACCTCAACAACCGGCTGCACTCGTTCGGCATGGATCAGAGCTGGCGCAAGGTCGCTGTCCGCATGGCCGCGGTCCGACCCGGCGACGACGTCGTTGACATCGCCTGCGGCACGGGCGACCTCACGGAGCTCTTCGCGACGACCGCGGCGCGCAGCGTGCTCGGTCTCGACTTCACCCCGCCGATGCTTGAGATCGCGCGCGAGAAGAGCGCACGGCGGCGCCACACGGGCGCCGTGCCCAGGTACGAACACGGCGATGCCACGGCGCTTGCGCTGGCGGACAACTCGGTGGACGTCGTCTCGATCGCCTTCGGGCTCCGCAATGTCGGTGATCCCGCGAGGGCGCTAGCGGAATTCCGCCGCGTCCTGCGTCCCGGCGGCCGACTGCTCGTTCTTGAGTTCGACGAGCCGCGCAATCCGCTGATCCGGTGGTGCAATCGGCTCTACACGCATCGGATCATGCCTTGGACGGCATCGTGGATCGCTCGCGACCGTTCCGGCGCGTATCACTATCTGCCGCGTTCGGTGGAGACCTTCCTGAGCGCGGACCGCCTGCGCACAGCGATGACCGCGGCGGGGTTCTCCGAGATCGAGCAGACGCGGCTGACCTTCGGCACCTGCGTCGTGAGCAGGGGCATGGCGAGGTAGCGGACCTCGCTGCGCGCGGGCCTGTCGGGAATCAGGCACGGATTGCCCGATGCATCGGGAGAATGCAGCATTGCGCCGTGCACGCGCGTGCGCTGCGAAAATGCGCGGCGCAGAGCCGCTTGTCACGGTGGGCTCCTCGCGAGCCGCACCCCATCCGGCCGGAGGATCCGGCTCCACCCATCTCAGTGCTTCGGGCGAAGAGGACTCTCGCCCCGTCGACATTTTTGGAGCATGGCTATGCCTCAGGCCAACAAGGGAAATCCTCCCTCGCAAGGATCGCGGGCTCCTCGCCGCATCTTCGACATCGAACAGTTCATCAAGCTTCTGGTCTCCGGCGATCGCGTCGGCTGCCGCGAGTTCCTGCGCGAGTACATCGCTGCAGGCAACGACTCGCTGCAGGCGCTCGAGACGCTGGTCTGGCCTGCATGCGCGGCGATCGACCAACTCTCCCGCAAGGACCAGATCCTTCCCATCCATGAACACGCCGCGATGATGCTGCTCGCGCAGCTCGTCCAGCGGCTTGAGTGCGGGCTCGTCAAGCACCCCGCCCGCTGCCGCCAGGTCATCGTCACCAGCGGTCGTTCTCCGAGCGAGGAACTCGCAGCCGAGATCTTCGCCGGCCTCGCCGAAGCGGACGGCTTCGACGTGGTCTTCCTCGGCGGAGGGGTCGAGTCGGACGACCTCTTCGCCGAGGTGGGCCGACGCCTTCCCCAATACGTGGTGAGTTTCGCGGCCGCGGGATCCGATGCGCCGCGGCTGCGACGCCTCATCGATGCGGTCCGCCGCCAGGATCCCGTTCCGGGACTACGGATCGGGGTGGGTGGTGGAGTCTTCGAGCGGGTCCCGGGGCTCGCCGACGAGATTGGCGCCCACTTCTCGGGCGATACCCCGTTCGACATGCTGGAGGCCCTGCGGGAGGTCGCAACCGCCCCAGCCGCCGCGCTTGGCCGTGCCGGGACCGCCCGCCGCGCCGCCTGAGCGTCGGGATCGTCGGAGAGACGCCCGAGAGCCAGCCCCGTCCCTCGGGGCGCCCCGAAAGGGGGCTCTCGGGCGTTCTCATTGTTGCGACACGTCCATCCGACCGAGAAACGGCAATCAGGCGCGCTGCTTGTCCGTTCGGACAGCGCCCCGAAGGGCGGGCTGACGGGAAGTACGGGACTTTCTGCAGCCACCGCAAATTGCGGAACGATCAGAGGATCCGCCCGTACACTCGATCGTGTCCATCCGCCTCCGCGGGGTGGACCGCATCGGAAGTACGATGCAGAATTGAGAGGCTCGCCATGCTCGATCCGCAGACCGAACGCCGGACCATCCAGCGCGCCCGCAAGGGCGACCGCGATGCCATCGCCGAGCTGATCCGCGCGTACCAGCGTCCGCTTGAGGCGTTCCTCTTCCGACTTTGCGGGCAGAGCGACCTGGCCGAGGATCTCGCGCAGGAGTCGTTCGTGCGGGTGATCCGCTCGCTCGATCGATTCGACGAACGCTTCCGCTTCTCGACCTGGCTGTTCACGATCGGCAAGCGCCTGCTCGTGAACCACCAGCAGAAGATGAAGCCGCTCGCGGACAGCGAGGTCGTGGAGTACCGCGCCGGCGATGCGCGGACTCCCGCCACCGAGGTCGAGGAGACCGAGCGCACGCAGCGGGTGACGCAGCTCGTCGCCGTTGCTCTCGACGCGCTCGTGAGCCCCCAGCGCGAGATCGTGCTCCTCTTCCATCAGCAGAATTGGTCGGTGCAGCAGATCGCGAAGGAGCTCTCGATGCCCGAGGGCACGATCAAGAGCCACCTCTTCCGCGCGCGCCGTCGCATGCTCGAGGCCATCGAGCGGAGCGGTGTGCGCAATCCCGAGGAGATCCTCCGTTGACGTGGAGCGGTTACCATGGCAGCGACGGACTCGACGGCGCCCGATCGGGGCGCAGCGGGTTCTCGCTTCGGGCCGAGCGCCTGCTGGTTCGGGTGCTGCTCGTCCTGCGCCGCGAGGCCAAGCCATCGGAGAGCGCGCGCTCGCGTCAGCGCGCCGAGGAGTTGGCCGACCTGATCCTCACCGACTTCCCGCGCCGCGTGCTTCCCTTCGGGATCGCGGCGCTTGTGATCATCACCATCGTCTCGGCGATGCCGCTTGTCCGCGACCTCGCCAAGGGGGATTCGGGCATGGTGGGCGCGGCACCCGCAGCCTATTCGGTGGAGTCCGGCATCCGGCAGCGTGGCGCCGCCGTCAGCGACGGGATCGATGCGATTCGGACGATGGTCGCCCCGTTTGCCGCAGAGGGCGTCGCCAACGAAGGCGCAGTGGGTTCGGAGGAGCGCGTTGCGCCGCCGTGCGATGCCAGGGCACCGTTCTCCAAGTCATGAGGTCTGCTGCATGCTGCGGGATGCGCGCTCGGTGATCCCCAGTCATTCTGCCCGGCGGCTGATGTGGCTTGTCGCTGCCGCGGCGCTGCTTGCGGTCCAAGCGACCAAGGCCGACAACGCCGGATTCGCGCTCGCGCCCAGGAACGCCTCGTTGGCCATCGACGCACGCGGAGTGAACGAGTTGCTCGAAGGCGAGCGCGGAATGCTGCTTCGCCCGTTGGTGGAGGCCTTCGCGGGCGAGGACGCGCTGGCGACGCTCGACAAGCTCTCGAAGCGCTCGACCGCGCCGGGCGAGAAGCTCGCCCGCGAGGTCTTTGCCGGTCGAATGGCATTCTTCCTGCCCGAGGGCGAGGAAGGATGGATGCTCGGATTCCAGAGCACGGATACCCGCTGCGAGCACCTCATCCGGATGTTCGGAGCGAAGATGAGCGCCCCCGGTCGCTTTGAGAGCGCTGCGGAGCGTCTCGCGATGCGCCGCGTCGGGGGGTGGCTGCTGGTCGCTCCGCTCACGGACGCCGGCCGAGCGGCGATCGAGTCCGCTGCGGCGCGGGTTCCTGCCGAAGACGCGGAGCGCTCCCTTCTCGGTGATCCGCAGGTCCAGCGACTGCTCGGCAGCGATGCACCCGTGCGCATCTTCCTGCGCCACGGCGCGCCTTCCGGCGGTGCGACGACCCTCGCTGTACGTGGCGAGAAGTCTGGCTTCCGCGTCGAGCTCGCGGGCCACTACGACAGCCCGCTGATGGGCCTGGCGTCCAAGCGCGGTGTCCTCGACGGACACCTCGTGAAGGCCTTCGAGGACCGCGCCGTCATGGTGCTCTCGAATGCCGCCGACGGCGTTCCCAGCAAGAGCGACGCCTTCTGGCTTGCGCTGCTGCCTGAGCTCATGCCGCCGCCCTCGATGCGCACGAATCTTGCGGGCGAGCGCGTATTCTTCGTCGGCATGTGCGCGGAGCGACCGATGCCTGCGCTCGCGTGCGCATGGCGCGTCGAGGATGCAGAGCAGGCCGAAGTCGACCAAGACCACTTCATGAAGACGGTCTGCTGCGGCCTCACGCGCGCGGTCGAGACGCCGAATGCGACCCACGCCGAGAAGGGGGCATCCGTCGCAGCGCTGACATCGGCGGTTGAGCCTGTGAAGCAGCGCACCTGCAGCGAGCTCGGGCCCTTCGCGGATCGCTATCTCGGCCAGACTTTCAAGCTCGGTCACTCGACGCTCTGCTGGCGCACCGTCACGACGCCATGCGGTGGATGGCAGGTCTACTCGAGCGATCCGCGCTGGCTCGTCGACGTCTCCGAGCGGCTTGCGACGGACTCCTGCAGCGAGGAACAGCGTCACAAGGTCGCTGGGATCGGCTTCTGCGACGGTCCGCGCGCGGCTGCGCTGCTGCGGCGATGGCAGCCGCTCGTGACGGCCGACGGGAATGACCGCTTCCGCCGCGGGCTCGCGGCGCTCTCCGAGATGATGGAGCGCCTCGGGCGCATCCGCTTTCGCTACGAGATGCCCAATGCGCTCGAGGTCGACGCCCAGTTCGACATCCAGCCGCTCGGGCAACTGCAGGCGCAGCCCCAAGGAACAATTCCCCGCGAGATCGGCGCGGAGTCGCGCAAGTGAGCGCCGGCGCATGCCTGCGAGCACTCGATGCGAAGTCGATCCTTCTCCAGGCGTCGAGACACCCTCTCGCGCATGTCGCCTCGCAGGGGCTTGCTGATGCGGGCGTCGGCGGGAACGACCCGCTGGTCCTGGCCGTGAGCGGCGGCGGGGATTCGATGGCGATGCTGGTGCTCCTGGCGAGCGTCCGCTCCCGTGCCGATGACGCGCTCGCCAGCCTTTCTGCGGTATCGATCGATCACGGGATCCGCTCGGACAGCGCCGCAGAGGCGTCCTTCGCGTGCGAGACGGCGCGCGCGCTTGGCATCGGTCGGGCGGAAGTCATCGCAGTCGACGTTCCCCGCGATGGAAACCTGCTCGATGCAGCGCGGAACGCCCGATTGCGAGCGCTCGGCGACTACGCGCGCACGCATGGCGCGGTCCAGATCGCGCTCGCGCACCAGGCGGATGATCGCGCGGAGGGCCTTCTCCTTGGTCTCTCCCGTGGCGGCGGGCTTGACGGGATCGCGTCGCTGCGCGCCTCGCGCACGCTCGATGCCGGCGTGACCCTCGTCCGCCCGCTCCTGCGGGCGCGTCGAGCGGAACTGCGGGCATTTCTAGAGAGTCTCGGCCTGACGTGGCGCGAGGATCCGTCGAATGCGCTGCGCGCGCGCGGCGCGATGCGCGACGATCCGTCGCTTTCAGCACTGATCGATCGGCTGGCGACGGGTGCTGGAATCGCACTCGATGAGGCGGCGGAGCTTGCCGAGCTGCGCGATCAGCTCGTCTCGTCAGCCATACCGAGCGGCACGACGAGCCTCTCGCGATCGGCGTTCGACGCCGCCCCGCGGCCGCTCCGCGTTGCACTTCTCGCGCGACTTGCGCTCAACGTCCGCGCATCGATCCCGCGCGCGGCGCTCGAGCAATGCAGTCGGATCGCGGCAGCAGACCGCCACCCGCGCAGCTTCGACTGCGGGGGTGGACGCGTCCTTCGCATCGACGCCCGTGCGGTCACTGTGGATTGAGGCAGTCGCCGCCGAAGCGGTCCGCGACGCAGGTGATCACGCCAGCCTCGACCTTCACCGTCATCGGGGGCGCGACCAGCCACAGCGGTCCAGGCGCGAGCGTCTCGAACTCGCAGCTCGGGCACTGGATCGGGCCATGATGGTCGACGTCCACCAGTATGGCGTCGGCCGCCGGCGGGATCTCGACGGCGATGACTCGCTCGAGCCGCGGCTGGCTGAAATAGGCTTCGAACAGGTTGTGGCACGCATCGCAGTGAGGGTTGTAGAAGACGATGAAGGTCGTCGTCTGTCCGAGGTCCGCTGCGACGCGGGGAAGATAGGTCGCGATCGGCGTGTCGGCGACCGCGCGTCCGATGTACGGCTTGAGGTCGAGGTCGATCGCGTTGACGCGCGCCTTCTTCTCCGCTTCCGACTGCTGCGGGGATTGAAAGGCCATCCCCGCGGAAAACCGCGCTGCGATCGTGGCGGCCGCGATCGCGAGCAGCGCCGTCCATGCGGGCGAAAGCCCGCGTCGCAGCGCGGCACGCGTGTCGACGGCGCGCGAGGCGAACCAGAGCGCTCCGACGCAGGCGCTGAGCACAAGTGTCGGCGTCAGCCACGCGCCCGCGCGCAGGCCTGCGGACACGCAGGCGAGCGACACGAATGCCATTGCCACCAGCGATGCGATGGCGAGCCCGCGCGTGCCCGCGACGGCGACTGCCGCCGCGAGGGCGAGCTCGATTGCGACGACCGTGCGAGATGCCGCATCAGGCGACCACTCGAATAGGAACACGGCGAGCTCGACCAGTGGCGCCGGCACGGACTCCACTCCGATCCGCAACTGGGCGATGCCGACCGCGACAAGCATCCCAGCGACGATGAGCGAGAGGGCCCGGGGATGTCTTGCGATCTTCGTCAGCGCGGGATGCATGGCGGGGTCCTCAGTCAAGGCGCTCGGTCGGGGGCCTTTGTCCAGGCTGTCAATCTTGGCGCTCACTTCGGCGGAAACTTCAGGCACCCCTCGAGTGCCGCCATGTCCTCCGCGTTCTCGATCAGGCACTCGACCACGCCGTCCTGGATCGCGAGGAGAACAGGGGTCTGGATCACGTAGTTCGGGCCCTTCACGAGCGAGACCTTCACGCACTCCTCGCAGGGATTGTCGAGGATCGAGTTCGGATCTGCATCGGGGATCGCGACGGCGAGCGTTCGAACGGGCAGCTTGCCGGTGAAGTACGTCGAGAGCAGTTCATGGCAGTGATCGCAATCCTCGCGGTAGAAGATCACGATCCAGCGCCCCGTCTGGAAATCAGCTGGGACGCCGCCCGCGATGAGCGGCGAGAGCGAGTTCGCGGAGAGCGGCTTGCCAACGGCGTCGGCGAACTCCGCGATGTAGAAGGGCGCGAGCTTCGCGGGCTTCGCCGGCCAGGCTGCTGCGCGAGGAGCAGGCTCCTGCGCAACGGGCGGCTTCGGCGCTTCGACGGCGGGCGCACCGAGGACCTTCTCGAGGTCGTCCTTCTTGTCGACATCGCTGCACACAGCCGTCACGATGCCGTCCTTGAGGCGCACGACCACGGGAACCTGGACGAGATAGTTCGGGCTCGTCCCCGACTCGCCGGCCTTCACGCGGAAGAGCGAAGTGGCCACGCAGCCTTCGCAGGGCATCCCGAGAGGCGCGCCGCGGGTGTCGAGGATCGACACCTTCAGCACGCGCTCCTTGCGCGGCGCAGCGAAGTGCTCGCGATAGAGCGCCTGGCAATGGTCGCAATCGGGGCGCGAGAAGATCACGAGCCAGTCGCCCTTCTCGAGGTCGTCGGGAACCGGGCGCTCGATCGCAAGGGCGAGCTTCTGCGCGCGGAATGGCTTGCCGATCCACTCCGCCCACTTCGGGAAGTAGTTCTTCTCGTACTTCGCGGGAGCCGCGGGCCACGGTCCGCTGATCGCAATTGGCGCGACCGGCGCGGGCTGCGTCTGCGGATCCTGCAGGGTCTCTCCATTCTGCGCACCCGTATCGTTACCACCACCGACCTCTGGTTGAGGAACCGCGACGCCGACGACAAGACCGATCACGAGCGGGATCCAGATCGGCGCGCGGCGCGGGAACGGCTCGCGGCAGACGAAGGCAAGTCCAGCAAGGAGCGCGCCGTCGATCGCCAGCATCACGCTCGCTGGCAAGCCTGACTTGCCGAAGCATCCGCAGCTTCCGGCGAGCGCTGCCCCGAGTCCGTCCTTAAGCCCCGCCTGCACCATCGCGATCAAGAGGATCACGCAGAAGAGACCGAGCGTCGCCATGGCGATCCGGCGTCCCCAGTTCGAGAGCAGGATCGCGAGGGCGATGAAGACCTCCGCGCCGATCACGGTCCGAAGCGACCACTCGAAGAACGCAGCGGCATCGACACTGGTGTTGTCGACCACCCACTTGAGCAGCGCCATGATCGGCGGTGGCAGCAGCAGGGGGTTGAACTCCCAGGCCTTCATGAACGCGCCGAAGCCGATCCAGCCCGCGCAGGCGACCTGGAGTGGAAGGAGCAACGCCGAGGTGGCTCGACTCATGCCCGAGGCGGGGGTCTGGGCGCCTGGCTGGGGTGAACTCATGTGGGTTCCATCGGATAGGCGGGGCGGGTCCCCCGAGCCACGCGCGGGGAAGCCGATCTTACGCCCGTCTGGGCGGTCGGTTGAGGGGTCGGGGTGGGCTCGCGAATGTCTGCGGGCGCATCCAGCCCGCGTCTGGGAACGAAGCGGGACACATGCCGAGCGCAGCCCGAGGTGCCCGATCGACCCCATCGGTGCTCATGGACGAACTGGCTGCGCGGACGCGTGGCGGTGGCGGCGCACCCCGTGCGAACTGCTACCTCGTCCTTCCCGATCAACTGAACCTTGCGATTGGCCCGTGGGCGACGGCAAAGCCCGACACAAGCACCCTCGTGCTTGCCGAGAGCGGCGAGTGGCTCTCTCGCCGCCCATACCACCGCCAGCGGCTTGCCTGGATCCTCCTCTCCCAGCGCTCCTTCGCCATCGAGGCGGCCGAGGCGGGGTTCCATGTCGTGTACCTGCGCGGCGACGCGCCCATGGTCGACCTGATCCGAGGCGCTGAGCTCGGGCGAATCCTGGAGGGCATGGAGCCAGCCGAGCGGGAGACGCGCGCCGAGCTCGCGCCGCTCGTTCGCCACGGCGTGCTCCGGCTCAGCCCGCACGATGGATTCCTGACCACGCCCGCAGACCTCGAGCGCGCGGTCACCGCCGAGGGCTGGCGCATGGACCGGTTCTACCAGGGCGTTCGCCAGCGGACGGGAATCCTGATGGAGCGCGGCAAGCCCGTCGGCGGCAAGTACAGCTTCGACGCCGACAATCGACGCCGCTGGGATGGAACGCCCACGGCGCCGACTCCACCGACCTTCGCCGGTTCATTGCTCCGCGAGGAGGTCGTGCAGGAGATCGAGTCGAAGTTCGGCGCGCATCCCGGCATGCTCGACATCGACGCGATCCCAGCGACGCGGGCGGAGATCGCCCGGTTCTGGTCGTGGGCGAAGAAGTCGTGCCTACCGCAGTTCGGTCCGTTCGAGGACGCGATGAGCCGCAAGAGCAGGGGAGTCTTCCACACCCGCATCTCCGCGCTCATGAACCTGCATCGGATCCTTCCGTCGCAGGTCGTCGCTGAGGTTGCGGAGCTTGAACTTCCGCTCTCCAGCAAGGAGGGCTTCATCCGGCAAGTCCTTGGCTGGCGTGAGTTCGTCTATCAGGTGCACCGCGCGACCGACGGTTTCCGCTCCGGTTGCGCGAAGGGCGAGGAACCGCTCCCCTTGGTGGGCGACGCGGGCTATAGCCGCTGGTCCGGCAAGGCGTGGGTGCCGAAGGCGCCGCCGCCCGCGGGGATCGACGGAGGAGCCCGCCCGAACCGGCTGAATGCGCAGCAGCCGCTGCCCTCCGCGTGGTGGGGCGTCCCGAGCGGACTGGCCTGCCTGGATCACGTCGTCGACGACCTCTGGCAGGAGGGATGGACCCACCACATCACCCGCCTGATGGTCCTCTCGAACATCGCGACACTGGTCGGCGTGAGCCCGCGGGAACTCTGCGACTGGTTCTGGATCGGCTACATCGATGCATGGGACTGGGTGGTGGAGCCCAACGTGCTCGCCATGGGGACCTACGGCTTCGACCGGATGACCACGAAGCCCTACGTCTCCGGCTCGGCGTACCTCGAGAAGATGGGCGACTCCTGCGCGGCGTGTCGATTCACCCCCGGGAAAGACTGCCCGATTGGTCCGCTCTATTGGGCGTTCCTTGCCCGCAACGACGCCGTTCTCGGCGACAATCCCCGCATGAAGCTCCCCATGGCAAGCGCGCGTGGCCGAAGCGATGCGCACCGCACCGCCGACCAGCGCACGTTCGTCGCGCTGCGCGATGTGCTCATCCAGGGCAAGCCCTACGGCGGCGCGCGCGCGCCGGAGACCGAGCTCTTCGGCGATGCCGCTCGGAGGAAGCGTTGAAGTTCGAACGGGTGTCCGTGTTCGATTGCCCTGCCGCCGAGCTCGGAGCATGGCACTTCCGATCAGGCGCGATCCATCGCTTGATACCCCCGTGGGAGTCGATCGAGGTCGTGCGCGAGGCAGCGCCGCTCGTCGACGGCGCGATCGCGGAGATTCGCATCCGCAAGGGGCCGATCCGAACGACGCTGCTTGCTCGGCACGAATGCGTGGAGCCGCCCAAGCGATTCGTCGACGCGCAACAGTCGGGGCCGTTCCGCTCGTGGCGCCATGAGCACACGTTCACTGACCTGAACGGGAAAGCAGAGCTCCGTGACGCGATCGCGTTCGAGCTGCCGCTCGGAGGCGTCGGGCGCATGCTGATTGGCAGGCGGATGCTCGCAGAGATCGAGCGGCAGTTCCGCTTCAGACACGAACGGACTCGGGCGGATCTCCGTCGGCATGCGGAGCTGGATGCCCGCTTTGGCGTCGCGAGGCTTCGCGTCGGAGTCACGGGTGCGAGCGGGCTCGTCGGCCGCCAGCTCTGCGCGATGCTCTCGACGGGCGGACATGACGTCGTGCGCTTCGTCCGCGGTAAGTCGACGGGGCCGGACGAGATCGCGTGGAACCCGCGCGATGTCGAGAACGGGGTCGATCCACGCGCCCTTGAAGGACTTGACGCTGTCGTCCATCTCGCGGGCGCGGGCATCGCCGATCAGCGCTGGTCTGCGGACCGCAAGCGCGAGATCCTCGAGAGCCGCACGCTCGGCACGCAGGCGATCTCCCGTGCGATCGCGCGTTGCGCGCGTGCGCCGCGGGCGCTCATCAGCGCCAGTGCGATCGGGTTCTACGGCAACCGACCCGATGGGATCCTGGACGAGTCCTCGACCCGCGGCGAGGGATTTCTTGCCGATGTGACCGCCGCATGGGAAGGGGCAACGCAGGCCGCTGAGTCGGCGGGCGTGCGCGTGGTGCACGCCCGCGTCGGCGTCGTGCTCACGGCATCGGGCGGCGCACTCGCCAAGATGCTCACGCCGTTCCTCATCGGCGCGGGTGGCCCGATTGGACATGGACGTCAGGGCTTCAGCTGGATCTCGCTCGATGACGTGATCGGCGCCCTCCTGTTCCTGCTCCGCGATGACTCCGTCCGCGGTCCAGTGAATCTGGTTGCGCCGATGGCGCTGCCACAGCGCGGATTCGCGGGCGTGCTCGGCCGAGTGCTCCGCCGTCCGAGCTTTGCGCCGCTTCCAGCGCCGATCGTCCGACTGATGTTCGGAGAGATGGGACAGCGGCTCCTTCTTGAGGGTGCTCTCGTCCGCCCAGCCGTCCTCGAGTCGAAGGGGTTCCGTTTCGAGCACGGCGCGCTCGAGCAGGCACTGCGATTTGAACTCGGACGTATGCCGCAGGAGACTGCCGGAACATGAGCGTGAAGACGATCTGGTGGATCCGCCGCGACCTGCGGCTTGATGACAACCCCACGCTGCAGCGGGCGCTGCGGTCCGATGCGCTGCTTCCTGTGTACGTGCATGCGCCCGATGAGGAGGCGCCGTGGCAGCTGGGCGGCGCGCAGAAGTGGTGGCTTGCACGCAGCCTCGCCAGCCACGCACGCGCGCTCGAGCAGGTGGGTTCGCGCCTCGTCATCCTCGAAGGAGAGACGGCGAAGATCCTGAGCGATCTCGCCCGCAAGCTCGGCGCGACCGAGGTGGTGTGGTCGCGGCGCTTCGAGCCAGCGGCGCTCGCCCAGGAGTCGCGCGTCGAGGGAGCGCTCGACAGCGCCGGCATCAAGTGGAGCGCCTACCTCGCAAACCATCTTTTCGACCCCGAGGAGATCGCGACGCAGACGGGCAATCCCTACCAGGTCTACACGCCGTTCTCGAGGAACGTGCGCGCCCGCGGCACGCCCGCGCAGCCGAAGTCCGCGCCCACGTCGCTTCCGCCCGCCGACGGCGCGCCAAAGGGCGTCTCGATCGCATCGCTCGACCTCGAGCCGAAGCTCGATTGGGCGAAGCGATTCCCCGAACTCTGGACGCCCGGAGAGCAGGGCGCACAGTCGCACCTCAAGCGCTTCAACGAGACCGCGCTGGCGGCATACCCGACCGGCCGCGATGAGCCGTCGACCATAGGCACGAGCCTTCTTTCGCCGCACCTTGCCTTCGGCGAAGTCGGCATCCGCCGTGCGTGGCACGCGGCGGCGTCGGCGAAGAACTCGCCGCCCGCCAGCACCGACAAGTTCCATGCCGAGCTCCTGTGGCGCGAGTTCGCGACCCACGTGCTGGTCCACTTCAAGCACACCGATCTCAAGCCGCTTCGCCCAGAGTTTGCGCGCTTCCCGTGGAGGAAGGACGCTGCAGGGCTGAAGGCATGGCAGCGCGGGCAGACGGGATATCCGCTGGTCGATGCCGGCATGCGGCAGCTCTGGACGACGGGCTGGATGCACAACCGCGTCCGCATGGTGGTCGCGAGCTTCCTCGTCAAGCATCTGCTGCTCCCCTGGCAGGACGGCGCGCGCTGGTTCTGGGATACGCTCGTCGACGCCGACCTCGCCAACAACTCGCTTGGCTGGCAGTGGGCAGGCGGCTGCGGCGCCGACGCGGCGCCGTACTTCCGCATCTTCAACCCGACCTCGCAGGCGGAGAAGTTCGACGCCGACGCCACCTACATCAAGCGGTGGGTGCCTGAACTCGCACGCGTCCCCGCGAAGTTCGCCCTCGAGCCATGGGAGGCGCCGCCGCTTGCGCTCGCGGGCGCGGGCGTGACGCTTGGCGAGACCTACCCGAACCCGATCGTCGAGCACGGCATGGCGCGCGAACGTGCGCTCGGCGCGCTCTCGACCATCTCGAAGTCGAAGGCAACTTGAAGCCCGCAGCCGAGGCTGCGAGAATCGGCGCACCATGAGACGCATCGCAGCAGTCGCGGCTTGCCTTCTTGCCTCCGCCACGGCGCTCGCCGTGCCTCCCGATCGCGCAGACCTCGCGGCGGCGTACGTGCGGATCGATCGGCTTGCCCAGCGCCTTCCGAAGACACCGGAGAACCGCGTCGCCCTCAACAAGGGCTTCGATGGGCTGACTGACGAGTTCTTCGGGGGCCTATTCAATCGCGCGCTGACCGCGCTTGCGAACCTTGAGGCGGACGTCCTCGCGCTCGCTCCCGAGGCGCGCGACGAACTGCTCTATCTCGTCGGCCATCGATTCGCGCTGACGCCGCGGGTGATCACCGCGGGCTCGGATGCTGCGACGACCCTCACGGTGAGTGCCATCAAGCTCGACGGCATGGCGGAGGGATCCCAGCCCGTCGCCGCGGTCTTTCTCGCAGGGCCGGTCCGCATCGAGCTGCCGTATCAGCGCGAGCTCACGGTGTCCCTTCCTGCGAAGATGCACGAGGGTCCGATCGATCTCTTCCTGATGTTCGAGCACCTCGGTGACATCCCCGTGGGGAAGGCGTATTCCCTGAAGGGCGGGCTCGACGCCCGCAGTGCCGCGATCGCGACCCGCATTGCGGCGCTTGAGAAGGCGGACACCGTGGACGCCTCCAGTCTTGCGTCGCTGAAGGCACGCGCTGCGCTGCTTTCGCAGGACGCGAACCGTGCGCAGAGCGCCTCATTCCTCGCCGACATCCCTGCGCTCGCCACAGCGGTCGAGCAGGAAGTGACCGACGCCGAGGCGGGCAAGCGTCCGTACGGAAGACGCGGTGAACTCTGGCGCGTCTACCGAGCGCTCGGGATCGACCTGCCGACGCGACAGTATTGCCCCGAAGGTGATGGTCCATTTCCGCTCGTGGTGGCATTCCATGGCGCGGGCGGCGACGAGAACATGTTCTTCGATGGCTACGGCGACGGCACTCTGGCGAAGCTCGCCTACGAACGCAAGTTCGCGCTGGTCTCGCCGCCGACGATTCCGTTCAGCATCAGCCCGAGGCTCTTCGAGCGCTTCGTCGATGAAGTCGCGCGCGACATGCCCGTCGACCGCTCGCGCGTCCTCCTCGTAGGACACTCGATGGGCGCGATGGCGGCCTCGCGGCTCGCGGTGGGAAGCGAACCCCTCGTCGCTGGAGCTGCATGCATCGCCGGCTTCTCCGATGGCGCGCGGGATCGCGCTGCAGCGCCGCGCGCGGTCTATCTGGCCGAGCTCGACCCGATCTTCGCGGCAAGTCGCATGCGCGCGAGCGTCGAGAACGCGCGCGAACGCGGTCTCGACATCGAGATCTCGGAAATCAAGGATGAGGGGCACACGCTCGTCGTTGATCAGGTGCTGCCGGCCGCGATCGACTGGCTTCTCGCACGACCCGCGCGCACGACGGCGACCGTGAAGCCGACGGCGAGCACGCCCAGCACGAGCCCGATGAAGACCGACGGACCGCCGCCTGCGGACAGCGAAAGCAAGCCAAGCGCAGGACCGAGGAAGTAGCCGGCGCCGACGAGCGCTTCGTGGATGCCGCCTGCATCGACCTCGGCGCCGCCGACCGCCAGCCCGTAGTAGATGGCGCTGTAGTAGATCGCGCCTTGGCCGAGCCCGAGCGCGGCGAGCCCGACGATCAGGACAGGCTCGCTCGGCGCAGCGACCGCGATCGCAAAGCCGAGCGCGAGAAGCAGCCCCGCCGTGACGAGGCTTGCCGCGCGCCCGTGCCAGAACGCCGTCTGCCAGAGAACGATCACCGCGACCAGTCTGGCGACGTGCCACGTGGCGCCGATCGGCGCGCGCAGAGCTGGCTCGGTCGCGAGCGCATTGAAGAGATAGGGCAGGATCGGCGAGAGCGCGCCGATGACGAGGTAGCCCATCGGGTGAAGCACGCGCGCGGCGCTGAGCAGCGGGCGATAGGTCGGCGGCACGTGGCGCGACCGTTCCGCATCATCGTGATGGGCAGGGTGAGCGGGAAACTTCGCGAGGAAGAGCAGGGCGACCATGTTGATGGGAAGCAGCGACGGAATCGCCCACTTCATGAGGTCGGCCTGCTTGAGTGGCCCCGCGGCCGCGAGTCCGATCGCCGTCGCGGCCATCCATGATGCGTTCCACCAGCCGATCGCGTTCCGCATCTCCGGTCCGTGCCGGCCGGACGCCAGGTAGTGCTGCACGATCGGCCACTGCAGCGCGCCAAAGGCGGTCAGCGTGATCGCGGTGACCCAGAGCACCGTCTCGTTCGGGACCAGCACCAACGGCGCGAGCAGCGCCTGGATGGCGAGGATGACGCCGAGCGCGCCGCGCGGCGAGAGGCGCCGCTCGAGGAGCCGAACCACGCGCCCCGCGTTCACGGCCACCACCGTATAGAAGATGCCGTTCAGGAACGCGAGCAGCATGCTGTCGCGCTCCGTGAAGCCATACTCGCTCTCCGCGATGAAGTAGAGCGCGTTCCACAGGATGCCTGTCCCCAGCGAGGCAAAGAACGTCAGTCCGCCGATCGGGATCGCGCGCACCGGCTGGTTCGCCAGCGTATGGCTCTCCGCGTGCAAATCGGGCTCCTTCAGCGACATCGAAGGCGGGAGTGTACGGCGGTTTCCCGTGCTACACTTCGCGCGTTGTCCATGTAGCTCAATTGGATAGAGCGTTGCCCTCCGAAGGCAAAGGTTGCAGGTTCGAGCCCCGCCATGGACGTTTGAGATGGAGTGCTGCGCGAGCCCCGAAAGGGGCTCGCTGCGTTCCGTCCGCCAGCCGGTCGCCACTCCACCGAGGGCGCCAGAGGAGCCAGACACCATGACGATCCGCGAGTTCCAGCAGCTCATCCGCGACAAGTACTACGAGACCGACAGCGCGCGGGGGGCGCCAGGAACCTACCTCTGGTTCGTCGAGGAGGTCGGTGAGCTCGCCCATGCGATCGCGAACCGTGAGCGCGGCAAGCTCGACAAGGCGAACCTGGAGGGGGAGTTCGCCGATGTCGTTGCGTGGCTCGCCACCCTCGCCAACATCTGCGACGTCGACCTCACGAAGGCGATCAGCGACAAGTACATCAAGGACGGCGGCCCGGAGGGGTTCAAGGTATGAGCCACGCAAGCCCAGACTGCCCATTCTGCCTCCGCAAGCAGACGATTTACCTTGAGAGCCCCCGATGGTGGCTGCTCCGTCACGCCGATCCAATCGCCCTGGAGGGCTGGATGATGGTCGCCAGCCGAAGTCACCTCGGCGGGCTGGATGAGCTACCCGCGGAGGAGCAGGCTGAGCTCGGAGTCGTCCTCGCAGAGGTCGCGCGGGCGGTTCGCGCAGAGACCAACTGCGAGCGAACCTACACCATCAGCTTCAACGAGGCGGTCCGCCATCTCCACATCCACGTGGTGCCGCGACATGCATCGGATGACAGCACCACCAGCTGGGCGCTCGCGGATCGATATCGCGCGACGGCGCGCAAGGAGCGCGCACCGGCGGATCCTGAGGCGACCGAGCGCATCGCGCGTGCGGTTGCCGGCCGCTGTGCCCCAGCGCTCTCACGGCTTGGATTCAAGGCACCCGGATGAACGCCATGATCGACGCCCCGAGCGGACAAGCTCACTCAGGTTCGGGCGGTGCAGCGCGCATTCGCGATGCCTTCGCTCGGGCCAAAGCGCGCCAGCGCTGCGCGCTGCTGCCGTTCGTGACCGCAGGCTATCCCGATCTCGCTACAACGGCCCGGCTGCTTGCCGAGCTCCCCGCGGCCGGGGCGGATCTCATCGAGGTTGGATTCCCATTCAGCGATCCCATCGCCGACGGCCCTGTGATCGCAGAGTCGATGCACCGCGCGCTGCTCGCGGGCGTGAACCCTGCGGCGATCTTCGAGTGCGTGCGGTCAGCCGGGCCGACGGTCCCCGTCCTCGCAATGGTCTCCCATTCGATCGTGCACCGTATCGGTGTGACGCGCTTCATCGAGGACGCTGTGGCATCTGGCTTCGCAGGGTTCATCGTGCCCGACGCCGATCCAGTGGATGCTGCGGCGTTGTCGCGCATCGCCTCATCGCACGGCGCCGGATTCTGCGGGCTCGTCTCACCGTCGAGCAGTGCTGAGCGCGTTCGCGCCGTCGCCGCGCTTTCAACGGGCTTCGTCTATCTCCTCGCGCGCGCGGGGGTCACGGGTGTCAGCGCCGAAGCGCCGGAGATCGGCGCACGCGCGCGGGAGCTGCGAGCGCTGAGCGCCGCGCCCATCGCGGCGGGCTTTGGAATCTCCACTGCGGAGCACGTCGCGGTGGTCGGTCGCGACGCCGATGGCGCAATCGTCGGTAGCGCGATCGTGCGAGCGATGACGGAGGCGCTGGAGAAGAACGAAAGCGCCGTCGATGCGGCGCTTTCGTTGGTTCGCCAGTTATCTCGCGAGCCTATCCGAAGCTGATCGACTCGATCAGTACCGCCTGAGGACGCCGACGACGACACCTTGGATCTCACAGTGGTTGACGATGATCGGCTTGAACTCCGGGTTCGCGGGCTGGAGCCGGATACGCCCGTCCTTCTCCTTGAAGAAGGTCTTCAGCGTGGTCTCGCCGTCAGGCAGGAGAGCCACCACGCGCTCGCCATTGCGTGCGGTGGTGCGCTGGTCCACGAGAACGTAGTCGCCATCGAAGATGCCCTCGTCGCGCATCGACATGCCGTCGACCTGGAGCGCGAACGTCGTTCCGCTCCCCGAGCGCTTCCCGCTCACGCGCGGGCCAAAAAGCTCCTCAAGCGACAGCGACTCGCGCTGCTCGAACTTTTCGATCGGAAGGCCAGCCGCGACCTTGCCCACCAAAGGGAAGGAGAGTGACGCGATGGTCTCCCCATGGATCTGGCGCGGCGGCGCCTCGTCCTCTTCGCCATCCGGCAGTACGACGTCAGGCTGCAGCGTCAAAGAGCGAGCTTTGTTCGAATCGCGTTCGAGCGCGCCCTTCTTGATCAGCGCCTCGACGTGCTCGAACACCGTGACCTTGCTCACTCCGAGCTGATCGGCGAGCTCTTGCATGGTCGGCGAGTAGCCTTTGGAGCGGCGATACGAATCGATCAGCCGCA
>JBEGLX010000021.1:0-45439 GCA_041183345.1 Planctomycetota bacterium
TCCTTCACCGCCTGGATGAAGCACGCGTGCGGCTGCGGGTGCGTGTACGCATCGCTCGCGAGCTTGGTCGCGCCCGTGCGGTGATCGGCGATCCAGTGGCCCTGCGCGGGACCGGAGATGCCGTAGGCGTAGTTCAGGCCGGTGTTGAACCACTGCGGGCTGTTCGGCGCGGCAATCTGGTTCAGGAGCATGTACGCGAGCTCGTCGTAGAACGCCTCAGCGTCGCGCTTCGTCGAGAAGTAGCCGAACTTCTCGCCCCAGTGCGTCCAGCAGCCAGCGAGGCGGTGCACGACCTGGCGCACCGACTTCTCGGGGCCGGTGACGGGCTTGCCGTTGCCATCGAGCACAGGGGTGCCATCGGCGTTGAACTGGGGGACGCCCGCCTTGCGGAAGTACTTGCTGACCACGATGTCGGTCGCAAGTTGGCTCCACGAGGCGGGGATCTCCGCGTCCTTCATCTCGAAGACGGTCGAGCCGTCGGAGTTCGAGATGCGGCTGGAGCGGGTGGACCACTCGAGGGTGTCGTATACGTTCTGTCCGGACTTGGTGAAGCGTCGCGAGATCTTCATTGTCTTCTGCTTCCTGCGCGATCGATCGGGCTGAGATGGTGGTGCTGTCGGAGAGTTTGTCGAACGAGACTGATGCAACGGCTGCGCCCGCATACGACGTGCGGGCTCAGCCAAAAGGGGTCGAGGTCAATGGGCGCCGGCTGGCACGCGCCCGCCGCAACAGCTGCTGGCTTGGCGCGCGTCGGCGGATGCAAGTCCGTCGACCATCGGCAGGGTGAGCCCCGCCTGGTCCTGGTACTTGCCCTTCTTGTCGGCGTAGCTGGTGGCGCAGATGCGGTCGGCCTTGAGGAAGACCATCTGCGCGATGCCCTCGTTGGCGTAGATCTTCGCCGGGAGGGGAGTGGTGTTCGAGATCTCGATCGTGACCTTGCCGCGCCACTCGGGCTCGAGCGGGGTGACGTTCACGATGATGCCGCAGCGCGCGTACGTCGACTTGCCGACGCAGATGGCGAGGACATCGCGGGGCACGCGGATCTCCTCGACCGTTTCCGCGAGCGCGAACGAGTTCGGCGGGATGATGATGTGGTCGCGACCCGTCTGAGCGGTGTCGATGGTCACAAAGAGGTCGTTGGTGAAGTTCTTGGGATCGACAACAGCAGTGCCACCACTGGTGGCATTGGTGAAGATCTTGAACTTGGTACCGACGCGAACGTCGTACCCGTAGCTCGAGACCCCGTAGCTCACCACGCCTGGGCGCTTCTCGTTGGACGCGAAGGGCTCGATATGCACGAGCTCGCGGATTTGCGTATCGCTCAAAACTGGCATGCAGCGCACCGAACGCGAACCCCACCGGTCCGCACGGTCCTCACCTCGCGCGCCACCATGCGCCACGAAGCGAAGTGCCTCCGTTTCAGGTCGCCGTCCCAGCGACCTGTTGCCTCTCACACGACGCCTGCGCCTCGACCGCAAACGCGTGGTCGAAGCAAGGCGATGCCTGTCGAAACTCTCGAGACCACCGTCAGAGGTGCGTCTCCCAAGATGTCTGAGGATTTCGGCCCCGATCGCCCGAATGTCCGCGGGAGGTTTCCGACACTTCACAGGCGACTCAACAGGATGAGTCAGAAGTGCCCAAAGGTCCGAGAACTTTCGAGTTGAGCGGTGCAGACGGCCAAACAGCTCCACCAGTCGTCTGCGGGGATGATCCTACCCCAACCTATTGGGGTCGCAAGTGAGAAGTGCCCCAAGAGGTAGTTCTTTTCCAGATTTTTCGGATCACGTTCGAAATCCATGAAACACGTCGAAAAGACCGGTGGTTTTGGTGCCACCGCACACACCGACAGCCACGGATTCCAGCACGTCCTCTCCTGCCGGTCGCGCACGCGCTCGCGCCCTTCAGACGGGTCTCATGCTGGTTCGGTGGCCGCCCGAAGGCTACAGCCCTGACGCAACCGACAGAACTGCTTGCTTCTCAGGTGGAGAAGTTGTGCGGTGGATCGCTCGACCGTCGTGCGCGAGGCTGCTCATTCGAATAGGATACCAAACGGAAACCAAACAAGCGTCCTTCAGATCCCGAATCCGCAAGATATCCGCGGGTGTCGTACGGACGTGCGGATGTTGCCTGGCGCGCTCGTAGGATCGCGGGCTCGAGGCCGCCTCTCCTGAGACCGCCGCTACTGAGACACGTGCCTTGTCAGCCTCCCACTCCTCACATGTTCGCTTGCGGGACGAGCTCGATCCGGCTCTCGTCGAGAGCCTCGCTGGCCAGCTCACCGATGCGCAGCGCGAGGCGGTGCTGCATGGGAGCGGTCCCGCGCTCGTGCTTGCGGGACCTGGATCGGGAAAGACGCGCGTCATCACGCGACGCATCGCCACGCTGATCGCGCGCGGCGTCCCGCCGTGGCAGATCCTGGCGCTGACCTTCACCAACAAGGCGGCCGGCGAGATGCGCGAGCGCGTCTCGCAGCTCGTCGCGCGCGAGGATGGTTCGCGCACGGGCCTCGTGGTCGCGACCTTCCACTCGCACTGCGCGGCGATCCTGCGCCGTTTCGGCGACCGGATCGGACTGCAGCCTGGTTTCTCCATCTACGACGCAGGCGACCAGAAGGACGCCATCAAGAGCGCGATCGAGGAAGCGGGGCTCTCGAGCACGCAATGGACGCCTGCAAGCGTGCTCTCGGAGATCTCCGATGCGAAGAACCGCCTGCTCGACGCCGCCGCGTACCTCGCATCTGCGAACGACTTCTGGACCCGCTCGGTCGCGAAGGCCTACAAGGCCTACGAAGAGACCCTCACGCGCTCGAACGCGGTCGACTTCGACGACCTGCTCCTCAAGGTCGCGCTGCTCCTGAAGAACGACACGGAGGTGCGCGAAACCCTGCAGAACCGTCACCGCTGGGTGCTCGTCGACGAGTACCAGGACACGAACCACGCGCAGTTCGTGATCGCCCACGCGCTCGCCGAGCGCTCGCGGAACCTGTTCGTCGTCGGCGATCCCGATCAGTCGATCTACGGCTGGCGTGGAGCGGACATCTCCAACATCCTCGAGTTCGAGGAGCAGTTCGCTGGCGCGCGCGTGATCCCGCTCGGCGAGAACTTCCGCTCGACCGCGCACATCGTGGCTGCGAGCGCGGGACTGATCTCGAACAACCGCCAGCGCAAGCACAAGGAGCTGACCACCGGGCTTGGCGACGGACTTCCCGTGCGGCTCCTGAAGGCGAACGATGAGCACGAGGAGGCCGACAAGGTCGCAGAGATGCTTGCTGAGCGCGCACAGGACGGCGTTCCGTGGCGGTCGATGGCCGTGCTCTACCGCATGAACGCACTCTCGCGCGTGGTCGAGGACGCGCTTCGCCGCCGCAACATCCCGTCGACGGTCGCGCGCGGCACCGCATTCTACGACCGCAAGGAGATCAAGGATGCCGTCGCATACCTGCGCATCTGCGCGAATCCGCGCGACGAGGTCTCGCTGCGGCGCATCATCAACACGCCTGCGCGCGGCATCGGCGACACCAGCGTGCGCAAGATCGAAGCATACGCGGTCTCGAACGGCCTGCCGCTGATCTCGGCGTTCGCGCAGGCCGCGAACGCGGGCATCGTGTCGGGCAAGATCGGAAAGGCGGTCGACGGGTTCGTGGCCATGATCCGCGACTTCGCGCGCGCGCTCGACGAGCGGCTGCCCGGCGACCTTGCCTCGTTCGTCTCCGAGGTGCTCGAGACGAGCGGACTCGACAAGCTCGACGACCACTCGACCATCGAGGAGCGCGATCGCGTGGCGAACCTCGAGGAACTTGTCTCGGCGGCGGCGCAGTTCCGCCTTCCCGACGACGATCCGACGGCGGATGTAGATGAGGGCGGCGAGGACGCCGACGTGATCGCGCGCATGCCCGCCCAGCCGACGCTTGGCGACGCGCTTCGACTCTGGCTCGAGACGGTCTCGCTGGTTGCCGACGCCGATGCGATCGATCCGGAGCGGGGCAGCGTGACGCTGATGACGCTGCACGCCGCGAAGGGCCTTGAGTTCGATACGGTCGCCGTCATCGGCGTCGAGAACGGACTGCTGCCGCACATGCGTGCGTCGAGCGAGGGCGAGAACGGCATCGAGGAGGAGCGGCGCCTGCTCTTCGTCGGCATGACGCGCGCCGAACGTCTCCTGATGGTGAGTTCCGCCGCGGTCCGCACCGTCCGCGGCGTCCGCCAGGCGTCGATCGAGAGCGAGTTCATCCGCGAGATCCCCGTGCGGAACGTCCAGCGGACCGACCTGACCGAGCGCTATGCGGGTGGACGCATCGAGTACGACGATCCCGATGCGTTCAGCGACATGGACGTGGGCGAGATGTTTCCCATCGGCTCGATGGTGCGACACCCGATCTTCGGCATCGGCAAGGTCGAGTTCCTCGCCCGCGGCTACGGCGGCACGCGCGCGCGCATCGCCTTCCGCTCCGTCGGGCTGAAGACGCTCATCGTCGAGCACGCGAAGCTGAGCCGTGCTTGAGCGCTCGCAACCGGCGGCGCGCTGAATCGAGCGGAGCTCGCTTCAGGTGCGCCGCCTTTGCTCGCTCTGGCGTGAGGAGCACCAGAGGGAGCGGCCGCAGCGGCTCAGATTCACCTGCATCACGCCGCGTTGCGCACGGCGGGCGTCTCGAGCGCCTGCATCGCGTCGAACGCGGCGGCCTTGTAGAGCTCCGTGAGCGTCGGGTAGTTCAGGCACATCTCGACGAGGTGCTGCATGCAGTGCCCCGACTGGATGGCGATCTGACCGAAGTGGACGAGCTCGGTCGCGTCCTCGCCAACGACGGAGACGCCGAGCAGCGCCTTTGTGTGGCGGTCGAACACGGCCTTGAGAAGCCCGCGGTCGTCGCCGAGCATGCGCCCGCGCGGATTGTCGCGGTAGTGCCCGCGGCCGACGACGATGTCGCGCCCGCCGTTGATCGCCTCTTCCTCGGTCAGGCCCACCGATCCGATCGCGGGAATCGTGTAGATCCCCATCGGGACCGTGTCCGCGACCTTGGACAGGAACGGCACGCCGAACATATGGCACGCAGCCACGCGGCCCTGCTCCATGCTGGTCGACGCGAGCGCGGGAAATCCGATCACGTCTCCGGCGGCGAACACCGTCGGGCACGCCGTGCGGTAATGCGCGTCGACCTTGATGTTGCCGCGCTCGTCAGGCGTGACGCCGACGTTCTCGAGGCCGAGCCCGCGGGTGTTTCCGTTGCGTCCGAGCGACCAGAGCACGCAGTCGCTCTCGAGCGTGCTTCCGTCGGCGAGCGTCGTGCGCGCGCGGCCGTCGGGCAGGCCCTCGACCTTGGCGACGCCCTGTCCGAAGCGGATGGCGATGCCGACGCCCTCCATGCCCTGCACGAGCACGTTGCGGATCTCCTCGTCGAGGAACCGCATGATCGTGCTGCGCGGCTCGACGAGCGTCACGGCCACGCCGAGCTCCGCGAAGATGCTGGCGTACTCGCTGCCGATCACGCCCGCGCCCACGACGACGAGCGACTGCGGCATCGTCTCGAGCTCGAGGATGCCGTCGGCGTCGACGATCGCGGGATGCCCGAAGTCGACGTTCTTCCCGCGTGACGGCGAGGAGCCCGTCGCGACGAGGATGTAGTTGGTCGTCAGCACGAGCGTCGAGCCGTCATCGCGCGTGACCATCACCGTGTTTGCGTCGACGATCTCGCCGCGTCCGTGGATGATCTCGACGCCCGAGCCCTCGAGCCGCTGCTCGATGTGGTCGTGCTCCTCCATCTGGACGAGCGTGCGCCGCGCCATGAAGCGCTGCATCGAGATGCCCTTCGGCACCTGGCTCTCGTACCCGGGAATCGGCCTCCGGCGCAGCGCGCTCGCGACGAGCGCGGTCTCGCGCAGCACCTTCGAGGCGACGGTGCCCGTGTTCACCATGGCGCCGCCTGGATGCGGCATCAGCTCGACGATCGCAGCGCGGCGACCGTATCGAGCCGCGACCAGCGCGGCCTTCTCGCCGGCGGGTCCCGAACCAATGGATATGAGGTCGTACGCGCGCACGACAGCGCCATCGGCACGGCTGCGGCGCGACTTCAGCGTCGATCGGGTTTCTCGGTCCTTGCCGCCTCCAATGGGGCAAGAACCGCAGCGATTGGGGCCTTCATTCAGGGGCTCAGCGGCAGCAGCCCGTCTGGCTCATGACGAACGACCACTGGTCGACCTCGTCGCGGATGCGCAGCGCGAGGGGCTTGCCCTGGCCGTGTCCGGCGTCGCGGTCGACCCAGAGCATGATCGGATCTTGCGTTGGATCGTTGGCCGCGAGCGCCTGCATGCGCGCGACGAACTTGCGTGCGTGCAGCGGATGCACGCGCGAGTCGTTCTCGCCGGCGGTGACGAGCAGGGCGGGGTACTTCTGTCCCTTGCGCACGTTGTGGTAGGGCGAGTACGCGTACAGCGTCTCGAACTGCTTCTTGTCCTCGCTCGAGCCGTACTCGGGCACCCAGTAGCGGGCGATGAGGAAGTCCTGGAAGCGCACCATGTCGAGGAGCGGCACGGCGACGATCGCAGCCGCGAAGAGATCGGGGCGCTGCGTGCTGGCGACGCCCGTGAGCAGGCCGCCGTTCGACCCGCCCTCGATCGCGAGGCGCTTCGGGTTCGTGTACTTCTGCGCGATGAGCGCCTCGGCGCAGGCGTAGAAGTCGTCGAACACGTTCTGCTTGTTGCCCTGCATGCCGGCGCGGTGCCAGTCCTCGCCGTACTCGCCGCCGCCGCGCAGGTTCGCGACCACGTACACGCCGCCCGCGTTGAGCCACGGGATCAGCGTCGGATTGAACGACGGCGTGAGCGACACGTTGAAGCCGCCGTAGCCGTAGAGCAGGGTCGGGTTGTTGCCATCGAGCTTCAGGTCCTTCTTGCGGACGATGAACATCGGCACCTGCGTGCCGTCCTTCGACTTCGCGCGCTTCTGCTCGACCGTGAACGCGGAGAGGTCGGTCGGTGTCTCGGTCTTCGCCCAGAGCATGAGCTTCGGGTGCATCGCGTCGGACTGGTAGATCGAGCGCGGCGCGTCGTAGCTCGTGTAGCTGACCCAGATCTCGTGGCGCTTCTCGCTCGTCGAGACGCTGGCGGTGCCGAGCCCGGGGAGCGGGATCTCATGGAGGACCTTGCCGTCAAGCGACATGACCTCGAAGCGCGAGCAGACGTCCTTCGACCAGCTGGTCACGAAGACGTCCTTCGCGAGCGAGACCCCCTCGAGCACCATGTCGGTGCGCTCGGGAAGGACCGTCTTCCATGCCGCGCGCTCGGGGTGGTTGAGGTTGACGGCAACCACGCTTCCCTTCGGCGTGCCGAAGCTGGTGGTCATGTAGAGGGTGTTTCCGATCACATCGATCGGCTCGAAGCGACCGTCGAGTCCCTCCGCGAGCATGGTCTTCTTGAGTTCGCCCTTCTCAAGCCACGGCGCAAGCGGCGCGATCCAGAGGTCGTTCGCCTGCCAGCCGCGCGAGAGCGAGCCGATCAGCCACTTGCCGTCGGTCGACGGACCGGCGCTGGGGATCTCGCTTGGGTTCACCTGCTTCACGACGATCGGGTCCTGCGCGGAGAGGCGTCCGACCATGTGGTGGCGGGTCTCGCGCGAGTAGGGATCCTTGGTGTCGCGCAGGCCGGAATAGAAGAAGCTCTTGCCATCTGGCATCCAGCCGCTGAAGCTGACCTTTCCCGTGATGAGATCGTCGAGCCACTTCCCGGTCGCGACATCGAGCAGGCGCAGTTCGCTCATCTCGCTGCCCTTCTGCGAGGTGCCGAAGGCCATGAGCGTGCCTTGCTCGTTCGGGCGCCACCAGTCGAGGCTGGTCAGGCCGTTCGCGTCGAGTGCGTTCACATCGAGCAGCGTGCGCGACTCACCGTCGCGCGTGGCGCGGAACTTGACGACGCCCTGGTTCTGGCGTCCCGTCCGCTCGGAGTAGAAGTAGCCCGCGTCGGTCATCACCGGCGCGCCGATCGCGCCGAGCGTCATCCAGGGCTCGAGCTCCTTCGCGAGCGCGTCGCGGCAGGGCAGCTTGTCGAGCTCGCTGCGCGTGTAGTCGTTCTGGACGGTCGTCCATTCGGTGACCTCGGAGGAGTCCTTCTCGAGGGCCTCGAGCCAGCGGTAGTCGTCGACGATCTCGACGCCGTGGAGGGTGTCCTTCACGGGCTCCGACTTGGTGGGCGGGACGACGGCGAACGACGTTGCAAGCAGTGCGATCGTGAGCATGGGGACGCCATCGTAGGCACTTTTCCCCGATCAGCCCTCTTCCGATCAACCCACGATTTCAGGCAGCTGGAAGAGACCTGCGGTGAGGTTCACCGGTCCCTCCGCCGTGACGAGCACGTCCGCCTCATAGTGGACGCTCATCGAGCCATCGGCGGTGAAGACGGGCCATTCCCGTCCGTTCGAGCGCGTTTCCGAGCTGGAGACGGCAATCATGGGCTCGACCGCCACCAGGAGCCCTGGCTTGATCTGCTTCCACGCCTCTGGCCATTCGCCCGGATACGAGGGCACGACGTTGGAGACGAAGGGCGGGCCGTGGAGGTCCTTCCCGTAGCCGTGCCCGCCGAGGCCGCGGACGAGGCAGAACTTGCACTCGCCCTCGACGTGTCCCTGCACCGCCTTCGCGAAATCGATGAGCGGGCGCCCCGGCTTGAGCGCCTCGACGCCGCGGCGGAGGCTTTCGACGCCCGCCTTCATGAGCGCTTCGCCGATCGCGTCGCGTTCCTTGATCGCATAGGTCCACGCAGCGTCGCCGATCCAGCCCTTGTGGCGCACGCCGATATCGACGGAGATGAGGTCTCCGCGGCGAAGCGGCGACGCGCGCATGTCGTGCGTGCCATGGACGACGCATGAGTTGACGGAAAGGCACGCATGCGACGGAAACGGCGGATGCCCGCGGATCCGGTACCCGACGAAGCAACTCGGCGCGTCGAGGTCCGCAAGCGTCCTGCCCACGAAGGCATCGATCTCGGCGAGGGTGAGCCCCTCGCGGAGGAACTCGACGAGCCGCTCGTGCGTCTTGACGACGCACGCTGCGGCGAGCGTGGCTCCCTCGATGTCTGCGGGCTTGGTGACGAGCATGGGACGGGAAGGTTAGCGCGGTTCGCAGTGGACGGCGAGAGGCGCTGCCGTGCCCCATTCGTAGGCGAGGGCGCGCTCGTCGGCGGTCGGCAGCTCGATGAAGCGGGCGCGCTTGCCCTTCTCGAGCGAGCCGCACTCGCGCTCGATGCCGAGCACGCACGCCGCGTTGTAGGTCGCCGCGACGATCGCCTCTTCATGCGAGAGCCCGCAGTGGCGCGCAGCGAGGGCGATGACGAGCGGCATCGAGGTGACGGGGCTCGAGCCTGGGTTGCAGTTGGTGGCGATGGCGACCGAGCCGCCGGCGTCGATGATCGCGCGCCCGTTGGCGAAGCGTCCGTCGAGCGTGAGCCCGCAGCCGGGGAGCAGCACGCCGGTCGTGCCCGAGCGCCCGACCATCTCCAGCGCCGCGCGCGACGTCGCCTCGAGGTGGTCGACGCTGCGCGCGCCGAGCCCGAGCGCGGTCTCGAGGAAACCGAGCTCGTTGAACTGATCGACGTGCACGCGGAGCGGGCAACCAAGCTGCCTCGCGCGCTCGAAGAGACGTGTGGTCCACGCGGGGCTCCACGCGCCCTTCTCGCAGTAGGCGTCGCAGGCGATCCTGCCGAAGCGGGCGACGACCGCGGGAAGCACCTCGTCGACCACGCGCGCGCAGTAGGCCGCCTCGTCGCCGTCGATCGCATGCGCGCCGAGGAAGGTCGGCACGATCGTCTCGCTGCGCGTGCGCGCGGCGGCGGCGATGGCGTCGAGCATGCGCAGCTCGGTGTCGAGATCGAGGCCGTAGCCCGACTTCACCTCGACGGCGAGCGTTCCCGTGCGGCGCATCGCGTCGAGCCGAGCGCCGAGCCCGCGCGCGAGTTCGGCGGGGTCGGCTGCACGCGTATCGCGCACCGTCGACATGATCCCGCCGCCCGCCGCGAGGATCTCGAGATACGGCACGCCTGCGAGGCGCTTCGCGGTCTCTGCGTAGCGGTCGCCCGCATAGCACGCGTGCGTGTGGCAGTCGACGAACGCCGGCATGAGCACGCGGCCGCGCGCGTCGCGGCGCTCGCCGGCGAGATCCGCCGGTTCG
Organism: Planctomycetota bacterium; assembly: GCA_041183345.1. Taxonomy (GTDB): domain Bacteria; phylum Planctomycetota; class Phycisphaerae; order Phycisphaerales; family SM1A02; genus QWPT01. Next base: position 10,151 of record JBEGLX010000021.1, read on the forward strand.
CCCGCGCCGACGTCGGCGATCACGCCGTCCTCGACCACGATGTATCCGCGGGGAATCACGCCAAGGTCGCGCATCGCGGCGCCGCGCCGCGGACCAGAGCCCGACGCCGGGCCGGCAAGCGTGAGAATCCGCGCGTCGTGATGGATCACCCGAGGCATATCGTGCGGAAGTGTCGCACAACCGCGGGCATTCGTCACCGCCCGTCCGGACTCCGGTGGAGGCAGCTGTTGGACCTCGTTCTCATCCGTCATGCCCGGGCCTTCGACCGCGATTCCGCGGCGTGGCCCGATGATTCCCGCCGTCCGCTCACGGCGCAGGGGCGCGAGGAGTTCCGCGTGCTCGCCAAGCGGCTCGGACGGGCCCTGAACGATGTCGACCTCCTTGAATCGAGCGGCTATGTCCGCGCGTGGCAGACCGCCCAGATCGTGGCGGAGGAGACCCGCTGGCCGAAGCCGTCGCGGCTCGAGCGCCTCGAGGCGGGGGAGGGCAGCACGGAGTCGCACATCGAGTCGCTGGTCCGCGCGCTTGATGGCATGCGCGGCATCGACACGGTGGCATGGGTCGGGCACGAGCCAATGCTCTCGCGGCTTGCGTCGCGGCTGCTCGGGGGCAGCACCGAGGCGATGCGGGTCGATTTCAAGAAGGGCTCCGCGCTCGCAATGCGGATCAATCCCGGTGCACGTGCGGAGCTTCTCTGGATGATCACGCCGCGCCTCGTCGGGCGCATGCGCCGCAGCGGCAAGTGATGCGCTTGGAGCGCCGCTGGCTCAGCCGCGCAGCAGGATGTCGAGCTCGCCCTGGTCCTTCGCGAGCTTGTACATCTGGTCGATCTTCATCATCGCCAGCAGCTTGACCATCTCGGCGGAGGCGCCGAACAGGATCGGCTTCGCACCGGCGGCCACGGCCTTGTTGCGGAAGGCGATGCAGACGCCGATTCCCATCGAGCTCATGTAGGTGATGCTCTTCATGTCGAGGATGAAGTGCTTGAGATCCTTGCCAGCGGCCTTGAGATACGGGTCGACGTCCTGGCTGATGAGCGGGCTCTCGCGCTGCCCGACCTGCGGGCCAAGCAGCTTGACGTAGAGCAGCTTGGTGCGGACCTCGATGTCGACGTGTGCGGTGGTCTTCTTCTCAGGGAGCGACATGGATTTCTCGGCTGCTTCGCAATGGACTGACAGTCTAGCCGTTCCCGCGCGGCGCGCGCTTCACGGGAAAGCCGTAGATCACGATGTCCGCTGCGCCGCGGTCCTCGCTGCGGAGCTCGGGGCTCGAGTCGTCGAAGACGGTGATCGTGAGCGTGCGGGCGCCGGGGCGGCGCGCCCTGAACTGGAGCACGGTGCCGCCGTCGCGCTCGATGTGGAAGCAGCCGGCGCAGAGGACGACCTTCGGCGCGCCCGCCGCGAGCGCGTTGGCAGCCGACGCGCCCATCGTGCCGTCCCAGGTCGATTGCGACAGGAAGACGTTCCGCGCGCGCGCGACCTCCTCGTCGGAGCGGTCGTCGCCCGACATGAACTCGCGGAAGCGCTCGAAGTAGGCCTCCCACGCCGCGTTCCATGAGCGGTCGGAGGCGGACGTGACCGGGACATCGAAGGTCGCGCGCTCAGGCTGCGGGAGCTTGTCGAGTGCGTCGTGACCATCCTCGCGCGCGCGCCGCACGATGTCGCGCGGTGCGTTCGCCGCGATCACGGGCGAGTCGTTTTCGCGAGCGCTGTCGACCAGCGGCTGGAAGAAGAGGACCCAGGTGTCCTTGCCCGCCCAGTTGCGGCTCTCGGTCGAGTCGATGAACTCAGCGGGCGTGATCTCGCCCCGCAGGTAGCGGTCGAGCGTCGCCTGCTCGTCGCGCTCGAGGTGCTCGAGCGCGATCGCCGTGCCGCGGAAGCGCGCGAGCAGGTCCTGGTAGACGGCGAGCTGCACCGCGTGACCCGTCGGATCGTCGTGGCGCTCGCCGATGAAGGTTGCCTCGGCCGCTGCGGCGCGTTCGAGAACCTGCGACCAGACCAGCTCGCCTCCCGAGTGGCCGTCGAAGATGTAGAGCGTTCGGGCCGCGGGGTCGGGCTTCGCCGATCGCGCGGTGGCGCAACCAGTTGCGCCCGGAAGAGCGGTCGCGAGCAGGCAGGCGAGCAGGGCGATTCGCAGGAAGCCGGGCATGTGGCGAGTGTATCTGCGGACGGGAAAAGTCGGTGCCCGTGGGGGATCGTGCTTGCAGACGGGGGCGTCGAGCGGGAAACTCGTCGGCATGCCGTCGTTGCTCCGTCGAGTCGCCCTTGCCGCGTTCGCACTCCTTGCCGCCGTCGCCATCGGCTCCGGCCAGCCTGCACTCGCCGCCGAGCCCCCGAACTTCCATGATGGGGAGTCGGTGATCCGCGCGACCATCCGTTCGGCGCGCGACCTGCGCACGCTGCTTGCGATCACGAAGGACGCGCTCACGCACCGGCTCGACTACGGTCCCGCCGACTTCATCGTCGACGCGGCCGGGCTCGAGGCGCTGAAGAAGTCAGGCGTGCCCTTCGAGGTGTGCGTGGCCGATCTCGGACCGCTGCTCCGAGCCGAGTTCGCCGCGCGCATGAACGCGGGCGACGGTGGCGTCGCGGGCGGCGACTTCTTCGCTGCGTTCCGCACGATCGACGAGATCTATGCGAAGCTCGATGCGTGGGTCGCGCAGCGGCCCGACCTGGTCGTGCCGTTCACGATCGGCACCTCGCTCGAGGGACGCCCGATCCGCGGCATCCGCATCAGCAAGGCGCCGGCCGGCAGCCCTGGCGTGCTCTTCAACGCGACCCAGCATGCGCGCGAGTGGGGCGCGACAACGACCGCGCTCTACATCGCGAACGAGCTCGTCAACGACTACGGCACGGACTCGCGCGTCACCGCGCTGCTTGATCGCGCGTGGATCGACGTGATCCCCGTCTGCAACCCAGATGGCTATGTCTTCAGCTGGACGACCAATCGCCTCTGGCGGAAGAACCGTCGCGTCAACGCCGACGGCACCTTCGGCGTCGACCTCAATCGAAACTGGGCATTCCAGTGGGGCGGCGGTGGCGCGAGCACGATTCCGAACGACGACACGTACCGCGGCCCGTCGCCCTTCAGCGAGCCCGAGAGTGCCGCGCTGCGCGACTACTTCATCGCCAACACCACGCTTGCCGGGCACATCGACTTCCACTCGTACAGTCAGCTCGTGCTGTCGCCCTGGGGCTACACCACGGCGCTTGCTCCGAACAACGAGGCGTTCCTCGCGCTCGGCAACGAGATGAAGGACGCGATCCGCCGCACGAACGGGCTGAACTACACCGTTGGACCGATCGCGTCGACGCTGTACGTCGCGAGCGGAAGCTCGGTCGACCATGCCTATGGCGCCCACGGGGTGCCGAGCTACACGATCGAGGTGCGCGACACGGGCTCGTACGGCTTCGTGATGCCGGTCAGCGAGATCCTGCCGAACGCGACGGAGAACTACCAGGCGGCGCTGGAGCTTGCCGACGCGACCATCGATGGCGCCGTGATCCGCTTTGCGGGCGGCGCGCCGGCGAGCGTGCAGTACGACGCTCCCGCGCCGATCGTGGCTGAGGTGCGCGCGATCCGCGGGACGCTTGCTCCGAACGGCGTGCAGCTCCACTGGCGTGTCGGCGCGGCGGGTTCGTTCACGCAGACGACGATGACGGCAGGCGCGAACGGCGCGTACAGCGCGTCGTTCGGCGCTGTCCCCTGCGGCGCGACCGTGCAGTGGTTCGTGACCGCGCAGACTTCTGTTGGCACGGGGCGCTGGCCGCACGTGCCTGGCTCGACCGTCTCCACGCTCGCGACCTCGACCAGCGTGACCTTCGAAGAGACCTTCGAGGCCAACAACGGCTGGACGGTCGGCGCGACCGGCGACAACGCGACGGCGGGGCTCTGGGTGCGCGTGGATCCCGTGGGCACCGCTGCGCAGCCAGAGAACGACTCCGCCGACGCAGGCGCATTGTGCTGGATCACCGGGCAGGGGGCGGTCGGGGGCGCTGTCGGTGCCGCCGACATCGATGGCGGCACGACCACGCTCGTGTCGCCGCTGCTCGACGCGAGCGATCCCGACAGCATCATCTCGTATCGTCGCTGGTACTCGAACAACGCGGGCAGCGCGCCGAATGCCGATTCGATGCCCGTGCAGATCTCGGGTGACGGCGGCACGACGTGGGTCGCGCTTGAGGACGTCACCGAGAACGCGAATGCGTGGGTCGAGAGGAACTTCCGCGTGGCGGACTTCGTCCCGCCGAGCGCGACGGTGCGCCTGCGCTTCCAGGCGCGCGACCTCGGCGCCGGCTCCGTCGTCGAGGCGGGCGTCGACTTCGTGCGCATCCTCACCACCGGCTGCCCCACGCGCCCCGAGGACATCGACGGCAACGGCACCGTCGACTCGGCGGATCTCTCGCTCGTCCTCAACAACTGGGGCAACGCGGGCGTCGGCGACATCGACGGCAGCGGCACCGTGGACTCGGGCGACCTCGCTGCGGTGCTGAACGCGTGGGGGTGAGGCGCCGTTCCGCCCCAAGTCCATCGGTGACTCAGGTTTGAGCGAATCTATCATTTGATTTGCAAATCAAGCGTTTCTTGCATTGCAGATCGGCACGATTGGCAGATGATGCCGCTCTACCGCGGCGTCTCCGCGGACAGCCCTTGCGTTTGGGTTCAGACGCTTTGTTGAGGTGATATCGATGGCGCGCTTTGGTGTCTTGGCGTGTGCCGCTACGGCCGCTTTGTCGCTCGGTTCAGCAGCGTTCGCAGTGGATCGACTGGTGCCTGCGCAGTACGCCACGATCCAGGCGGCCATCGATGCAGCGATTGCGGGCGACACGGTGCTGGTCTCGCCAGGCGCATACAATGAGCGCCTGAACACCAAGGGCAAGGCGATCACCGTCAAGGGGCAGTTCGGCTACGCGCAAACCATCATCGATCCGCTTGGGGCCGCGGGTGTGCTGTTGACGGTGAACACGGGGGAGACGCTCGCGACGACGATCGAGGGGATCACATTCCGCAACTCGGTCTCCGGCGCGGTTGGGATCGTGTCGGCAGGATTGACGGTGCGGAACTGCAGGTTTCTGGGAAACTCCGCGAGCGGAGCGTATGGTGCGGCGGTCAATATGCAGGCGGGCCAGATCGTCGTCGAGCAATCGTCGTTCCTCGTGAACGGCTTCCCGTGCATCCAAGGCGGGGCGATCTACTCCGCGCAGGGCTCTTCGGCGCACTTCACCGGCTGCACCTTCGAGGGAAACCGCGCGAACTACAACGGTGGCGCAATCTGGCACTCAGCGGGCGGCCCGTTGTCACTCGTGCAGTGCGTCTTGCGAGAAAACCAGACGGTGCAGAACTACCCGGGAGGCGGAGGCGCCATCTGGGTGGAGGCATCGACTTCGTTGGCGGTTTCTGCCTGCGAATTCAGCTCCAATCTTGCGTATTCGGTGGGTGGCGCAATCGCCGCGATCAACACTCCGATCGACATTGACGCCACCAACTTCCTCTCGAACGCTGTAGCCCAGGGGCAGGCGTCGGGTGGCGCGATCTACCTCGCGGGCTGCTCGGGCTCGATCGACTCGTGCGCGTTCACCGACAGCCTTGCCAACGGCGGCTCGGGGAGTTCGGGCGGCTCGCTGTATGTGGCTTCGTGCAGCCCGATGGTCCGCGACTGCAGCTTCACTGGCTGTCGCGCCACGAGTTTCGGTGGGAGCAGCGCAAGTGGGGGAAGCGTCGCGCTTGCGAGCGGTGCATCGCCGCAGTTTTTGGACTGCGACTGGGTGGACTCCCGCGCCGAATGCACGGGGAGCACATCGGGGTACCTCTATTACGCCAGTCCTCGAGGCGGAACCTTTCATTGTCTCGAGAATTGCCATCCTCGGCTCTACCGATGCGTGTTCAACGGCTCGCGCTGCCGGGCCGCGACGAGTGGAACCTGGTACAGCAGCGCATACGGCGGCGCGCTCTGGCTCAAGCGCTCCAATGCGTATCTAGAGGATTGCTTCTTTGGCAATTGCGCTGCCGTCGATGAGTCGCCGAACAACAGCCAGGACAGCTTCGGCGGGGTGATCTGGGCGGAGGACTTGTCTGCTCCGACCATCGTGCGTACGCGGTTCGTTGGCTCGGTCGCGAAGTCTGGAGGTGCCATGCATCTCGCATACTCGTTCCCGTTCGTCTTGAACTCCGTCTTCGCTGGCGGATCGGGGTCGGATCAGGGAGGCGTCATTCGATCAGACGCCTCGGGTCCGAACTTCGCAGGCTGCCTCTTCCAGAACAACGCAGCGCCGACGGGCTCGGTCTGCTACGCGACGACGACGAACTCGAGCCGACCATCGATCGGAACCAGCGTGTTCTGCGGCAACTCGGGCGTGGATGTCGTTGGACCTTGGTACGACGAGCCGGGTAACACAATGCTCGAGACCTGCACGGGCGACTGCGATGCGAACGGCATCACCGACTCGTGGGAGATCAGCACGGGGCAGGCCGTCGACTGCAATGCAAATCAGGTGCCCGACGCGTGTGATATCGCATCGAATCCTGCGATCGATGGAAATGGCGACGGCATCCCCGATTCATGCCAGTCGGAGTTCGCGGGACTCGTGACCGAGATCGTTCCCATCACGGCGCCGGGAACAGGCCTCCCCACGGGCGCCGTCTGCTGGCGTGTGTACGCGCGGTTCATCAGCGCTGACGCGACGCTGCTTGGCATCTTCGGCGACGCAGTGGACACCCTGAGCATCACCGCCGCGGGCGGCTTCTGGCAGTCGGCTGCGCCTGAGGCGGGTGATCTACCGACGGGCATCCCCTGCACGGGCGCCCCCGCCAATGTCCGCTACGACAGCTACCTCACGGTCGGTGCGGAGTGCGGCGATGGGACGCCGCTCGCGCAGATCGGCATCGACTTCAGCGGATTCGCCGCGGGGAGCGTGGGGCTATCGAACCCAAGCAACGGAGGCATTGTCTATGTCGCCGCCAATGGTGTCGCTGCGGGCGCCGATCGGCGCGTGCTTCTCATGCAGCTGACCACGAACACGGGCGTGAAGCCGACCGGGCAGTTCAACCTGGTCGGCGAGGAGTCGCCGGCGGCTGGAGGCGGCGAGTGGCAGGCCATGCGGCTTTCGATCCCCAATCCCGCGCTTGTCGACTGCAACGGCAACAGCCAGCACGACGCGCTCGAGATCGCGGCGGGCACCGTCACCGACTGCGATCTGAATGGCGTGCCCGACGCGTGTCAGTCCGCGACGGCAACCGTCGACTGCGATGCCGACGGCACCAGCGACTTCTGTGAGTTTGCGGCGGGCTCGGCCGACAGCAACAACAACGGGAAGCCCGACGAGTGCGATTGCGTCGCGGATGCGAACGGAGATGGCGCCGTGAACGTGGACGACCTCATCGATGTGATCGTCGCCTGGGGTGACATGGTGAGCGGTGGCCCGAATGTCGATGGCATCGGCGTCGTCGACAGCAATGATTTGGCGCTTGTGCTGAGCAACTGGGGGTCGTGCGTTCCAATCACTCCCCCTGGTCAGGGTTGATGCAAGCCCATGCAGGCGCTTCGCTTGCGTGGATGGTCTGGTTTGGATTGAGTTTCCAGTCGCCCCTACAGGCACGGAAGATTCGTGAAAGTTCAGAGTGCGTGCGCTTCGAGGTTCGTCGCATGTCTCGCTTGATCAGGTAATGCGCGTCGGCGTCCCCGAATGCGCGGTCTTGGAAATTCTCAAGAGGTGATTCTGATGGCTCGTCTTGGTGCTCTTGCGTGTGCGGCGGTCGCCGCATCGTTCATCGCTGCTGCCACCCACGCGGCGGACCGTCTGGTGCCAGCGCAGTTTGCGACGATCCAGGCCGCGATCGACGCGGCTGTGGCGGGTGACACAGTCCTTGTGTCTCCGGGCTCATACAACGAGCGCCTGGACATGAAGGGCAAGGCCATCACCCTGAAGGGTGCGAACGGGTACACCCAGACCATCCTCGACCCACTCGGCACCGCGGGCTACTTGCTGACGGCCCAGACGGGCGAAACGCAGGCCGGGACCATCATCGACGGCTTCAGCTTCCGCAACTCGCCGACGGGCGGCATGAAGGTCGTGTCCGCAGGCGTGACGGTCAAGAACTGCCGATTCCTGGGCAACACCGCCGCGCAGGGCCCGGCGATCTGGATCCAGACGGGCAATGTGTTCGTGGACAACACGCAGTTCGTGTCGAATGTCGCGAGTGATCGCGGCGGAGCGATCTACAGCAAGACGACGAGCACGCTGAGGCTGAACAACTGTGTGTTCAATGGAAACAAGTCGACTGGCACGCGGGGTGGTGCGATCTACGCGGAGGTGACCACGATCGATTTCGACGGCACGCAGTTCAACTCGAATCGCGAGGAGGCGGGCGACGAGAGCTATGGCGGTGCGATCTACCTGCTGACGTGTGGTGGGACGATGGATTACTGCAGTTTCAGCGGGAACACTGCCGCGTCGAGTTTGAAGTCGTACGGTGGTTCGCTCTACTTTGATGCGTCGAGCCCAACGATTCGGAACTCGAGCTTCACAAACTGCTACGCGTACACCAATCGCGGTGGAAACTCGAACCCGGATTCGGAGGCGCACGGCGGCAGCGTCTATCTAGTGAACGGCGCCTCCCCTATGGCGATGGACAGCACATGGACGGGATGCAAATGTGAATCGACGGGGTCCTTTTCAGGTGGCGGTTGCGGACCGAACGCGAGCGGGCTTCGGGCCCGAGGCGGAATGCTCCTGGCTCGCGATGGTTGTAACTTTCGAGCGTATCGATGCAGTGTCAACGTAACGTCTTGCCGCACTTCTGGGGCGGGGGGTACGACTTCTTCTTGTGGATACCCCGCATATGTGAACTGCTACTCCTACGGCGGCGCCATCTGGGTGAAGCGCGCAAGCCCGTATCTAGAGGATTGCAGCATAGTCGGATGCTCTTCACAGGACGCCGCGACGGGCAATCAAAACGGCTTCGGAAGCTACGGCGGCGCCATCTGGACCGAGGATCTCGCCTCGCCCACCATGCTCCGCACTCGCTTCACGAACAATTCCAGCCGGTACGGCGGCGCGATGTTCATGACCGGGCAGTCCTCGCCGTTTATTTCCGACTGCTCCTACATTGGCAACAACGGCACGATCCAGGGCGGCGTGATGTACTCGGAGCACTCGATTCCGAACTTCGCCGACACGCTCTTCCAAGGCAACACCTCGCCGAGCGGTTCGGTCGCCCTCTCGACCAGCACTGCCTCGAACTACCCGTCGATCGGACGGAGCGTGTTCTGCGGCAACCTCGGCACCGACATGGTGGGCACTTGGTACAACGACCCGGGCAATGTCCTGCTCGATACCTGCCCCGAGGACTGCAACGGCAACGGAACCAATGACCAGTGGGACATCCTCGGCGGCGTGGCGCTCGACTGCAACGGCAACCTGACGCCCGACTCCTGCGACATCACCGCGAACCCCGCGATCGACTGCAATCAGGACGGCATTCCCGACTCGTGTCAGGCGACCACGCCCGGCTTCGGCGACTGCGACAGCGACGGCGTGGTCGATGCCTGCGAGCCGGACTGCAATGGCAATGGTCAGGCCGATGTCTGCGAGATCCGCAGCGGAAGCGTGCCCGACTGCAACATGAACGGCATTCCCGACTCGTGCGACCTGGTGAACGGACGCGGCAGCGACTGCGACGCGAACGGCGTCCCCGACGCGTGCCAGCCGGACTGCGACAACGACGGCATCCCGAACGTCTGTGAGATCACCGGCGGCGCTGCGGACTGCGACGCCGATGGCATCCCCGACTCGTGCGAACTCACGAACGGCGACGCCAACAACGACGGCGTCCTCGATTCCTGCCAGACCGTCGACTTCACCGGTCTCGTCGCCGAGCTCAAGCCGATCGTGGGCACCATCAACGGACTGCCCTCGACAGCGGTTTGCTGGCGTGTCTACGCGACGTTCTCCGCGCCGGGCGCGACGGTCTCCGCCATCTTCGGCGACAGCACGGACCCGATCTCGTTCAGCGCGACCGGTGGGTTCTTCCAGAGCCCCGTGGGTGGCAGCCTCGGGTCGCAGAACCCGTGCGTCTCGGCGGATCCGTCGCTGCGGTACGACAGCTTCCTGACGCTCGGCGGAGACTGCGCTGCAACCTCGGGCGCGCTCGCACAGGGCATGAACTTCACCGCCTTCGAGACGACTGGCGGCGCCATCGGCTTCGACAGCGCGACGGGTGGCATCGTCTACCAGATCCCGGGCGCGCAGACCGACGCCAATGGCCGCGTGCTTCTCATGCAGCTCACGACCAAGTCGGGCGTCAAGCCCAACGCGATCTTCAACCTGCTCGGTGACAACGCCACCAAGGGCGCAGACAACGAGTGGTACGCCTTTGGACTCTCGATCCCCGATCCCGTGCTCGTCGACTGCAACGCCAACGGCACGCACGATGCGATCGAAATCGCCTCGGGCCTCGCCCGCGACTGCGACGACAGCGGCGTTCCCGATTCGTGCGAGTACGCCGCTGCGATCGCCAATGCCGACTGCGACGGCGACGGCGCGTTCGACCTGTGCGAGATCTACAGCGGCACCGAGCAGGACGCCAACAACAACAACATCGTCGACGACTGCGAGTGCCTCGGCGATGTCGATGGCAACGGCGCCGTGAATGTCGATGACCTGATCGAGATCATCGCGGCGTGGGGCGACCCAAACCCGGGAGCTGCCGACCTCGACGGCGATGGCACCGTGGGTGGTGGCGACCTCGCGCTGGTCCTCCAGGGCTGGGGCAGCTGTCTCTAATCTCTACCTGCAAAGGGCTGTGTTCCCATGATTCGCCCCGCGATCGCATCCGTGCTCCTCGTGTCCCCCGTCGCGCTTGCGGCGGGGGACTTCGTGCTTCCGCAGTCGCTGGTGTCGTCGTCGCCTGCTGCGTACGACGTCTTCGGCAGCGACATCTCCGCGCATGCAGGCTCGTTGCTGTTCGTGGGCATCCGAGGCGCCGACGGGCAGGGCACGAACGCAGGTGCGGTCGAGATCTTCCAGCGCACGACCGGCGTGTGGTCGTTCCTCCAGCGACCGGCCGCCACGGGCCTCTTCGTGGGCGATCAACTCGGCGAGTCGGTCGCGGGCAACGCGACTTGGCTCGTCGCCGGCGCCTCGCGCCACGATGCGTCCGGGACCGACGCTGGAGCTGCCTGGGTGTTCCGGAAGGGCGCCACGAACTGGGCGCATGCGCAGAAGCTCGTACCCGCTGCGAACTCGGGTGGCGCGCGCTTCGGCTCGTCGGTGGCGCTTTCCACGAACGCGCTGGCCGTCGGCGCACCCGCAAGCGCCAATGGTGGATTCGTCGTCACCTATCGCATCGTGTCGAACGCGTGGGCGGCGTTCACAACCCTGAGCAATCCCTCGCCTGCGGTCGGTGACCGCTTCGGTGAGGCCGTCGCGATCACGGACACTTGGCTTGCCGTGGGCGATCCGTTCGACGATACCCGCGGCACCGATGCCGGCGCAGTCCACCTGTATACGCGTACCCCCCTCAACTGGGTCTTCTCGACCACGATCTATCCCACGCAGACCGATGCCGGCCAGCACTTCGGCCAGTCGCTCTCGATCAGTGGAACGCGGCTCGCGGTCGGCGCCTACGGCGCGAACACCGGCGCCTATGAGTCCGGCCGTGTCGACATCTTCGATCTCGTCGCGACGATATGGACGAAGACGGGATCCGCGATCCCGACGAACCCAGTGAGCGGCGGGAACTTTGGCTGGGACGTGTCGCTCGATGGCGTCACGCTCGCGGTCGGCGCCCCCGGCGCAGGCCTGGTCGGGTTCTCCGGCGAGGCAGAGCTGTTCTCGCGGCAAGCCGACGCATCGTGGCTCGCGCTGGCCGTCGGTGGGCTTGCCGACGCAGAGGCGCAGGACTTCTTTGGCTCGGCCGTCGCGACGTCGGGCGGTCAGTTGCTCGCGTCGGCGCCGACCGCGCATCCGAGCGACGGCTACCGCGGCCGGATTGGCGCGGCCGATCTCTCCGCCGACTGCAACGGCAATTCGATCCCCGACATCTTCGACCTTGCGAACGGAGCGCCTGATTGCGACAACGATGGCATTCAGGATGCCTGCGAGCCGAACGATGACGGCGATGCGCTGCCTGATGACTGCGATGGCTGCCCGGGCGATCCCGCGAAAACCGCGCCCGGTGTCTGCGGATGCGGCGTCGTGGATACCGACTCGGATGCGGACGGAGTGGCGGATTGCCTCGATGAATGCCCGACGGATCCGCTGAAGACTTCGCCTGGCACATGCGGCTGCGGTGTCGCCGACACGGACAGTGACAGCGACGGTACGCCGGACTGCAACGACGGCTGCCCGACAGATCCGCTGAAGACTGCACCTGGCACATGCGGCTGCGGCGTCGTCGACACGGACAGTGACAGCGACGGTACGCCGGACTGCAACGACGGCTGCCCGACGGATCCGCTGAAGACTTCGCCCGGCACGTGTGGCTGCGGCGTCGCCGACACGGACAGTGACAGCGACGGCACGCCGGACTGCAATGACGGCTGCCCGACGGATCCGCTGAAGACTTCGCCCGGAACGTGCGGCTGCGGCGTCGCCGACACGGACACGGACGGCGACGGGACTCCGGACTGCAATGACCAGTGCCCGACAGATCCGCTGAAGATCGCGCCCGGCACATGCGGCTGCGGCGTCGTCGACACGGACAGTGACAGCGACGGTACGCCGGACTGCAACGACGGCTGCCCGAACGACCCGCTGAAGATCGCGCCCGGCACGTGTGGCTGCGGCGTTGCTGACACGGACAGCGACAGCGACGGTACTGCGGACTGCAATGACCAGTGCCCGACCGACCCGCTGAAGGTCGCGCCCGGCACGTGTGGCTGCGGCGTCGCTGACACGGACAGCGACAGCGATGGGACTCCGGACTGCAACGACCAGTGCCCGAACGATCCAACGAACCAGTGCGACTTCATCCTCGAAGTACCCGGCGAGTTCGCCACCATCCAAGCCGCGATCGACGCTGCACCTGCGGGCCAAACCGCGGTTGTCTTGGTCGCAGCAGGCACGTTCAACGAGTCGTTCTCGCTGCGCGGAAAAGACGTCATCGTCCGTGGCGCCCCCTCCAACGCCACCATCCTGAGTGGCGTCGGCCTCACGACCAGCATCGCGCGATTTGAAGGCAACGAGCCGGCGACCGCGGGAATCGAGAGCCTTGTCTTCCGGCAGGGCGCTGTTGGCTCCTTGCTTGTCTCGGGTGCGAACTTCCGCGTTGGAGGAGCAGTGCTAGGCACTTCTTCCGATGCATTCATCCGCAACTGCCGCTTCGAGCAGTGCAGCTCCGACTTTGGCGGTGCGGTCTATCTCATCAACAGCGCGCTCTCCGTCGACTCGTGCGTCTTTCAGTCCAATATCGCGAACAGCGAAGGTGGTGCCCTCCTCGCCTACCAGTGTGCGGGCATCGTTCTCAACTCGAGCTTCAGTGGAAATCGATGCGGTCAAGCCGGCCCGGGCAGCGGCTCTGCCTTCAAGTCGGTCGGCGGCCGCACAGCGGGGGCGATCGTGCGGCTCGAAGGATGCACGCTGTTCAACAACAACGCGGGAATCAGCGGCTCCGCGATCGAGCACTTCGAGAATTCCGACGTCGCCGTCGGGCAGATCCCTGGCATCCTTCATATGAGCGGATGCTCCGTGCAGAACAACACCACTGCTTCGGGGGCAGCGGGAGTTCGGGTATTGGGCACCATGCAGAGCTGTGTCCTCATGGGCGGAACGCTCGTGTGCGCAAACACTCCGCGAAACGTCAGCGGGCCGTACTTCAATGACGGAACCGCAGGCGTATGCGACTGCAGCGCGGATCTGAGCGGTGATGGCGCCGTCGACGGCATCGATCTCGCCGAACTTCTCGCATCGTGGGGGCCAACGGGGCCGACGGGTCGGGGCGACGTGACCCACAACGGGACCGTCGACGCTAACGACCTCGCCGAGATGCTCTCTGCGTGGGGCATCTGCGTCCCCTGAGTCGGTTCCATCTGTACCGACCGTGCAGCCTGTGCGCCCCCGAACCGCCGAGTTGCAGGCGCGCCTGCCGCGCCGAAAGCACAGCCTGAAACCCGTGACATCCTCATGGCGTGACTCGCTCAGTCGCCGTGAAGAGGCTCCACGACGCCGCCCGCGCCACGCTCGCGTGCGTGGTGGCTGCATGCCTGGCTCGGTCCGCTCTCGCGCAGTCCTGCGCGATGTACTTCTCCGACTTCGCGCAGACGTCCGGGCCGACCGATCTCGTCGAGGGCGACCTTCGCGTCCAATGGTGCCTTACCGGCGCGAGCGTCGCGACATCAAGCTTCTGCAACTCGGGCGGCGCGCTCAAGCTCGACTCGGCGACGGATGATCCGCTCATCGGGATCTCGGTCGGCAACGCGGGCTGCAGCGCCATCGAGATCGCCTTCAAGTACTCGCAGTTCTCCGCGTCGCAGACGATCGTCAAGTACGGCACCACCAACGCGACCACGCTCAGTTGCAGCGCACTGACGCCAAACACGCTCGGCTCGCTCGGCGTGACGGGCGGCGTCTGTCAGGGCGTCACCGTGACCATTCCGCTCGGCAGCGCAAAGGGCATCTACCTCCGCTTCGACCACGGCGCCAATGCCAACGCGATCATGATCGACGACCTCGAGATCCGCCGCATCGGCTGCTGCACGACGGGCGGACACGGTTGCTGCACGACGGGCGGCCCGGGCTGCAGCGACAGCGCCGTCGCCGCCTGCGTGTGCGCGATCGATCCATTCTGCTGCGAGTCCGAGTGGGACGCTCAGTGCATCGCGGGCATCTCGCAGTACGACTGCGGCTCGTGCGCGGGTGGCGGCGCCTGTCTCCAGTCCTTCGCGCTTGACTTCGGCACGGCCTACTCCGCGGGCACGATCTGCTCGCGCTTCCCAACGCTCCTCGAGACCTGCGAAGGCAGCGCGCCGAGCCTGACCACGGGTCTCGGCTGCGGAAGCTCGACCGACATGGCGATGAAGTTCGCCACCGGATTCCCGTACTCCGCCGTCGTGACGCGCTGCCTCGATCTCTCGCAATTCGCGGCGCCGACGCTCCTCTTCACCTACTCGAAGGCGAGCGGCACGCTCGGCCCCAAGCTCGACTACTCGATCGATGGCGTGAGCTGGACCACGGGCTGGACGGCGCCGATCTCCTTCGCGGGCGGCTGCGCGCCCGTCGAGCTCGACCTGTCGCCCCTCGCTGGACTCACCAGCGTGCGCTTCCGCTTCTCCTCGGGCTCGAGCGTGGCGAACTCCGCCTCGATCGACGACATCCTCATCGGCGAGGCACCCGACAACTCGCATGCGTGCTGCGCGACCGGCGGTCCGTCCTGCGACAGCCCCGTGATCTCGTCATGCGCCTGCGCGATCGACGCCTACTGCTGCGACGTCGCCTGGGACGAGCTGTGCGTCGTCATTGCCACCATGTACTGCGATGCGGGCTGCCCCGACCTTCCCGTCTGCGGTTCACCGACCGCGGGCAGCTGCACCGTCCCGCACCAGACGCCTGCCTGCGCCGATGCCGAGTGCTGCGTGGCGATCTGCGTCGCCGACGCCTACTGCTGCGACGTCGCGTGGGATGAAGCCTGCGTCGCCGTCGCCGAGGCTGCGTGCTTCGTTGCCGAGGACCTGAACCGCGACGGTCGCGTGAGCTCGATCGACCTCGCCATCGTGCTCGACCAGTGGGGCGTCGCCGGCGGCACGGCCGATTGCGATGGAAACGGCATGGTCGGCGCTGGCGATCTTGCCGCGATCCTGAGCGCGTGGACGGGCTGACCGCGCGGCCAACACCTCTGATGACCTATGAATCACGGGCGACCACGCGGTCGGCAAGCTCAAGCAGCAGCTCGCGCGAGTGCGCGCGCCGCGTCTGCGGCAAGCCGAGCTTCGCCTCGGCGACGATGCGCTTCGCTTCATCGCGCGCAGCCTCGATCGAACCCGACCGCGCGAGCGCGGCGCGCAGGCCTGCGCCATCCTTCGCAGCGATCGCCCGCAGCGCCGCGGCACGGTCGCCATCCTTTGTCCCCGCGATGTGCAGGATCATCGGCAGCGTGAGCTTGCCTTTCTCGAGGTCGCGGCCGACCGACTTGCCGACGGTCGCCTCGTCGCCCATCAGGTCGAGCAGGTCGTCCTGGATCTGGAAGGCGACGCCAAGATGCTCGCCGAACGCGCGCATCGCGGCGCTCTCCGCTGCGCTTCCGCCCGCCAGCCGCGTGCCCAGCTCGCACGCAGCGCCCACGAGCACCGCGGTCTTGCGCCGCACGATCTCGAAGTACGTGTTCGCGTCCAGCGACATGTCGTGCCGCCGCGAGAGCTGCACGAGCTCGCCCTCGCAGAGCGTGTTCGTCACCTCGCCGAGCCGCAGGTTGAGCGCCGGATCGCCCGCGCGCGAGCACAGGTGGAACGCGTTCGAGATCAGGTAGTCGCCGAGCATCACCGCGGTCTCGTTGCCGCGGAGGAAGTTCACCGTCTCGCCGCGCCGGCGGATCTCCGCCTCGTCGAGGACGTCGTCGTGGACCAGCGTCGCCATGTGGATCATCTCCACGGTCGCCGCGATGATGTCATGCTCGGGTCGCAGTGGCTCGCCGTCCTTGGTGAAGGCGAGGCCGGTCACGATCACGAGCGTCGGGCGCAGCATCTTGCCCCGATAGCGCTCGACATGCCGGCACAGGTCGTTCACGGCGGGAAACTCGCTCGAAAGCTGCTGCTCGAAGAGCGTCTCCACGCGCGCGAGTCCTGCCGCGATGTCCGCAGCCAGCGCCGTATCGGGGAACGCGCGCGTCATCGCTTCGCCTTCTTGCCGCGCGCGCGCTTCTCGGCGACGATGTAGGCGATCCAGCCCTCGCAGGCCTCGCCCCGCGTCGACTCGCGGAAGATGCCGTTCCCGCCGCCCTTGCTGTCGGTGCCTTCCCAGTACACGCGCGAGCGCGCGAAGCCCGCCTCGCGCAGCGCGTCCTGGATCTCCGGCAGGCTGTAGAGCCGCCAGTGGTACGCAAATGCGCGCTTCAGCTCGCTGCCATCCGGGAATCGGAAGTGGATGTAGTTGGTCACATCGCCCGTGATCGGGTTGTACTTGTTCTGGTCCCACACGTAGGTGAAGCCGTCGCAGGCGCGGTCCTCTTCCTTCTCCGCGTGCGCCTCGCTGCCGCCGTAGGCGTCGCAGAAGAAGAGGCCGTCGTCGGCGAGCGACTCGAACACGCGGCGGAAGTACTTCACCAGCACCTCGCGCTTCTTGAAGATGAAGTAGCTGAAGTTCATCGCGACGATCGTGTCGACCCGCGGCGTCTCCACCGTCATGACGTCCGCCTGCAGCACGGTGATCCGCGACGAGATCGACTCGGGCAGGTTGGCGCGGTGCCTGTGCTCGCCCCAGAGGATCACCGACTTGTCGAGGTCGACGCCGATCGCGTGGTTCGTCGCGCGCCGACGCGCCCACTCGGTGCACGCCTTGGCGGTGCCGCAGAAATCCTCGCGCATCGTGCTCGCGTGGCGTCCGCGCAGCGAGCGCCACACGCGGTCGATGAAGTCGCACTCGCTCACGACCTCCTGCACCGCGAGTTCGTAGAGGTCGTGACGGTCGCTGTTGGCGGCGGTGCGCCACACGCCCCGACGGGTCTTCTTGCGGCTGCGGGACGGACGGGACTTCGTGGCGGGCGTCTTGGGCATGGCTTCTCGGGAAGTCCAGAAAGATACCTGCCCGTGCCCCCCCTCGGGGAGGCATCGGGCAGCGCGGTGTCTCATCGGTTCGCGCGGGTCAGCGCTTCGTCTTCGACCATCGGTTGGATCCACCGATGGCGTTGGCGCCGACGAGCTGCCGATTGGCGGCGATGAGCTGGTTCATCACGTCCGGAGTCAGCGACATCGGATGACCTTGCCATCGGACGACTCCGTCCGACGACATGATCGCGACATGGGGGATCCCGCGGATCTGGAAGACATTCTTCATCCGCGCCTGTGGATCGATGCCGACCGCGTACTTGAAGTCGCTCTTGCCGATTCGGTGCTTGATGCAGCCTTCCTCGAAGTTCGACTTGCTCTCATCGGAGATGCCCATGCAGGCGACATCGTTCGGATAGGCCATCGCGATCTCGTTCATGTGCGGGATCGCCTGCCGGCACGGGCCGCACCAGGTCGCCCAGAAGTCGATCACGACGAGCTTCCCCTGGGTGTTCGGCGCACCGTTCCACCATTCCTGGATCGCAGGCGCCGGTCCAGGCTTCCCACGCAGGTCCGCTGCGCTTCCCACGGATGCCGTGAAGGTGGGGAAGGCCACGGTGGATGTCATCGGCTTGGCGCTGCGCTCCTTGGCCTCGACCGTCTCGTCGTACTTCTCCGCAGCGAGCTCCTTCGCGGCGCCGGTGATGCCCTCCGCGCTCAGTCCCCCGTAGCGCACATTGCCCTGTCGGTCGACGATGAACGCGATCGGCTTGCGATACGCGCCGAGCGCGTCGCAGAACTCACCGTCGGTATCGAGCAGGATCGGCAGCTCGAGCTTCTTCTTCTCGATCGCGGACTTCGCCTTCTCGATCGCCTCGGGGGTGTGGACCGCCAGCACGACCACATCGCCTGCCGTCAGCTTCGCCTCTTCGACCGCGGCCTTCGCCTTGTCCACGACGGCGAGACCGCCGCCCGTCTTGGAGGTGAAGGTCTGGACGACGACGACCTTGCCGCGGAGCTCCTTCATGGCCTTGAAGTTGGCGTTGAGGAACTCGACGCCCTCGGGGATCGCCGGTGCCGCGAAACCGACCGCTTCGTCGATCGCAGCACGGTCATCCTTCTCGAGCTTCTCGAACCACTTGGCGCGCGCCTTGGCGGCGTCCTGCTCGGCCTTCGACGGCTTCGTCGGCTTCGCTTGCTTCTCCTTCGTGTTGCCCGCGTCCTGCTGGGCGAGGGCGAGCGAACCGCCGATGGGCGCGGGTCCCGCGAGGGCGATGCAGGCGGCGAGGGAAAGGGCGAAGAGTGCGTGGCGCTTGACGGTCATGAAAGAGCCTCCGTGGAGAGTGTACCGATGGTTGCGTGGCCTCCGCGCGAAGCGCCGCATTTCCAAGGCTTGGGAGCCTAGCGCCAGACGGTCATGGCAGCGTTGTCGATCAGACGCGTGCTGCCCAGCCGCGCGGCGATGAGCGCGCGCGTGGGGCGCTCGAAGCCCGTCACTGGCATGAGGGTTCGCGCATCGCGCACGACCGCGTACTCGACCTCGAGCCCGAACGATCCGAGCGTGTCGGCCATCAGCCGCTCTGCCGTCGGAACCTTCTGCGCCGAGTGCGCAATCTGCAGAGCCCGCGACAGGGCGATCGCCGCAGTGCGCTCGTCGCTCGAGAGGTAGCGGTTCCGGCTCGACATCGCGAGTCCGTCGCCCTCACGCACGGTGGCGCAGGGAACGATCCGCAGGTCTCCGAAGCGCGCGCGGTCGGCGTCGACCATGTCCTGGACCAACCGCAGCTGCTGGTAGTCCTTCTCACCGAAGTAGGCGGCTGACGGTCGAACGAGGTCGAACAGCCGTCCGACCACGAGGGCGACTCCGCCGAAGTGGGTGGGGCGGCAGGCGTCCTCGAGCCCAGGCTTTGTGGCAACATCGGGAAGGGGGAACGCCGCAGCCTCCGAGCGCGCGGCTTCGAGCCCACGGGGGTAGATCGCCTCGACCGAAGGAACGAAGACGGCGGAGGCTCCGAGCGGCTCCAGAAGGGCGCAATCGGAGTCCAAAGTCCGAGGATATCGGACGTAATCCTCCTTCGGGCCGAACTGGGTGGGGTTCACGAAGATGCTGACGACGATCGGCTTGCCAGCCTCCCTTGCCCGCGTGACCAGAGATCCATGCCCTGCGTGCAGCGCGCCCATCGTGGGGACGAACGCGCAGCCCTGAAACTCAGGTTGGGAAAGCTCCGATGGGTCCTCGAGGATGCGCATGGCGGGGTCGTGATTCTACACCCCCATGCGTCCGTTCTCGCTCGGCTGTCGAAGCCCTATGATGAGACTTGGTCGCAACAAGCCCCTCTGATGGGGCGGCGTCCAATCAAACCCGAGTGAGGAGTGATTCCGATGGCAGTCAAACTGCCCATCTACATGGACAACGCCGCCACCACCCGCACCGATCCCCGAGTGGTCGAGGCGATGCTTCCCTACTTCACCGAGAAGTTCGGCAACTCCGCCAGCCGCAACCACAAGTTCGGCTGGGAAGGCGAGGACGGCGTCGACAAGGCGCGCGAGCAAGCCGCCGCGCTCATCGGCGCGAGCCCGAAGGAGATCGTCTGGACGAGCGGCTCCACCGAGTCGAACAACCTGGCGATCAAGGGTGCCGCGCGCATGTACGCGAAGGCTCCCGAGGGCAGCAAGAACCGCGGCCACATCATCGCCGCCGCGCACGAGCACAAGGCCGTGCTCGACCCTTGCAAGCGTCTCCAGAACGAAGGCTTCGACGTCACCTTCCTGCAGCCGCCGCCGGATGGCGTGATCACCCGCGCGATGGTCGCCGAGGCGATGCGCGAGGACACCATCCTGGTATCGATCATGTGGGCGAACAACGAGATCGGCACCATCAATGAGGTGCCCGAGATCGGCGCCCTCTGCCATGAGCGTGGGGCGATCTTCCACACCGACGCGACGCAGTGGGTCGGGAAGATGCCGACCAACGTCGACAAGGACAACATCGACCTCATGTCGTGGTCGGGCCACAAGATGTACGGGCCGAAGGGCGTGGGCGCCCTGTATGTGCGCCGCCGCAACCCGCGCGTGCGCCTCGAGGCGATCCAGGACGGCGGCGGACACGAGCGCGGCATGCGCTCGGGCACGCTGAATGTCACCGGCATCGTCGGCTTCGGCAAGGCGTGCGAGCTCGCGATGCACGAGATGGACACCGAGCGCGAGCGCCTGCTCAACCTGCGCCGCAAGTTCGAGCGCGAGCTCTCCTCGCGGCTCGAGGTCACCCAGGTCAACGGCCACGCCGAGCGCCGCCTCCCGCACATCCTCAACATCAGCTTCGGCTACGTCGAGGGCGAATCGCTCCTGATGGGAATCAAGGACATCGCCTGCTCGTCGGGATCGGCCTGCACCAGCGCCAGCCTCGAGCCGAGCTACGTGCTGAAGAGCCTCGGAGTCGGCGACGAACTCGCGCACTCGAGCCTCCGCCTCTCGCTCGGCCGCTGGTCGACCGAGGAAGAGGTCGACTACGCGATCGAAGGCATCGTCAAGGCCGTCAATCACCTCCGCACGATGAGCCCGCTGTGGGACCTTTACAAGGAAGGCATTGACGTCAGCAAGATCGAGTGGCAGACGCACTGATCGGCGGCTTGCCGCCGATCAGTGCCAGTGCCATACGGATCCGGCGAAGGACTCGCCGGATCCTGAGTAGGAAACAGACCTTACGGAACCGGCGAAGTACTCGCCGGATCCTGAGTCGGAATCAGCAACACCGCGCGGACAACACCGCGCTTTGAAAGGGACAGCACCATGGCCTACAGCGACAAGGTCATCGACCACTACCAGCACCCCCGCAATGTCGGCAGCTTCGGCACTTCCAAGGAAGTCTCGACGCGCAAGGATGTCGGCGTCGGAATCGTCGGCGCTCCCGAGTGCGGCGACGTCATGCAGCTCCAGATCAAGGTCAACGAGCAGGGCGTCATCGAGGACGCCAAGTTCAAGTGCTTCGGCTGCGGCAGCGCCATCGCCTCGAGCTCGCTCGCGACCGAGTGGATCAAGGGCAAGTCGATCGACGACGCGCTCGCGATCAAGAACACCCAGATCGTCGAGGAGCTCAGCCTCCCGCCGGTCAAGATCCACTGCTCGGTCCTCGCCGAGGACTCGATCCGCAGCGCCATCGCCGACTACAAGAAGAAGAACGGAATCGCGGCCGAGACCAGCGCCGCATCCGCCCACTGATCGAAGGGAAAGGAAGGACACACCATGCCAGTCAATGTCACCGAGACCGCGGCCCGCCGCATCGACCAGATCATCGCAGAGCACGGCTTCGACCCCGCGAGCATGAAGCTTCGCGTCGGCGTCAAGGGCGGCGGCTGCTCAGGATTCAACTACACCCTCGACCTCACGGAAGTCCAGAAGGACTCCGATGAGGCGTGGAGCTTCACCTACTCGCGCACCGCGGCCACCGCTGCGGTCGAGGGCGGGGGTTCCGGCGGAGGCACGGCGACCGCGACCGCTGGCGGCGAGACCTTCACGGTCACCGTCGTCTGCGATCCGAAGAGCTACCTCTACCTGAATGGCACGACCATCGACTACAAGGACGAGATCATGGGCTCCGGGTTTGTGTTCAACAACCCGAACTCGACCTCGACCTGCGGCTGCGGCTCGAGCTTCAGCGCGTAAGCGCAGCCGGTTTCGAAGAAGTCACTGCACCGCCCTGCATCGCAGGGCGGTGTTTCTTTTCGCTCGACCCAGTCTGGCGGCTCGGCAAAAACGAAACGGCGCGCCAGGGTGGCGCGCCGTTTCTGACAGGCTAACGTTCTTTGTTCGCGCTTCACGCGCTTCGGCGTGATCCGCCTCGCGCGACCTGCGCGCGCATCGCGCTTGCGACCAGCCGAGCCCACGCGCCACGCAAGGCGCTCAGCGCGTGCGCCAGCCGTGCATCGGCGTCGCGGTCGGTGCGCGACACCAGCCGCTTGCCGCGGTACACGATCGAGCTCGCCTCGAGGACGGCGATCGATGTCGCGGCCAGTTCGCGCTCCGCGGCATTGCCTGTCGCCGCCAGCGCCTCGCATGCCGCGAGTGCGAGCATGTAGTCCTCGCGCTCCGCATAGCCCATGCAGAAGAGCTCCATCGCATCGCCTGGTTCGGAGAGCGGTCCGCCCTCGAGCGCGCTGCGAGTCGGCAGCAACCCGTCGCCGCGGCGCGCGCGGTCGACCACCTGCACGAGGACGGGATCCGTCTCATCGCCGAGGGCCGCAAGCAGCCGCAGGTTGGAGGTTGTGTCGGTGAAGTCGCTCATGTCTGCAATAGTCTCGATAGAGTCAAGCTCTCGCTCACGGCCGAAGCGCACGCATCAGCCGAGCAATCTCATCATCCAGCTCATCCTCGGTCGCGCCGTCCTTCAGGAGAAGGTCGACGACCGCCTGTCTGAACCGGATGCTTGCGGTGCGCACCATGCTGGCCGCCTGCCCGCCGCTCACCTCAAAGCTCTCCGCGATCTCGGCGTAACTCACGCCGCCAACGAAGTGCTTCTCAAACATCTCCCAATGGGTCTCGAATCCCTCCTGGACGCATCGCTCGCGTGCGGCGCTTGCGGCGCTGCGCACCATCGATGCTGCCCAGACCCGGTCGAACTCCTCCGCGGCGCTTGAGACGTCCGCGACAGGTTCGAACGAGGATTCGTCCGAGAGGGTGTCGATCCGCTCGGATTTCCTGCGACGGGCTTCCTCCTGAAGGAAGAAGAGAAACCCGTTGATCAACCAGCGGCGCAATGGAAGCCCGCTGTCGATCCACTTCTCGAAGTACCCCGCTTGCGCGAGCCGCGAGGCGAAGAATCCTGAAACCAGGTCCTTCGGTTGCCCCAGCGACCGGAAGCTCGATCCCGCGACGTAATTGCCGAGGGGCTCGGTGTAGGTCTCCATGATGTATGCATTGATTCGAGCGTTGCCTGCACTGCCCTGGGCCAATTGAGCCACCAACCAACCGCGCTGCGTCGCCGGGAACGAGTCGCGCTTGCTGGACTTCTGGGTCGTGCTAGTTAAGTCTCGATTGTGCATCGCTTTGGGCGATATCGGCACGAACCGCCCTCCAGTCACCTCCTTCTTGACTCAGGAGGAAAGACGGAGCGACTTGAAGTCTGCGCAAGAAGTCTGCGACGAAGCTCGACTTAGGTCAAAACCCGAAGCCCGGAGGCGGCATCGCGAGCGAGTGGGTCCGCAGAAACAGGTGCCCCGACCGCCTTTCGCATCCACAGATCGGGGGTGAGGCAGCCAAGGCTTGTGATCCGCTTCGTCTCGCCAGCGAGGTCCTTGCCGCGCATGTACGAGCGGATCTGATGGCTCATCATGTGCCCGAGGGTGTAGTCGGGCAGGTAGAGCGGGTGGGCGATCATGTGCTGGTAGGCGGCGAGAATCCGATAACTGTCCTTGCCGAAGTCGCGCTGGTAGAACCGGGTCCAGAGATCCTGGGCGATGCGGAGGACCTCTTCCCGCAGGGAGGCCGGCGTCGCGGTCGGGTTCGCGTAGAGCCAGCGCCACGCGCGGAGCTCGAGCAGCGATGGTCCGGCGATCTGGCAGGCCGAGAGCATCGTGGCCACCGAGTCGACGGCGAACTGGCGCTCGGCCTCCGCGGCGTCCTCGAGGCCCAGCACACGCTTCGCGAGCGACTGGTAGAGGAATGCGAACGCCTCGGTGCAGGCGGTGTTCGGCACGCCGCGCAGGGCAGGGCGCGACACGAAGTAGGTCGAGCAGAGCTGCTCGAGGTTGTGACCGAGCTCGTGCATCGCGGTGTCGAAGCCGTCCCAGCCGAGCTCGGCGTCGAGGCTCGACGTGCGCAGCCAGGCGCCGTAGCCCTCGAGGTACGGGCGCATCGCGTGACCCGCGCCCTTGCAGACCTCGACCTTGATGCGCGAGCCGAGGAAGTCGGCGTCGGGCCCGCGGAATCCGAGCTCGCGCAGGACCTCGGGCAGCTTCGCCTCGAGCTCCTTCACGTTGGCGAAGCGCTTGCGCACGGCGGCGTTCATCTCGGTCGCTGGCTTCGCCTCCACCACATCCTCGAAGTAGATGTCGAACGGCTCGAGCGCGCGGCCGAGCTTCTTCGATATGAACGAAGCGAGGTCCTTCCGCACCGGCGCGTCGAGAAGGTCGATCATGAGCTTCTCGACCTCGGCCTCGGGCATCTCGCGCTCGAGCGCGAACTTGCGGGCGATCGCCGTGGGTTCATCGGGGAACAGCGGGTCGAACTCGCGCGCCATGCGGAAGTTCGCGATCCAGTGCTCGTAGCGCTCGAGCCCGAGCAGATCGCCCGGATCGCCGCCCGCGACCGTGTTTTTCTCGGGATTCCAGTCGCGCTTCTCCTCGCCCGACATGACGCGCTTGGGGATCGTGCCATCGATGTGGCGCGCCATGACCCACGAAAGCGCGCGCTGCTTCGCGAGCCCGTCGGGGTCGCCGTAGCCGGCCTTGATCTCCTCGCGCACCAGCCAGTGCGCGATCAGCTTGCGGTCTGCCTCGAACCAGCGCTTGCCGTTCGCATCGACCATAGCGCCCACGGGCACATGGAAGTGGCTCACGAACTTGCCGGACTCGAACGAGGTGCGCCGCGCACGATCGGCGAGCTCGACCGGGATGCGCGGGCCGAAGTTGAGCGCGACGCGCGCGCTCGCCCAGCCGGCGTCGTCCCACGAGGGTCCATCCTGGAGCATGGTCGCGAGCGTCGGGCGCGCGAAGTTCAGCAGGCACAGATGCGCGATCTTCTGCTTGTACAGTTGCTCCGACAGATCGGGCGACGGATCGAACTGCGCCAGGATGTCGTCGACGCCGGGGAACTCGTCGCCGCGAAGGTCGTGATGACGGCGCAGCGTGCGCCGCATCTCGTAGAGGTGCCCGTCGATCTGCTCGAGCGCGCGCTCGAGGCGCGCGAGGAGTCGTGCGCGCTCGGCCGAGTCCGCGACGAAGTGCTTCGCGCAGAACTCCTCGAAAGCCTTCGCGTCGCCGTCCTTCTCGCTCCAGCGCGCGGCCACACGACCGACGCCCGCCTCGATGGCGGCGCGGTGCGCCTCGCCATGCTTCGCCACCAACACGGCGGTCGCGCGGACGGCGGCGTCGGACAGCGAGAACGGAGCAGGGGCTTCAGCGGTGGCAGGGGTCATGCGCCGCAGCGTAGTGGCACGCGCAGGCGTCAAAAATGGTCAGAAAAAATGGTCATTGTTTTGGTTTCTATTCTGACCAGAAGTTATAGTCAGAACATGGTTCGCGAAGTACCCACCACCGAGGCCAAGGCCAACTTCTCCGCCGTCCTTCGCATGGTCCAGCGCGGCGACACGGTCTATGTGACGAAGCACGGTCGCCGCATCGCCGTCATCCAGAATGTGCCCGAGGACACGGTCCAGGCGCGTCGCGAGGCAGCGCTCGCGCGGATGGAGGAGCGCAGGCGCCAGCTCCCAAGGCAAGCCTCGTACGACGAAATGATGTCCTGGATCAGGGAAGGACGGAAGTAGATGCGCGTGCAGCCGGACACCGTGGTCGATGCATCGTTCCTCGTTCCGATCATCGCCGGACGACTCGGGTCGAGCGAACGAGCCGTTGTAGCTCAGGCGGCGCTGCAGCGCGCAGGGGCGCTCGTGGCGCCGTGCCTTCTCATGTTCGAGCTTCTCAACGCGATCCGCGGCGGAGTGCGGGCGCGGGTCTTGTCGGACGCGGACGCGGTCGGATCGATCGTGGACGCATGCGAACTCGGCGTACACCTCGAGCCATCCCCCGATGTCTCGGTCGCGCTTCGCATCGCCGAGCTTGCTCAAGCGCATGGGCTGACTGCCTACGACGCCAGCTACCTCGAGCTCGCCCTGCGCACCAAGTCGCCGCTCGCGACCTTCGACAGCGCGCTCATCCGCGCAGCCCAGGCCGAGGGCGTTCAGATCCTCTCGCTCGTCGTGAATTGAGCGGTCTCGCTTGTCCGCGGGTCCGTGCGCTGCGACGATGCGCCGATGCTCCGCGCCGCTTTCCTTTCGCTCGCCATCCTCCTGACCGCCTGCGCCTCGCAGCAGGTCGTCGATCGCTTTGATTCGGTGACCATCGGCATGACGAAGGATGAAGTCGTGGCGCTTCTCGGCAAGCCGAGTTCGCGCTGGACGCTCAGCCAGAAGTCCGATGGCATGGTTGGCGAGCGGCTGCAGTGGGGCGATGGGCTCTCGAGCCTCGCTTCAAGTGCCCTGTACCGCGGCAAGCCGGACCGTGCGTACTGCGTCGACTTCGATGAGGCAGGGAAGGTCGTCTCCAAGGCTGCGCCCGTCTGGATCGAGGAGCAGGAGGAGCGCACGGACCAGTGAGCGCTGTCCGCGACCACTTTCCGCGCACTCCGCGCACGGTCATGCTCGAGGCGATCGCGGATGGCCGCTCGCATGAGTTGGCTGCTGAGCTCATGCGGCTCTACGCCCATCCGCTCGAGATCTACTTCGTGGCGACGAGCTTCCGTAGCCTCGGGGCGCCGAGCGACATCGTCGCGGGGTTCTTCTGCAGCCGGCTATCCCAGCCGAACTGGCTGGTCGATTGGAAGGCGCGGCACGAAATCGACCGAATCCCGCTTCGACGCTGGCTTCTCAACAGCCTGAACTTCTATCTGCATGAGGAGCACCGGCGGCAGCAGCGCCACGAGCTGCCGTTGGAGGCAGTGGGGCTCCTGCCCGTCAGCGGGGTGGCGCGCGAGACGCCTGAGCGCCAATTCGAGCGCGAGGCCTCGCGATCGATCGTGCGCGAGGCGCTCGAGCGCACCCGCGATGCATGCATCGACTGCGGACAGCCGGTTCATCTCGAGGTCTTCATGCGGCACTTCATCGGACAGGAACCCTACGAGACGCTTGCACCCGCGCTGGGGATGAGCGCCACCCAGTGTGCGGGCATGTCGCGCACCGTGGCATCCAAGTTCCGCCGCGCGATCGGTGGCATCCTGGTGCGGGATGGGGCGGACCCTGCGGATCTCGATCGCGAGATCGAACGGCTGATGGAGGCGCTGAGGGAATGACGGCGACGCCCCACAATCCAAGCGATGCGGAGGCTCGGAGGCTCCTCGATGCCGCCCGCCGCAGCGCGCCGGGAGTCGGTGAATCGATCGGTCCGTATCGACTCGTCGAGGAGATCGGTCGGGGCGGGCACTCTGCTGTCTTCCGAGCGGAGCAGCTTGCCCCGGTGCGCCGCCAGGTCGCCGTGAAGGTGCTCACCGATCCTGCGCCCTCCGCGAATGTGGCGATACGCTTCGCCCGCGAGCGTTCGGTCGTCGCGCGCCTGCGGCACCCCGGCATCGTGCCGCTGATCGATGCAGGCGAGGTCGGTCCCCCGGACGCCGCGACTCCGTGGTTCGCCATGCCGTTGGTCGATGGCGAATCGGCCGATCGATGGTGCGAGCGCGTGCGGGCCTCTCGCGCGGTGCGGCTGCGCGTGATCGAGCTCGCGGCGCGTGCGGTGGCAGCAGCGCACGCCATGGGCATCGTGCACCGCGATCTCAAGCCCGGCAACATCATGGTTGCGGGTTCGCCCGCTGATCCGCAGGTTCACGTGATCGACTTCGGCGTCGCCAAGCTGCTCGATCCCGGTATCGAGGGCGGTGATGGGCTCTCGACGCGCGTCGGCGGGATTGTCGGCACGCCGGAGTTCATGAGTCCCGAGCAGGGGAATCTCGAGGTCGACCGCGTCGGCCCCGCCAGCGACGTCTATGCCCTCGGACTCGTCGCGTGCGTCCTTCTCGGCGGCTCGATTCCCGGCGCACGCAGCGGCGCGGAACGCAGCTCGCGCCCGATGGGCGAGCGCCTGCGCGCCGCGGCCGATCGTGAGTCGCCCGTGATCTCCCAGCTCGCTGCTGACCGCAGCTTGCGCGGCGAGATCGACTGGATCATCGCGAAGGCGTGCTCCCGCGAAATCGGCGCGCGCTATGCAAACGCAGGCGCTCTCGCAGACGATCTTGCGCGCCTGCGCGAGGGCCAGCCGATCGTGGCAGCGCCCAAGGACTCCGGCTATGCGGGCCTCTACGCGCTGCGCAGGTATCGCGGTCCGATCGCCGGAGTCGCGGTGGCGCTCGCTGCGATCATCGGGGCGCTTGCGTTCATCGTCTCGCGCGAGTCCGCGCGCGCGGAGTCCGAGGCTGCGCGAAACCAGCGGCTTTCGGCGCTGCTCGAGACCGCTCGTGTCCAGCTCACTCCCCTGACGGGCAAGAATCGTGGCGACGTGGTCGACGACGAGAAGGCGATCCCGCTTGTCGAGATGATGTACCGGATCAACGTGGAGCTGCTCGGTACGGAGGCGAACGAGACCCAGCAGTCCGCGCTCGTGCTCGCGCGCTCGTACGATCGCGTCGACCGATTCGCCGAAGCGGAGCCCCTCTACCGCGGGCTGCTCGATCGTGCGATCGCGCAGGGGCGCAAGGGTGACCAGGCCTATCTCCGCTTCATGCTCGGCGGCAGCCTGCGCCGCATGGGCGTCACGCGGGCTGCGGAAGCGCGCCAGATACTCGAAGACGCGCTTGCCTACTGGCAGACGCTTCCGAATCCGCTTCCAGCCACCTGTGGCGCACTGCTCGAGCGGGCGTTCGTCGCAGGTCTCGAAGACAAGCTTGACGAGCAGCGCGAGTTCCTCGAGCGGGGCATCGCGTGCACCGAGGCGACCGCCCAGGAGGGCCATATCCGTCGCCGCGAGGCGCTGGGCTTCATGGGCGACTTCCTTCGTGCGCGCGGTGACTTCGCCGCCGCACGCGACTACTACGGAAGGGCGCTTGCCGGCTTCAGCCCTGATTCGGACCTGCTTGGGCGCCGATGGCACGACTCCTGGCGCGGTGAACTCCTCTGGATGGACCGCGAGGAGGCGCGCAAGGCGGGCGTGGAGTTCGATTCCGCCCGCGAGGCGGAGTTCGAGGCGATCGTGGACGCGCTGCGAAAGCGGGATCCGACGAACATGCGGCTCAAGCACTGGGCACCCTAGGAATCGGGTCCCACCGAGCTTCGCATTCCGCGTACAAGTGATGGTGATGAACTACTACGTGCGCACCGAAGCAGGACTCGAGTACGGGCCGCTGACATCAAGGCAGCTGCGCGACGCTGCAAGGAGCGGCGCGCTGTCGCGGCGGGATCTTCTGCGCCCGGATGGCACGATCGACTGGTTCCGGGCCGACAAGGTCCGCGGTCTTGAGTTCGCGGATCCAAGTGCGCCTTCCGGCGCTGCATCGGATGCGGTGGTCGCGGCGTCTGCGGCGGTGACGGCCGATGGCGAATCACTCGCACCGCCGACGTCGCCATCGGCCAGTCGTCGTCAGGACGATGGGCTGATCCGCCACATCGAGCCGCTCGCGCTGCGCGGCTTCAACGTGCGCAAGCTCGGTGGCGAAGAGGTCGAGTCCGTCGAGCCGCAGTCTTTCCTCGACGCGTTTCGGCTCTCGATGATCGCTGCGGTCATCGGGCGTCGCGGCGTACTCGTCCTGACGAACCGACGGGTGTTCGTCACCAACGCCACCATCTCCACGCGGGCGCTTCAGTCTGCCTATCTCGACCGCATCGACCGGATCGGATTCGGATCGCGCGTCGCGATCTGGAAGCTCGTGCTTGGGCTCCTGCTGGTGCTCATCGGCGTCCTCGGGCAGATCGGGCTGATGCTCACTGGCACCGGAGGAGCGGGTTTCATGATCCCCACTCCTGACTGGCGGGCTCTGGTGTTCGTTGGAGTCGGAATCCTGTTCGTTCTGCTCGCCCGCTACCGCGCGCTCGAGATCGGCGTCGCCTCAGGCACGATCGTCTTCGCGAAGCGTTCGCTCGAGCTCGATACGCTCTCCCGAATCGATGAGATACGCGAGCGCCGGTTTGGTCACTTCAGGAGCGGCGCCACCGACGACGCCCAGATCTCGTAGCCCTTCGGCGTGAGATGCAGGAAGTCTGGCATGAGGTCCTTCGAGATCGCGCCATCCGCACCCATGAACTGGTCGCCGATCGCATGGATCGCGAACTTCGAGCCCTTCTGCGCAGCCACCCACGCTCGCAGCGCCTGATTGATCTGGCAGATGTCGCCGCGCATGGGGTTGATCCGCTCGCCGCGCGGGAAGATCTCGAGGATGTGCACGGTCGCATCTGGGCACTGCTGCGCGAGCTTGACGGCCACCGCCTGCACGCCTTCGAGGGTCTCCTGGGCGTTGCTCGTCCCGTGGCCGAGGTTGTTGGTGCCGATGAGCAGCACGAGGTGCTTTGGCTTGAGCCGGGTGAGCGGTGCCTTCTCCAGCCGCCAGAGCACGTTCTCGGTACGGTCGCCGGAGTTCCCAAGGTTCAGCGCGCCGAGCGGCGCGAGGTGCTTCACCCACGCTGCCTTTCCCGGATCTTCCCATGACTGGGTGATCGAGTCGCCGACGAAGACGACGTGGACGGGCGCACTCTCGGTTGCGCGCCTGATGCACTCCGCCTCGCGCTTGATGGCCCAATCATCGGTTCGCGGCGAGGGCGTGAGCGAGCTCGCCCTCTTCGCGTCCTGCGCGGAGAAGCCGAGTCCGGTGACGGCAAGAACGAGTCCGACGAGCGCGAGCGTGTGCATCGAGGTCATGCCTGCAGTCTACCGAAGCGAAAAAGACCGCGGCCGCGTGGGTCGCACGCGGCCGCGGGTTCAATCAGCTTTCGTGCTGCACTTACGGGCAGGCGCCCGTGGTGCACTTACGGGCAGGCGCCCCAGGCACCGAGCAGCGCAGCGAGATCGCCGCCGTCCACCGAGCCGTTGCCGTCGATGTCCGACGCGCAGCCGGCGCAGGTTCCCCACGAGCCGAGCAGCGCCGCGAGGTCGCCGCCGTCCACCGCGCCGCTGCCGTCGATGTCCGACGGGCACGGAGGCGCAGAGGGCGTGCAGGTGAAGGTGATGCTTCCCGAGCCGCCGACGACGGACTTACTGCCGATGCGGAGGTAGTACTGGCCGACATCGGTGCAGGGGAAGGTCACGGTGCTGGTGAGCGCCGCGCAGCCCGCGGCGTCGTCGTTGCACGCGATCACGGTCGACGCAGCCGTCGGGCAGGCAACGCCATTGGCGTAGACCACGAGACGGGTGTCGAACGCAGCGAGACCGCAGGTCGAGACCGTGGCGGTTCCGTTGCACTCGGTCACGAGGCGGAACCAAACGTCCTTGTTCAGGGTGGCGCCTGCGCCGTCGGTGCAGCTTGCGGCGATTGCCAGCGCGCTGTTGGTGGCGCCATTGGTGTTGAAGGCGTAGGTGCCGACGGTCACTGCGGTCGCGAAGCCGCAGTCATCGTTGTCCGGCGGCGGAGTCGTGACCGTGTAGGTGAAGTTGTAGTTGTTGCGCGTGTCGGCGCCGAGGTAGACGCGCATGTAGATCGTGCTCGAGGTGGTGGTGTTGGTGAAGCTGAACACCTCGTTGCTGGTGTCGGCGGCGCGGGTGAGCACGGCGGTTCCGCCGCAGGCAGAGAAGAGCTGGACCTCGACGTCGCCGTTGGCGTGCGTGAAGGTCATGTTCATGCTCATCGTCGAGCCGATGCCGAGCGGCAGCGCGTACCAGTCCTCGTCAAGACGCTTGACGACCATGTTGGTGTAGGCGGTGCCGGCCGCGACCGGCCGTGCCGTGGCGCAAGTGTCGTTCGGCTCCTGGGCATCGTCAGAGCCCGCCGCGAGCAGGCCGGCGAAGCCGCCGGTGTTCACGGCGACGTCCCAACGGCCGTAGCCGTCGTCCGCAGCGGTGTTGGCGCAGGAGCTTGCGCCGCAGGTGAGCACGCCGTACATGCGCTTGTCGCTATCGCGGTAGATCGCGCTGCCCGACGAGCCGCCTTCGGTGATGCCGTTGTTCCACGAGAGCGAAGCCCAGTTCGTCTGCGGCGCGCCGCAATTGAATGCGTTTGCGTTCTTCACGCCGAATGAGATCGCCTGAGGCGCGCCGCCGGGATGGTGGAGGCCCGTCGAGGCGGTGTTGAGCGCGGCGCTCTGATTCGTCCAGCCCACCCAGAACACGTTGGTCGGGAGCGTCGGGCGTACAAGCAGCAGCGTGCAATCGCTGGCGAGGTAGGTCGAGCTCAGGTCCGAGCCAACGACGTTGACGCCGGCCGAGACGGCGGCGTTGCAGGTGGGCGTGCGGTAGAAGAAGTTGAACTGGCAAGCATTGGCATCCGCGGTCGACGAGATGCAGTGGTTCGCCGTCGAGACGTACGGGGTCTCGTCCGCCGCCGTGGTGGCGGTGAGCTGGCCCGAGCAGAGGAACCCGTTGAAGATGAGTCGAACGGTGCCATTCGACTCATTCAGCCAGGTGGCGAAGCACGACGGCTGGTTGTGGCAGTTGCCGGCGACACCGCCGTCGCCTGCGTCGTTGAACGCGCCGCTGAAGATGTCGCGATAGCCGTGGAAGTAGGCGACGGTGGCGAAGGGCAGGCCCTTCACGCGCGCGCCAGCGGGGACGAACCACTCGATGAGCGTGCGGTTCGAGGGGAGGCAGAGGCCGTAGGCGGTGCCATTTCCGAACTCACCGACACCCTCGATCGGGCCGACGGTCGAGTCCATCATGCCGGGAACCGACACGCGGAGGTGCTGACCCTCGGGAAGATCGATGCCGGTGAGCGAGAGATTCGCGCACACCGCGTTGGGCGATGCGACCTCAAGGCGCCACAGCGATCCACCAGGGACGGGGATCCACTCGCCGTCCTCCATGCTGACGTTCGCAGCGACCGGGACAGCGAAGCGCAGCGGCTTCGGCTCGCCACCATCGCGCTCGTCCTCGAGCAAGAAGAACTCATGGTCCTCGGCGGGCAGCGCGAAGACGGGAGCGGGGATCGCGTCAAGCCCGAAGTCGAACGACAGCGACTGGATGCGTGCCTGCTCCTGCCAAGGGGCGCCGCGAAGCGCATGCCCGTCGGCTTCGATGACCACCGACTTGGCGCCGCCGACGCGCGGCGGCGCGCCTTTGCCAGCATCTGCGATCGCCAGCGTGGTGGTCATGAGGAGCAGGGCGGTCGCGAAGAGGGCTCGGCGCATTCGATTCTCCAGAGTGGTTCGCTCAGACACAGGGGGCACGCACGGCTGGCGGGTACTCCCGCCAGCCAAACACGGTTCCGCGTTTCGGCGACGCGGGGGAACAAACAACCGCAGCGCGGCCCTCGCTGCTTACGGGAACCTACACGTTCGATTGCCAGAGGCAAAGGGTTTCGTCAAAAGTGAAGGACCCCCGATCGCTCGGGGGTCCTTGGAGTGACTTATTCGGGCGTCCCCGGGGAATCCGGGGGGATCCGAGGGGATCAGAGGGGATCAGACCGACGCCGCCATCTTCTCCGCCTTCTTGCGGGCGTCTGCGAGAGTGCCGACGTACATGAAGGCGCTCTCGGGGAGGTCATCGCCCTCGCCGTTGCAGATGCGCTCGAAGCTGTCGATCGTGTCCTCGAGCGGGCAGGTGACGCCGGGGAGGCCGGTGAACACTTCGCCGACGTAGAACGGCTGCGAAAGGAAGCGCTCGATCTTGCGTGCGCGGGACACGGTGAGCTTGTCCTCTTCGCTCAGTTCGTCGACGCCGAGGATGGCGATGATGTCCTGAAGATCCTTGTAGCGCTGCAGGATGTTCTGCACGCGGCGCGAGCACTTGTAGTGGCGCTCGCCGAGGACCTGCGGATCGAGGATGCGCGACGTCGACGACAGCGGATCGACGGCCGGGTAGATGCCCTTCTCGGCGATCTTGCGCTCGAGCACGATGAACGCGTCGAGGTGGCTGAAGGTGGTCGCCGGAGCAGGGTCGGTGAGGTCGTCTGCCGGAACGTAGATCGCCTGCACCGAGGTGATGGCGCCCTGGCGGGTCGAGGTGATGCGCTCCTGGAGCGCGCCCATCTCGGTCGCGAGGTTCGGCTGGTAGCCGACGGCGCTCGGCATGCGGCCGAGGAGCGCCGACACTTCCGAACCGGCCTGAGTGAAGCGGAACACGTTGTCGACGAAGAGCAGGGTCTCCTTGCCCGACGCATCGCGGAACTCCTCCGCCATGGTCAGCGCGGAGAGGGCGACGCGCAGACGCGCTCCCGGCGGCTCGTTCATCTGGCCGAAGACCATCGCCACCTTGTCGAGGACGTGCATCTTCTTGCCGCTCGCGTCGGTGTACTCGGCCTCCTGCATTTCCAGCCAGAGGTCATTGCCCTCGCGGGTGCGCTCGCCGACGCCGGCGAACACCGAGTATCCACCGAAGTTACGGGCGACGCGCGCGATCATCTCCTGGATGACGACGGTCTTGCCGACGCCTGCGCCACCGAAGAGACCGATCTTTCCACCGCGCACGAACGGGCAGAGAAGGTCGATGACCTTGATGCCGGTCTGGAGGATCTCGGTCTTCGGGTTGAGGTCGACGAACTCGGGCGGCTCGCGGTGAATCGGCGACGACTTGGTCGCGTTCACGGCGCCGCGCTCATCCACCGGCTGACCGAGGAGGTTGAAGACGCGTCCGAGCACGCCTTCACCGACGGGCACGCGAACGGGCGCGCCCGTGTCGACGCAGGCGTCGCCACGCTTCACGCCGTCGGTCGATGCAAGGGCGACGCAGCGGACCTGGCCGCCGCCGAGGTGCTTGGCAACCTCGCCGACGAGGGTCATCTTCGTGCCCTTGGTCTCGAAGTTCACATGCACGGAGTTGTAGATC
>JBEGLX010000022.1:0-45321 GCA_041183345.1 Planctomycetota bacterium
TACGCCCGCACGTCGACCTCGTGCGATGCGAGGATCGAGCGCACGCACGCCTCGATGTTGTCGCGCTCATTCCGCGCGGGCACGCAGACGGCGACGCGGATTCCCCGCGTTTCCGCGGCGATCGAGTCGATCGGAGGCGCGGGCGCATAGCGCCGCATGTTCACGATGGAGAGCGCGAGCGGCTGCGCTGCGGCCGCGAGCGACGCGCCCGCAAGCCACGGATTCTGGACAAGCGCAGCGATCTCCGCGAGCGTCACCGCGACCTCGATTCGTTGCCGCCCCGCTGCCCGCGCGCGGTTCCGAGCTCTCCCCCGCCGCGACCCGTCAGCTTGAGCCACAGGTCGTAGACCGGATTCGTTCCCGAGACCTTCGGCGCGAACCGAGGCGCAAGCGGCTCGAACGCGGCCGCATCGCGCGCGCGCGCGAGCGCGGCGAGCGCCTGCTGGTTCGCGTTCATCGCTGCGGAAATCCTGCGCTGCCAAGCGAGCATGCCGCCATCCTCGCAGGAAATCGGCTCGGCGCGCAGCAGGATCTCGGGCTTCTGATCGACCCAGAAGGCGTATTCGATCGCAAGCGACACCGCGCGGTCGGGCTTGAGCGCGGCGGCCACCGCAGCGGCTCCTGGGCGCGGCACGATCTCGTCGCGCACATCGGCGAACTTGCCCTGCGGCGTCACCACGAGCGCGAGCCTCGGATCCGCCCGCGCGATGTCGGCGACATACGCCTTCATCGCGTCGAGCATCGCAGGATCGTCAGGATCCACGCCAAAAAGCCCGACCTTGCGGAAGATCGCGAACCGCTTGAGCTCGTCGCGATCGATCGGCCCGTACGGCGCGCGCGTCGGAAAGCACGCGCGCCACACGAGCAGCGCCACGATCGGATCCCACCACGCCGAGTGATTCATGACCATGAGCGCGGGACGCGATCCGCCGTCGATATCCGCGAGAACCTGGCGTGACCCGCGCGCCACGCGCACGGCGTGGAACTTCCGCCGCGTCATCGACGCGACCATGCCCGTGAACACCGCGCGCACGCGCGGCGACGGCGCAGCAGGAATCAGCGCGCCATCGCGGGCTGCGCCCACGCTGCGTTCCTTCCGTACTCACCCTGCAGGAGCGGCTCGAACGTCCCCTCGCCGACCGTCGAGCCGGCGCCGAGGTTCGTGCAGCTCCGGTCGGGATCGATGCCGATGCTCTCGCACGCGCTCCACGCGGCGGTCACGCCCGACATCATCACCATCGGCGTGCCAGGGCCAGGGTTCACGCTGCCACCCGCAAGGAACAGCCCCTTCGCGACGGGGCTCGTGTTGCGCGGCTTGAAGCCACCGCGCAGGCGCCCGTGCGAGGCGAGACCGTAGATCGCGCCACCGGTCGCGTTGTACATGCGGTCGATGCCTGCAGGCGTCAGCCTGCGCTCGACGACGATGTGCTTCTCGATGTCCTCCATGCCGAAGCGCTTGAGCTTGTCGAGGATCACGCGGCGATACGAGTCGAAGAGCGCGCCGTCCCAGTCGTGGCGGTCGCGGCGGTACGCCGTGTGCACGAGGATGTAGAGCGATTCGCAGCCCTCGGGCGCCTGCGTCGGATCGGTCGCGCTCGGGACGCACAGGTAGAGCGTCGGATCGCGCGCGGGCTCGCCGCTCCGGTAGATGTCGTCGAACTCCTGCTTCGAGTTCCCCGAGAAGATGAAGCAGTTGTGGCGCAGGTGCTCGTAGCGGCGGTCGAGGCCGAGGTAGAGCACGACGCCCGAGCAGGCGGGCTCGTACTTCGCGGCGATCTTCTGCTGCTCGCTGCGCGCCGCAGGCGTGCCGAGGAGATCGGTGTAGGTGCGCTGTACATCGCAGTTCGACACCACGAGATCGCACGGAATGACGCGGCCGTCCTCGAGCTCGACCGCCTTCACGGCACCCGCCTCGACATGGATGCGCTTCGCGCCCACGCCGCGCTCGACCTTTCCGCCCTGCTCGGTGAACACGCGCTCGAGCGCGCGTGCGACCATGCGAGTGCCGCCCATCGCGTACCAGCAGCCGTAGTCGCCCTGCGCGCTTGCGATCAGCGAGAGGATCGCCGGCGCGAGGAACGGACTCGATCCGATGTACTGCATGAAGTGCTCGGTCAGCTGCGCGAGATGCGGCTCCTGGATCGAGCGGTGCGACGTTCGCGCGACCGTCGAGTGCATGCGCATGCGCATCACGTCGCCAAGCAGCGCCGCATCCGTCGGCGGCTTGCGCATCATGTCGCCGATGCCGCCGAGATCCTTGTAGAAGAACACCTTCTCGCTCAGGCGGTACATGCGCCGCGCGTAGGCGAGGAACTCCATGTAGCCGCGGCCGGGACGCTCATTGGGGAACTGGCGATCGAGGTCGCTCGCGAAATCCTCGGGATTGTCGCGGAGATCGAGCACGGTTCCGTCCTCATAGAAGCAGCGCCACTGCGGATCGAGGCGCACGAGCTCGAGGTAGTCCTCGACGGTGCGCCCGCTGCGGCGGATGATGCCGCGCACGATCTCGGGCATGGTGATGATCGTCGGGCCCATGTCGAAGTGGAAGCCCTTCTCGCTGAGGACGTTCATCTTGCCGCCGAGATGGCGGTTCTTCTCGACGATGACGACCTCGAGCTCGCCTCGCGACTGGGTGGTGAGCTCGGTGGCGGCTGCGAGGCCGGCGAGGCCTCCTCCGATGACGACGGCGGTGCGCTTCATGAATGGACCTTCTCGGCGTGAACGTGCGCGGCGGCGACCTGCTTGGTCGCGCCGGCGTTGGAATCTGTGGGCTGTCCTGCACGGACGCTCGGCGCGGGCGCTGCGCGCAGCGGCCAGGCGATCATGCGGGAAAGGAACGAACGGACCTTCGGCGACGGCTCCTCGATCGGAGGAGCGAACAGCGTGCTGCTGCGGGTGACGGCAACCTCGCGCGTCAGTGCAAGGAGACCCGACTCGCCGCGCGACGATCCCCATCCGCTCGCACCGTGTCCGGTGATGGCGACGGCGGGATGCGCGGACGGCATGAGCACGGAGTTGAAGTGGACCAGGCTCGATCCGCACGCCTGCGCGCGCGCTGCAAGATCCTGCGCCGGGCGGCGCGTCCAGATGCTGGTCGCGAGGTATTGGCCTGCGCGCGCGTGCAGCGCGAACGCCTCATCGAGCGAATCGAACGCCCGCACGGCGGTCGCTGGACCGAAGTGCCTGCCGAGGAAGAGCTGCGAATCCGCCGGACAATCGAGGACCGCGATCGGACGCATCGCGCGCCCAGCCGCAGGCTCCAGCGCGCCCGTGATCGAGCGACCTCCTGCGCGTATCGCCTCGGCTGCGGCGCCGTGGGCCTCGCGCGCGGCACCCTCGTCGACGAGCATCACCTTCTTCGCACCCGCCACCAGCCGCGCGAGCTCGTCGGTGAACGCCGCGAGCGCCTCGCGCGCGACCAGCGCACGACGGGGCGCCATGCAGGTCTGCCCCGCATTCGCCGTGAATCCCATGAAGACCGCCCTCGCCGCCGCACGCGCGTCGGCGTCGGCAAGCACGATCGCGCTGTCCGAGCCGGAGAGCTCGAGCGTCGTCGAAATCAGCCGTGCCGCGCAGACCTCCGCGATCGCGCGACCGACCGCGGTCGAGCCCGTGAACACGACGTGATCGAACGATTCCTCGGCGAGAACCCGTCGTCCCTCCTCACGGGTCGCGCTGCGCAGCTCGATCCTTCCGCGCATCGCGGGGTCGGACGCCGCGGCGTCGATGGCAAGCTGAAGGAGAAGCGCCTGCGTCCGCGGCGCCCGCTCGGACGGCTTGACGACCACGCGGTTGCCGGCGAGCGCGGCCTGGATCAACTGGATCCCGAGAAGCTGCACGGGGTAGTTCCACGTCGCGATGATCAGCACGCGCCCGACGGGCATCCGATGCCGCTCGACGCGATGTCCGAAGCCAAGAAGCCCCCCGCCGAGCAGGCCGCCGCGCAGACGCCGCGGGCGCAGGAGCGCGCGGCCTCGGCGCAGATGCCAGTTGCACGACGCGATGAGCGGCAGAATGTCCGCTGCGAGCGCCTCGAACTCCGGCTTCCCGACCTCCGCCGTCGCCAGCGCCACCAGTTCAGGGTGACGCGACTTCACCGCATCGCGAAAGCGACGCAGCCAAGCCAGTCGGGAATCGAGAGAAATCACGGAATCCATCGCGCGCGCGAACTTCGCTTTTGTGCACTTGCTAGATTCGCCGCTTTCTGCGAATTTTGCAATCGCGTGAAATCCCCTGCACCTGCCCGAATCCATCCCCTCCACCCCCCCGAAACGCGGCACATGATCGCGAACCTGCCGCGCACAACCCACCCAACCCGCTCCTCGAACCGCCCTTCGGTGGCGATCGTGGGAGCCGGTCCTGGCGGACTCTCCACGGCGATGCTCCTCGCCGGCGCAGGCTTCGACGTCACCATCTTCGAATCGCAGCCCGTGATCGGCGGACGCACCCGACGCCTCGAGGCGGGCGAGTACGCCTTCGACTGCGGACCCACGTTCTTCATGATGCCGTACGTGCTCGAGGAGATCTTCGGCGCCGTCGGCATGGCGACGAGCGACTTCGTCGAGATGAAGCGCCTCGATCCGATGTACCGACTGCTCATCGGCAACGACCGCGGCACGGCGCCGACGCAGATCGACACCACCGGCGACCTTCAGAAGATGGCAGCGCGCCTCGAGGCGGTGCAGCCCGGCGACGGCGCGGCGTTCCTCCGCTTCATCGCCGACAACCGCAAGAAGCTCTCGCTCATGGAGCCGATCCTGCGCAGCCCGCTGCGCGGCCTCGCCGACCTCATGACGCTCGACGCCATGAAGGTCGCTCCCGTGCTTCGCCCGTGGGAATCGATCTACACCCATCTCAAGAGCTACTTCAAGGCGGAGGAGTCGCGACTCGCGATGAGCTTCCAGTCGAAGTATCTCGGCATGAGCCCGTTCGAGTGCCCGAGTCTCTTCTCGATCCTGCCGTTCATCGAGTACGAGTACGGCGTGTGGCACCCGATCGGCGGCTGCAACGCGCTCACCGCTGCGATGGCCGAGGCCTCGTCGCGCCTCGGCGCGCGCATCGAGACAGCGAGCCCCGTCTCCCAGATCATCTTCGAGGGGCGGCGCGCGACCGGCGTCGTCGTGCACGGCAAGGCGCACCGCTTCGATCACGTCGTCATCAACGCCGACGCATCGTGGGCGCTCAAGAACCTCATCCCCGAGGGGCTGCGCACGCGCGATCACAAGGATGCCTCGCTCGACGCGAAGCGCTACTCCTGCAGCACGTTCATGCTGTATCTCGGCATGGAGGGCGAGGTCGAGCTCCCCCACCACACCATCTACACCTCGACGAAGTACCGGCAGAACCTCGCCGACATCGGCGAAGGGCGACTGTCGGAGGACGCCTCCTTCTACGTCTGCAATCCGAGCCGCATCGATCCGACGCTCGCACCCGAGGGAGACAGCTCGCTCTACGTGCTCGTCCCGACCGCGAACCTGAAGGCTGCGGCCGACGGCGCGCCGATCGACTGGAAGAAGGCAGCGCCAGAGCTGCGCGAGGAGACGCTCGCGCGCCTCGAGAGCGTGATGGGCATTCCCGACGCGGCCAAGCGCGTCAAGGCGGAGATCATGTACACGCCCGACGACGGGCGCGCGCAGAACATCAACCACGGCGCCACCTTCAACCTCGCGCACAACATCACGCAGATGCTGCACTGGCGTCCGCAGCACAAGCTGCAGGGCTTCGAGAACGTCTGGATGGTCGGCGGCGGCACGCACCCGGGCTCGGGCCTTCCCGTCATCTTCCTCGCGAGCGAGATCACGAGCCGACTGCTTTGCGCCGAATGCGGCATCAAGAGCCCGCTCGACGCGCCGCTTCCGCGCCGCGTCGACGCCACGCTCCCGCGCGAGCGTGGCGGCGTGCTCGCAGGCGTCTGAGCACCGTCGATCCGCGTCCGCTAGCGGCGTCCGCCGCGACCGCCGCCGCTGAAGCCGCTCGAGCGCGCGTAGCGCCCGCTGCTCGCGTTGCCACCGCCCCAGTTGCTGCCGTAGGTGGTGCGCGCCGTCGAGCGATTGCCCGAGTAACCCTCGCCACCCGACTGCCAGCGGCTCGAGTTCTGCGCACGCCAGTCGCCGTCGTTTCGCGCTGCAGCCTGGTTGTCGAGCGCATGGGTCATCTGCTCGTCGTTCACGGTGTTCCAGTTGCCGCCGTTGTATCGCTCCCATGAGCTCGACGAATCGTTGTAGCGGTACGCATTTCCATCGTGCATGCCGTAGACATTGCCGTTGTGCTCGACGGCGGCACCATCGTCGGTGCGAACGGCACCCCACGAGCCATCGTCGGTCTTGACGCCTGCCACCGACGCGCTCTCACCAGTCTTGGTGTTACCGACGGTCGCGGTCCCTGCCGCGAAATCAGCGCCGCGCGCATCGCCCGAGACCACGCCTCTGCCCGACGCATAGTTGCCCGTCGTCGGGTTGTAGCCCGCGCCGCGCGCGCCCTCGGCCCAGTTCCCCGTGTAGGCGTTCTCCACGTATCCGCGCTGCCCGGCGGCGCGCGCGCCCGTCGCCGAGTTGTACGCCGTCGCGGTGTGCGTCGCCCACGCGTTGCCCGTCCACGCGTTGTAGCCCGCGCTCGTCCGGCTCATCGTGGTCACATCGCCCCAGTGGTGGTAGCAGTTGCCCGTGGTCGCAGCCCAGCCGCCCGGTCCCCATGCGTAGGCACCATGCGGGCCGTATCCGCCGTAGTACGCGCCCCAGTAGGGATACGGACCGTAGTGCCAGTCGTCGCCGGCGACAGCCCAGCCGACTGCCATGCCCATGCCGAAGCCGAATGCCCAGCCTGCCCATGGGTTGTAGCACATGGCCGCGCCGCAGCCGTAGGTCATGGGCACGGGCACCCACACGTCGTCGCAGTACGGGATGTACTCGTAGCCGGTGCCGTACACCACCACGCCGCCCTGCGTGTACGCGCCGAAGTAGCCCGGCGTGTAGCCGCACAGGACGTACTGCGGCGTCGCGTTGTAGACGCGCACGAAGGTCACGAAGTAGTACGGGCTCGACGGCGGGATCGTGTAGATGTCGGCCGACACGAACGCGGCGACCTTCCACGCGCCGTTCAGCGTGGGAGCGGTGAACCAGACGCCATTGACCACCGCGTAGAGCGTGCCACCGCTCACGCGGAAGACAGGCGTCTGGCAGTTCTGGAGGACCTCCACCGAGGTTCCCGCGATGCGCGACCACTTGGTCACGCCGCCCGCGATCGCGGGCAGCGGCATCGTCTGCGTGATCGGCACGCGCGCCATCTGCGGCACCGTGTTCGCGATCGCCGCTTCCTGGGCCTGCGCGGACCCAGGAATCGATGCGAGCACGTTCTCCTTGGCGCTGTCCTGCGGGATCATCATGAATGCCGCGGGAAGCTGGTCGGGCGGCACGAAGGTCCAGGGGCCGTCGGGCGACGCAGCGGTAAACCAGCGCCCCGACGCCAGCACGTAGATCGCCATCGACGACTTCAGCTGGAAGATGTTCGCGCTGGTGTTCGAGATGTAGAGGAGCCCCGACGAACCGAGCGGCTGCCATGCGGGGGCGCCATCGACGACCAGGATCTCCATCGGCGAGCTCGACACGACGATCGCAGGCGCAGACTGCGCGAGCGACGCGGTCTGCGCGCTGGCAGAGCCCGCATCGGAGCTCGGTGCGCTCGGCGCGAGCAGGTTGATCGACGGCTGCGAGCGCGCCCACGATGCCGCCGAATCAAGCACGGGGTCGACCGAAAGCGCGACCGTCCACGGTCCGCCGAGCTGCGCGGCGGTCATCCAGCCGTCGGCGATCTTCAGCCAGTAGTCGCCCGTCGGCCCCTGCATCAGCAGCATCGGGGTGTTCATCACGCGATTGAAGCGCGTGGTCTGGAACGCGGTGGTCACGGGCTTGCCTTGAACGGGTACGAGCACGGTCGGCGTGGTGACGATCGAGATCATCGGCGCGTCGTTGCGCAATGGAGCGCTCGGCACGGCGGGCGTCGCCGCCATCTGCGGCACGGCTGCCTCGAAGCGGTCGAGCGCCACGCGAAGGACCTTGCCCTGCGAACGGGACTCGACCTCGGAGCTGATCGCATCCTGCCCCGCCGGATTCTCGGGAAGCGACACGCCCTTGATCTGGATGTTCGACAGCTCGACGACGCGGTTGAGCTTGTTGACCTCGGTGTCGGCGCTGAACGCCATCGTGCCATAGGTCTGCGACTTTCCGTCCGCGGCGGCGACGGCGATCGCGCACGTGCCTGCGACCGCGTTGCCGCTCCACGAGCTCAGCGTCGGCGGATAGACGGTCACGGAACCCGTGCTGATCTTGAAGACGCGCGGCCACGAATGCTCGACCGCGTCGGGTGCGGGCGCAGTCGTCGCGATCGACGCGTCGTCGGCGGGCGAAGACACGCGCACGGGCGCGTCCTGCGCGACCGCTCCGAGTGCGCATGAGACAGCGACAGAGATGACACCGAGCAGTGACAGCATGGGGACTCCTTGAGCGGAAATCGTAGCAGCGGCCCTGCGGGCAGCGGAGATGCCGTTCCTGCGATACTGCCCCGATGCCTGCAGGGCTCCATCTCCCCTTCGTCGCGTTCTTCGGCCGGACGCTCGCCGAGTACCTCGAGATGTTCGCGATCTCGGCAGACGAGCTCCGCGCAGGCACCACGCTCGACTGCCCGAGCAGTCCCGACAGCTTCGTGGCCGAGGCCTGCGCACTCGGATGCGCGGTGAGCGGGATCGATCCGATGTTTGCGTTTGAGCCTGCCGAACTCGACCAGCGCGCGCGGAAGAACCTCGACGAGTCGTTCGTCCACATCGACGCGCAGCGCGAGCGACTGACGTTCCGCGACTACCCCGCGTTCAAGCGCGCGAAGTACGAGGCGCTCGACGCATTCCTGCGCGACTATGCCGCGAACCGCGGTCGCTACATCGCGGCGAGCCTGCCCGTGCTCCCGTTCGCAGACCGATCGTTCGACCGCGTGCTCGCCGCGAACTTCCTGTTCACCTACGCGAACACCGAGTTCGGCGGGCTTTACGACGGCCGCGAGTTCGACCTCGGCTTCCACCTCGCGAGCGTGACCGAGATCGCGCGCGTCGCGCGCAGCGAGATCCGCCTGACCCCGATGGGCTCGTTTGATCCAC
Organism: Planctomycetota bacterium; assembly: GCA_041183345.1. Lineage (GTDB taxonomy): Bacteria > Planctomycetota > Phycisphaerae > Phycisphaerales > SM1A02 > QWPT01. The sequence continues at coordinate 9,143 of JBEGLX010000022.1, forward strand.
CGCCGCGGCCGCATGCGTACCGCGATCCCGTGCGCACGCGGCTCGAGGATCTCGGATGGCGGACGGAGCTCGTTCCGAGCGCATATCAGAGCGGACTGGCGGGGTTCAATGATGTGCTAGTGGCGCGGCGGTGAGTGACGTGTCGCGGATCCGCCGCGAGGCGGCAGAATCCTGCGGTTCCGAAACGCATTCCGTACCGCCCTGAGCTTTCTCGCCTCGCTGCCGGATCAGGAACGTCGGCTGCACTCGGGGCGAATCCCCGTGCCGATCCGCGGTCGGAGCGCAGAGATGCCGTTTGGCATGTTCCACCGCTCAGAACGCGATGCAAGCATCCAACGAGCACGAGGCTGGCGCTTCGCGCCACCCCTGCGTGCCACCCGCCGCGCTTTGCGCGGCGGAGTTGCGTGACGCACACGATTCGCCAAAGCGAGCAAAGGCGACGCACCTGAAGCGAGCGCAGCTCGCTTCAGCGCGTCGCCAATTGCGAGCGCTAAAGCCTCGTCCGGATCGCCCAGAGATCGGGAAACAGCGGGTTGAACAGCGTCGAGCGCAGGTACGCCGCGCCTGGGCTGCCGCCCGTCCCCTGCTTGAAGCCGATCGTGCGCTCGACCATCTTCACGTGGCGATAGCGCCACTCCTGGATGCCCTCGTCGAGATCGACGAGCAGCTCGCAGAGACCGCGCTCGACGGGATGCCCGCGGTAGACCTCAAGCAGCGCATCCTGCATCTCGGGCCACTCCTGCATCGGCTGCGTCACGTCGCGCTCGAGAAGCGCCTTCGGCACCTTGTGCCCGCGCGCGGCGAGGAAGCGCGCGAACGCGTCGTAGAGCGTGGGCTTCGGCCAGCGCGCCATGATCGCGCGATGCTCGGGGCTGCCCTCGGGATTGTGCGTGAGCACGCGCGGGTTCTTGTTGCCGAGCAGGAACTCGAACTCGCGGAACTGCGCGCTCTGGAATCCGCTCGAGTTCGATAGGAAGCTGCGGAACGAGAGGAACGACACCGGCGTCATCGTCTCGAGCACGTCGATCTGCTGCACCATCGTCTTCAGGATGGTGAGCATGCGCTTGAGCGTCGCGCCCGCCTCCTGCACCTTGCCTTCGAGCAGGCACTTGGCGAGGAAGTCGCCCTCGTGCAGCTGCTGCTTGAACCAGAGCTCATACACCTGATGGATGATGATGAAGAGCATCTCATCATGCTCGGCGACGCCCGTCTGCGGATGCCGCGAAAGCGGCTTCTGCAGCGAGAGCAGCTCAGGCACCTTCAGGTAGCCGCCGTAGGTGAGGCTTGCGATCGGATCGGGCGTCGTGGTCGTCGTGGGCGCTGCGGGATTCACGCCGACAGCGTAGCGAAACGCGCGCGTCAGCGACCACCCGTGACCAGCGGCTTCTTGATCTCGATGCGCCCGTTGCGGAGATCCCATTCGATCTCCTTCGCCTGCAGCGGAGTCGGCTTGTCGGTGAACACGACCGTCACCGAGCGTCCCTCCGCAGCGCGCAGGGTCGCGATCCCCGTCTGCACCGAGTACTCGATCTCGCCGCACTCGAGATCCTGCGTCGGAGTCCGCACGAACACGCCTCCCGATCCCTTGAATCCAAGCAGTTCGGCGGGACCGCCGAGATCGACGCCCTTCTTCGCGTCGCCCTCCGCGACCGGACGCGAGACGAGCGCCTCGAGAACCGCGCAGCGCAGCGAGAGGCTGTCGGAGTCGTTCGCGCCTGCATGCAGGAGCTCCACGCCGTCCTCCATGCGGATACGGAACTGCTCGCCGACGACACGCTCGAGCGCCATGCCCTTCGTCCACGTGAACCGCGTCGAACCCGTCGCGCCCACGCGGATCGGACCGGCCTCGGCAGCCGCTGGCTTCGCAGCATCGGGCGGCATGTTCACGAAGAGCGCGCCCGCGCCGACCACGGCGCCCTGCCGCGAGCGCATGTCGTACTCAATGTGCTCGCCGGTGATGCGGAAGACGCGAGGCTCGCCCTCGTGCGCGGCGTTCATCCACGCGCGGCTCTCGATGCGCGCGGCACCGCGGGCCAGGAAGCTCTCAAGCGCGCGCTCGCTTCCACCGGCCTTCTTCGCAGGCTCCGCGCCGATCCCGATCACGACCGACTGCGCGTCGAGCGCATCCGTCGCCAGCTCGCTCGGGCGCGAGCGCATCGCGACCGAACCCTTGATCTCGACCACGCTCTTCTCAGGCGACGGCTCCGAGTAGGCGAGCCCGTCCGTCCACGATCCATCGAGCGTGGTCGGCTCCGTCGGATCCGGACGCTGCGCGACGCCGTCGCCCGCGACGAGCGCGTCCTTGAACGCACGCAGCCGACCAGCGCCCGCGCTCGTCGCCGTGTGGGTCGCGTCGTCGAAGCGCAGGTCGCGCAGGTTGTCGGCGATGATGTTCGCGCGCACGATCGCCACGTTCTCGCCCGTGAGCCGCACGCGTCGCTCGACGGCGTTTCCAGTGAGATCCTGCGCGAACACGCGCGCGCCCGCACCCTCGCGCCCCGCGAGCAGCACCTGCACGCCGCCGTGCGCCTCGACCTGGTCGACCTCGACATCACCGAGCGACTGCATCGCAGGATCGCCCTCGACCGCACCGCCCGACTTGCGCTCGCTGAAGCCCACGATGAGATCATCGGTCAGGATCGCCTGCTTCGCGTCGCGCGCGTCGACGCCCTTGCGGGCGATGAGCTTCGTCGGAACCGAATCGCCCTTCGCGTTCGCGCCGAGATAGAGCTCGAGCCGCTCCGCGCGCATCGCGCCCGACGCGCCGCGCTGCTGCACGCGCGTCCCGCCGTCGGCGATGATCGCATCCACGCGCTCGGCGTCATCCGGTGAGAACATCACCTCAAGCGCCTCGGAGTCAAGGTCGAACTGCCGGCCGCCCACGCGAACCTGCCGATCGAAGCGTGCGCCAGCGAGCTTGGTGTTCTCGCTGCCGCCCGTGAAGCGCAGGTCGACGCCGCCCGCCCACTGGATCGCCAGCTCCTCCTCGACCGCCCGTCCGCGGGGAAGCGAGACGACCATCGCGGCCGCGTCGGGATCGCTCGAGACGAGCGCGCGCGCGATGTCGGCGGTCGCTGCGGGAGCGATCTCCAGCCACGCCGCGGCACGCGCGGCCCCGCGCGAGAACGCCATGCGTCCAGGTCCTTCGAGTCGCCCGATTCCCTGGGAAAGATGCGCGCTGAAGCGACCAGCTTCGAGCCGCATGCGCGCGTTCGTGACCACGAGAGGCGCGCCCTCGCGTCCTTCGGCGAGCACGCGTTCCTCGAGCACGTCGTAGCGAAGGCGCGAGCACGCCACCGTCGTCTTGCTGCGGCCATCGACGAGCTCGACCTGCTGCCCGGAGACCTCGAAGCGGATCTCGTCGCGCGACGCGAGCATCTCCGACTGGTTCGTCACCGGCACGAGCTCAAGCCGGCCGCCAAAGCTCACCACCACGCTATCGCCCGCGGCGCCGACAGACGCGGCGCTGTCCTGCGGCTGCTCCTGCGCAGCGAACGCGAGCGCGCCAACCGCAAGCGCGGGCGCGCCCGGCAGGCGACGCACGTCTGCGGGCGCTGGAATCGCCGCGAATCGGTCGAGTCCCTCGCTCTCGAGGCTGAACGTCGCGTCGACGCGCTCGCCACGCACGATGCTGGCCACACCCGCGCGCGTGCGCACGACTTCGACTCCGCCGGTCAGCACCAAGTGATAGAAACGCGGCGCCTCGGGCTCCTTCGGCGGCGGCGCGGCGCCTGCAGCGCCGACATCGACGATCTCGTTGGCGACGGGCGCTCGCGCCTCGCGCCGCTTCGCCGCCACCGCGCGCGCGGCCCGATCGATGCGGATCGGCTCGAGCGCGCGATCGACGATCAGCCGCTCGACGCCCTCGCCCGATGAATCAAGGACAAGCGTCAGCCCTTCACCGGCGAAGCTGCCCGCCTCGGTCTCGATGCGCACGGCGCGCTCGCAGCGCACCTCGCCGGCGACGCCGTCGAACTGGGCCTCTTCCGCGGAAATCGTGATGCCGGGCTTGTCGCGCAGCACGTCGACCTCGCGCCCCTCGCTCGGCTTGAACAGGCGGATCTCGACCTCTCCATCGAGGGAGCCTGACTCAAGCGCGCGCCGCGGCACGTGCACGAGCCCCGAGCGCGCCGACATCGACAGCACGCGCCCATCCTTCATGAACATGCGCGCGCGCGGCTCGGTCATGCGCAGCTTGCTCGCAGCGAGCGGCTCGAGCCGCGCAGCGCTGTACTGCTGCGACAGCTTGCCGTTCTCATCGGCGACCTGCACCCATGCGCCGTCCGCAAGGCGGATCGCCGTCTGCTCGGAGAGCGAGCCAGGCGCGTTCTTCAGCTCCTCCGCCGATGCAGCGCGCGGCGCCAGGATCTGCTGCGCGTCCTTCAGCTTGCTCTCATGCTTCGCGGTCGCGCCCTCGTCGAAGTTGAGCGCAGCGACCAGCACGAGGACGGCGAGCGCGCCCGCAGGCACGGCGAACACCAGCCCTCTCCTGCGCCGCAGCAACTCCGCGGGATTCACCGAACGCCTCCCGTCGCCTTCGCGGCGGGATGCTCGGGATCGAACAGGCGCACGGCATCGGCCCACCGCCCCTGAGACTTCAGGATGTGCTCCACGGCGTCACGCACGGCACCGGAGCCACCCGGACGGCTGGTCACGAACTTCGCGACCTCGACCACCTCGGGCGACGCATCGCGCACCGCGATCGGAAGCCCGCAGCGACGCAGGATGGGAAGATCGGGCAGGTCGTCGCCGATCATGGCGGCCTCGTCGGCCTGCATGCCGAGCTCCGCGAGCAGCGCCTCGAACGCACCGCCCTTCTCCTTCGATCCGCTGATCACGTGGCGCACGCCGAGCTCGCGCAGCCGATGCCGCAGCGCCATCCCGTTGCGACCGGTGATGACCGCGATCTCGAGCCCGAGCCGCGACCACATCCGCATGGCGGCGCCGTCGCGCACATGGAACCGCTTCTGCTCGTGGCCTGCATCGTCGATCGAGATGCCGCCGTCGGTCAGGACGCCGTCCACATCAAGGCATAGGAGTCTGATTCGCTCGAGCGCCACGGAAGCGAGTGTACCCGCGCCTCACGCCGTCGGCGCGAGGATCAGCAGCCCGAGCGTGAAGTAGATCGCCGTGGTCGCCGTATCGGCCACCACCAGGGTCACCGGACCAGCTGCGACGCTCGGATCAAGCCGCAGCGCGTGGAGGACGAGCGGAATCGCGCCACCGACCGTGGCCGCGAACACCATGCTGACGGAGACCGCCGCGAACATCGTGGTCGCGCCACCCGTGCCGCCGCCCCAGAGCATGCTCACGCCCGCGACAACGACGCCCGAGCAGATTCCGAGCAGCAGCGCCGCCAGCGCCTCGGTGCGCAGCCCGCGCAGCGCCCGCTTGAGGCTGCGCTTCTCGGGATCGACGCCGACCGAGAGCGTCACCGACTGCATGGCGACGCTCTCGCCGAGCGTGAGCACCAGCGGCAGGAAGAACGCGAGCAAGACGATCTTCTGCAGGAGATCCTCGAAGAACCACGCGATGATCGCGCAGAGGATGCCGCCCGCGATGTTGCAGAAGAGCCACGGCATGCGCATGCGGAAGCTCTCCCACGCGGTCATGGTCTCGACGTGCCCGACATCGAGGCCGAGCGTCTGGAACACCTGGCGCACCCGCTCGCGCTCGGCGCGCTCGAGCTGTCCGCGCGAGTACTCCTCGACGTCGATCGCGCCGACGAGCCGGCCCTCGCGGTCGACCACCGGCAGCGCGAGCAGCCTCTCCTTGCGGAAGATCTCCAGCGCCTCGTCAAGCGACATGTCGATGGGGATCGTCGTGAGCTGCGTGCGCATCACGTCCCCGACGCGATCGGACGGCGCGCCGAAGAGCAGCGCGCGGGTGGGCACCTGCCCGACGAGCCGGTCATCGTCGTCGACCGCATAGACGTACACGACGGGATGCTCGATCGCGCGGCGGCGAAGATCCTCGAGCGCCTCGCCGATCGTCTGCTTGACATTCACCGCCGTCTGCACGGTGCGGATCCCGTGCAGCACTGGGATCGCCAGCTTCGAGTTCGGGGTGGAGCGCGACGACCGCGGGAGCATGGCGGGAGATTACTCCGTACCTGCCGCGGCTGCGCTCGCGGCGAAGAGCACCGCGAGCACGTCGTAGAAGGCGTGCGCGCCGACGGCGATGCCGAATCCGCGCATCGCGAAGACGACGCCGAAGTACACGCCGGCCCCAAGATAGAAGACCACGCGGGCCGGATGCACCGCGCCCGATCCATCGCGCAGCGGGTGGTAGAGCATGAAGGCGATCGCGCTCAGCCCGATGGCGAGGACGAGCGACCGCGTGCGACCGAGCTTCATCAGGTCCTCGAACACCACGCCGAGCAGTCCGATGAGGCCGAGGCGAAACAGAAGCTCCTCGTAGATCCCGGCACCAACGCTCACCGCCAGCTTCGCGCCCAGCGGCAACTGGTGGAAGTCAGGCGCGGCCGCGGCCATCGCGGGGATGCGCAGCGCGGCCTGCGAGAAGACGAGGAGCGGCAGCGCCAGCACCAGGCTCTCGCTCCACATGAGACCGACCGTCGTCGAGTCGCTGCGCCAAGGTCGCCGCTCGATGGTGTGCCAGGAGAGCAGGAGCACGACCACGAGGACGCCGGGAAGCCAGAGTCCGAAGGTCCCGAGGTCGAACGCCTCGAACAGGGTCAGGATCCAGCGATGCGCGTCGGGCGTCACCAGCGTGCCGCCCGATCGCAGCGCGACGATCACGAGCACCTCGTAGGCGATCAGCAGCGGCAGCAGGAACAGCAGCACCGTGAGCGGCGTGCGCGACTCCTCGAGGTAGCGGCTGAAAAACAAACGCCCGCCCTGCGCGCGTTCCGCGCGGGCGGGCTTCTTCTTGCCTGCGTTGGTGCTGCGAGATCCAGCCATGATCGGTCCACGATCCAGCCGCGCTCAGTCAACTCCAAGCACGCTCACCCCGCGTGCCGCCGAGCCGAGGCCGGTCGATCGCGTCGACTCGGACTGACCCGCAGGCGCGGGGCGAGCGCTCACTTCGCCTTCTTGAGCGAGGCGAGCTTCGCAGCCATGCGGCTCTTGCGGCGCGCAGCCGTATTCTTGTGGATCGTGCCGGCGGCAGCGATCTTGTCGAGCGTGCGGGCAGCCGCGCGCATCGCCTTCTCGGCGGCGGCGGGGTCGCCGCTGGCGACGGCCTTGAGGAAGTCGCCGCTCGCATCCTTGATGCGGCGCTTGCGCCACAGGTTGCGGGCGTTGCGCTTGGCGGTCTGACGTACACGCTTCTTGGCTGATTCGGTATTCGGCACGGTCGTTCCTGTCGCTCTGAATTCGTACGGATCGGACGAATGGTGAATCGGGGATGATGCCGAAACGCGGGCGGTTTTGCAAGTCGCCCACCCCGCCCTTCGCCTGAAACCGTTCAGACAGCGGACTTTCCGCACGCAGAAGCGGGAAATGCGAAAAACTGCCCCGCAGCGCGCGCCTTGTCTGTCGTACCTTCATGGTCGTGCACACTTCACGGGCACCTTCGGCGGTTTCCGCGCTCTCCGAGCGCGTAGAGACGCGTTTCGCAGCGCGGGAAGTCGCGTCGAACCTCCGCGCCGGGACCGCGGTCAGGCCCGATCTGCTGGTCGTGTTCGCCACGTTTCACCACCGCGCCTTGTTCTCGGACGCCATCGACATCCTGCGGTCCGAGCTCCACCCTGCGCATGTCCTCGGGTGCACCGCGGAGGGCGTGATCGGCGACGCGCTCGAGGTCGAGCGTTCACCCGGGCTCACCGCCATCGCACTTTCGCTGCCGAACACGGTCATCCGCCCGTTCGCCTTCGGTCTCGCAGACGGTCCGCCTGCGGTCTGGAGCGAGGGCTTCGTCCGCGACCGCGTCGCCCTTGCGCCCGATGAAGGCGCACTCGAGCACCGCGGCATCCTCATGCTCGCCGATCCATTCTCGATCCATGCGGGACAGGCTTGCGCCGCCATCGAGCAGGCGGCAGGACCGAACGGTGCGCGGATCTTCGGCGGCATCGCCAGCGGATCGACGCATCCGGGCCTGAACGTGCTCTGCGCCGACCGCCGCACGACGGGCGAGGGCATCGTCGGGCTCTCGATCTTCGGCGACGTCATGATCGACAGCCTCGTCAGCCAGGGCTGCCGACCCGTCGGACCGACCTTCGTGGTCACCAGGTCGCGCGGCAACGAACTGCAGGAACTCGGCGGGAAGCCCGCGCTCCACGCGGTACAGCAGATGACCGAAGCGCTTTCGCCGCATGATCACGCTCTCCTCTCGCAAGGGCTCCTCGTCGGCATCGCGGCCGACGCGTCCAAGGCGCGTCTGGGCCGCGGCGACTTCATCATCCGGCCGGTGCACGCGGTCCATCCAGACACGGGCGCGCTCGTCCTCACCGATGCAGTGAAGCCAGGCACCACGATCCAGTTCCAGATCCGCGACGCAGGGACCGCGCACGACGACCTCGCCATGCTGCTCTCCGCCGAGCAGCTCCGCGAGCATCCCGCAGCGGCGCTCCTCTTCAACTGCAACATGCGCGGAACCCGCATGTTCGCCGAGCGAAACCACGACGCGGGCTTCGCCTCCGCTCGGCTCGGCGCGCCGCCGATCGCCGGCTTCCACGCCGCCGGCGAGATCGGACCGCTTGGACGGCGTTCGTTCGTCCACACCCAGACGGCGTCGTTCGCGCTCTTCCGCAGCGTGAAGTGAAGCCCGGCGCTTGGTCGCGCTCCGCGGAACGGATACCCTGCGGCCATGGCACTCGGCGCGATCCTCCTCTCCCAAGGCCTCGTGAACAACGAGCAGCTCGAGCAGGCGCTGCGCGAGCAGGCCCGCGGAGGCGAGCGCCTCGAGCAGACCATCGCCCGACTTGGGTTCGCGAGCACCGAGCAGGTCATGCGTGCGCTCGCCGATGAACTGGCGATGCCCTTCGTGCGCCTCGACGAGACCGACATCGAGGACGACGCCGTGCGCTCGGTGCCGCCGCGGCTCATCTTCAAGCTGCGCGCGATGCCGGTGCGCATCGAGTCGGGCCGCCTCGTGGTGGCGACCAGCGATCCGCTGCGCCTCGACGCCTTCGACCAGCTGCAGGTCGCGGCGGGCATGCCGGTGACCCTCGTCGTCGCCGAGGACGGCGACATCGGCATCCAGATCAAGAACCGCTACGGCGTCGCAGGCGACGTGCTCGAGGCGCTCGGCGCAGCCGACAACGCCGCACCCGAAGTGAAGGCGGAGTCGTCCGACGTCGAGGACGCGAGCGGCGCCAGCGTCGTGCGCCTCGTCAACGACCTGCTCTTCGAGGCGATCCGCGAGCGCGCCACCGACATCCACATCGAGCCGTACGAGCACGAACTCCACGTGCGCTACCGCATCGATGGCGTGATGAGCGACGCGGGCGTTCCACCGACGATTCACCGCTTCCGCAACGCGATCGTGAGCCGCCTGAAGATCATGGCGAACCTCAACATCGCCGAGAAGCGCCGCCCGCAGGACGGCCGCATCACCTTCAAGCAGAAGCTTCCTGGGCAGAAGCCGCAGGAGTTCGACCTGCGACTCTCGGTCATCCCGATGCTCTACGGCGAAGGCATCGTGCTCCGCATCCTGGCGAAGAACGCCGTGCTCGTCGGGCTGGACGAGCTCGGCATGCCCGAGGGAATCCGCACCCGCTGGCTCGACCTCGTCTCGCGCCCGCACGGCATCGTGCTCGTCACCGGCCCCACTGGAAGCGGCAAGTCCACCACGCTGTACGCATCCCTCAAGCAGATCGTGAGCGGAGAGGTCAAGGCGATCACCGTCGAGGATCCTGTCGAATACCACGTGCCCGGCGTCAACCAGATCCAGGTGAACCACCAGGTCGGGCTCGACTTCGCCGCGGGGCTGCGCGCGATCCTCCGCCACGACCCCGACATCATCATGATCGGCGAGATCCGTGACGCCGAGACGGCGAATGCGGCCGTGCAGGCGTCGCTCACGGGCCACCTCGTGCTCTCGACGATGCACACGAACGACTCCTGCGGCGCCGCGACCCGACTGCTCGACATGGGCGTCGAGCCGTTCCTGGTCGCCAGCACCGTCGAGGGCGTCCTCGCCCAGCGGCTGCTGCGGCGCGTCTGCAAGGCGTGCACGACGGCGCGCGCTCCCCGCGATGGCGAGCTTCCTCCTGATTTCCGGGCGGGAGAGGACGGGCTGGTCGCGGAGTCCGTCGGATGCCGCGAGTGCCGGGGCAGCGGGTTCCGCGGTCGGATCGGCTGCTACGAACTCCTCGCCCTCGATGAGCCGACGCGGGTCGAGATCATGCGGCGAGCCAGCTCGAGGGCCATCGAAGTGGCCGCGCGCAAGGGCAACAACCTCACGTCGTTGCGGGAGTCCGCCGCCGATCTCGTCGCGCGGCGCGTGACCACCGCGGGCGAGGCCATCGCCGCCGTGAAGACCACCTGACGCCGCGGTCTGGGAGCCTTCGGAGGCGAATCGCCGTAAATCCCGCATCCGCACCCGATTGACGCGCGGAAGGAAACATCCGATACTCCCCGTTTCGAGCCCGCCCCGGTTCAAAGAGGGCTCCTGGAGAACTGAAGATGTCGTCTCGCTCTGGCGGTACTGGCGTGATCGTGGCCCTGGTGGTCTTCGTCGTCCTTACGGTTGGCCTCCTGGCCACCTCGATCGTGCTGTACGCCGGCAAGTCCGACGCGGAGACGAAGGAGAGCCAGGCCCGCGCCGAGCTCAACTCGTTCATCAGCGCGGAGGAGCGCGGGCGTTCTGAGACGCAGGCGCTCAAGAACAACGCCGGCGGCAACAGCCTCTTCGCGTACCTCGTCGAGCAGGCCGCCCTCACCGGCGAGTTCGTCGCCAATGACCGCAGCGCCGACATCGCCAAGATGCGCAGCGCCATCGGCGTCGGCGAGAAGGAGACCGTGAAGGACGCGGTCCGCCGACTGACGCAGGAGCGCGACGCCCGCACCCAGGAGGCGAATTCGCTCAAGACCCGCGCGAACGAGCTCAACAAGGAGATCGACTCCCTGAAGGAGCAGCTCGCGACGGCGGAGAAGGCGCGCGAGGAAGCCATCGACCAGATCACGGGCACCATCGCTTCGTACAAGGACGCAGCCGACGGCTACCGCTCCGACTTCGACACCGCGAAGGCGGCTCTCGAGCAGGCCCGCACCGACATGTCCTCGCGCTACCAGAGCGAGACCAGCGCCCTGCAGTCGGAGATCGACACCCTCCGCTCGGAGCGCGCCGTCCTCGACCAGCGCATCAGCGCGCTGCAGCGCAAGGTCGAGTCGACCTCGGCCAAGGCCGCCAGCCCCGCTGCCCTCGTCGATGCACACATCGTCGACTACGACGCGAAGCTCGGAACGGTGTTCATCGACATCGGCTCGAACAAGCGCGTCGTCCCCGGCATGACCTTCGAGGTCTTCGATGACGCCGCCGGCATCAACGCCGCCGCCCAGAGCGGCGCGCGCGGCAAGGCGAGCATCCAGGTGGTCAAGGTCGGCGACACCACCTCGACCTGCCGCATCCTGCGCGGCTCGGGCAGCCGTCCGATCGTGAAGGACGACGTGGCCGCGAACGCCGTCTTCAATCCCGACTACAAGTTCAAGTTCCTCGTCCACGGCAAGTTCGACATCAACAACGATGGCCGCGCGACCACGGGCGAGTCGGACTTCATCAAGAGCCGCATCCGCGAATGGGGCGGCGAGGTCGTCGAAGGCGAAACCCTGACCGGAGACCTCGACTTCGTCGTCCTGGGCGTGCAGCCCCCGATGCCGTCGCCGCTCCCTGGCGACGCCACCGAGGCGCAGACCCTCGCCTACACCGAGGGACGCGCCACGCGCGAGCAGTACGACACCATCTTCCGCACCGCGGCGGATGCCGAGATCCCCGTCCTCAATTGGACGCGTTTCGAGACGCTCACGGGCACCGTCAACCGCTGATCGCGGCCGACCCGTGTCGGTTCCCATCGAAATCACCCAATACGCGGCGGCCAGAACGGTCGCCGCGTGTCTTTCTCCGTTCGATCCGGAGCAGAACCTCGAGACCGCACGCCTGGTCGGGCGGCTCTACTCCCGGTTCGGCAAGGCTCGCCGAGAGCGGGCGCGGTCAGGCGTCGCCCGCTCTCTGCCACGGCTCGACATCGAGACGCAGCGCGACATCGTCGATGCCTGCATCGGCCACATGTTCGGGCTCTTCATGGTCGATGCCTTCGCCATGCCGCGCACCGTCGGCCACGAGAACTGGCACGAGCGCGTGCGCATCGGCGACGTCGGCCGCGCGATGAGGCACATCACCAGCGACAAGCCGTGCCTCTTCGTCACCGGTCACGTGGGCAACTGGGAGATCCTCGGCTATGCGCTCGCCCTCATCGGCTTCCAGATGACGGCGCTCGCGCGCCCGCTCGACAACCGCTACCTCAACGACTGGCTGCTCGGCGTGCGACAGCGGACGGGGCTCAAGGTCATCACCAAGTGGGGCGCGACCGACGAGATCCAGAAGGTCATCGAGGCGGGCGGCAAGGTCGGATTCATCGCCGACCAGAACGCAGGACCCGACGGGCTCTTCGTTCCCTTCTTCTCGCGGCTCGCCTCCACCTACAAGTCGATCCCCCTGCTCGCGCTGCGATACGAGATTCCCATCGTGTGCGGCTACGCCAGGCGCGTCGACGGGGCGTTCCGCTACGAGGTGCGGGTCACCGACGTCATCGAGCCCGCTGACTGGAAGGATGCCGACGACCAACTGCTGTACGTCGGGGCGCGCTTCAACCGTGCGATCGAGTGGATGGTGCGCGAGAGCCCGGACCAGTACCTCTGGGTGCACAGACGATGGAACTCGCGCCCGAAGCATGAGCGCGAGGGAGAGCCCATGCCTGCCCGCCTCGAGAAGAAGCTGGCAGCGCTACCCTGGATGACGCCCGCGCTTCTGGCGGAACTTGCGAAGCCGCTTGACGCGCCCGTGAATCCGGATGCACTCGACCTGCCAGGGAACCCGCAGGCGATCGACCCCCGCTATCGTCCTTCCTTCGCCCGATAGCGCAGGAGTCTCTCCGTGGGCAACCGCTTCTCGAACAAGACCATCGCGATCGTCGACGACGATCCTGACATCCTGCAGTCGATCGAGCTTGCGTTCCGCCAGGAAGGCGCGACGACGCGAACCGCCGGCGACGGACTCGGTGCGCTTCACCTCGTCCGCGAGGAGCGTCCAAGCCTCCTGGTCCTCGACATGATGCTTCCGCGCAGCTCAGGGCTGCTCGTCCTCGAGAAGCTCCAGGAGGAGCAGATCGCGCTGCCCGTGATCATGGTGACCGCAAACCAGGGGAAGCGGCACCGCGAGTTCGCCCTCGGTCTCGGCGCCCGCGCCTACATGGTCAAGCCGGTCTCGCTCGTGCGACTGCTCGACACCGCAGCTGGACTTCTCGCGGGTCCGGCCGCCTGATCCGCTATCATCCCGCCCCACTTTCCTCCCATGCTCGCCGACCTCTACATCCTGCAGCATCCCCGCCTGAAGTCCGAGGGCGGCGGGCTCCTGCCTCTCGGGGCGCGCAAGGATGTCATCGATTTCTTCCGCGCGTTCAACACGGCGCCGGATCGCGCGGGAGCGGACATGCTGCACGGCCCGGGCATCCGCGTCGAGCTGCCTCCGAACGCCGACCCCGTGATGCAGCTCCCGATCCACGTCACTGAGGACGAGCTCTTCCACATCCTCTTCTTCGGCACCGCGAACGAGCCGCGCGGCCGGCTGCTGCGCGACACCCTCGCAAAGGGCTGGCGCTTCTACGACCCCGTCCGCGAGGAGTATGTCCCGCCATTCCACGATGGCGATGACGATGATGATTTCCGCGGGTACGGCGATGATGACGACGAGTGAGGGCACGGGCGGTCCGGCTTCGGACTCGGTCGACGGCGCGGATCAAGCCATGCTCCGCGAGGCGGCCGCGCGCGCGGTCGATTTCCGCGGCGATGTCACCCTTGAACTCCACGACGGGCGCACGGTGGTCGGCTATGCCTTCGATGCGCAGGTCGTGCGCGAGGCTGACGCGGTCATCCGCGTCCTTCCCGCCGACAGCGACGCACGCGTGAACGTGCCGCTGGCGAGCATTCGGCGCCTGACCTTCTCCGGGAAGGACGCCGCCAGCGGCAAGAGCTGGGAGAACTGGCTCCGCCGCTACGCAGCCAAGAAGCTCGCGGGCGAGTCCGCCTCGATCGAGTCGGATCCGCTGTAGCCGGTCAGCGGGCCGACTGCGCCCGATACCCCTGTGGACGGCTCGGGAGTTGGGTCGGGCGGTCCCGTATGGCTGCCCCGCTGTGGCTCAGGGTGCCCTTGGGGTTCTCGGGCGTGCGATTCGGGGGTTCATCGACTTGCCGACCGACCCGTTCATTGCCATGATTTCCCCTCATGGATCCGCGATCTCGCACGATCCCCCCCAGCAATGGCCAGGTGTCCGCCGCTTCTGCGGCGTCTTCCGCCGCCAATGCCCCCACCCGCGACCGCGCGGCTGCCGCGCTTGAAGAGGCGCGCGCTGTCCTCGTGGAGCTTGAGCTGAACAAGCGGATCGTCGAGACCAAGCTCTCCGAGGACCGTCGGGTGGATCCGATCCGCCAAGTGACAGGCACCAGCAGCCTCGACAGCGCCATTGAATCGACGAAGGAGCTGATTCGGCTCCTTGAGTCGGCGGCTCGCCTGGAAGCCGACGCCGAGCGCGTCTGAGCCTCGACCCCAGCCTTCCGTTCATCCGACGATCACGCGGCGGTGGTTGCCCGTCTGCCTTGCGCTGAGCCAGATGCGGCCCCGACGGGCGCCTCCGGAACGAGTTCGCGGACGAGGGCTGCGACCTTCGCCGCGTCGCGGCTCCGCCGGCTCGGAGCCAGCGTCGCCAGCATCTCCTCGACCCATGCGTGCTGCGGGGTCGGAAGCCCCCAGATGCGGATGTCGGGATGACGGGACTCACGGATGGTCTCGGCATCGAGCGCGAGCTCTTCGAAGAGCTTCTCGCCCGGGCGCGCTCCCGTGAAGGTGACGGCGATCTCGCCCGTGCGGGTTCCGGAAGCGGTGTCGCCTGGGAAGACCGGCGAGAGCCCGTGCATCTCGATGAAGCGCTTGACGAGATCGACGATGCGGAACGGCTCGCCCATGTCGAGCACGAACACCTCTCCGCTCTTCGACGAGCGGTCGGTGAGCGCGGCAGCCTGGATGACCAACGCGGCGGCCTCGGGGATCGACATGAAGTAGCGCGTCATCCGCGGGTCGGTCACGGTGACGGGACCGCCATCCTGGATCTGGCGCTTCCATGTCTCGAGCACGGAGCCTGAGCTGCCGAGCACGTTGCCGAAGCGGACGAGCGAGCACGCCGTGCCCGACGTCCGGTTCACATGCTGGATGTAGAGCTCGGCGAGGCGCTTCGTCGAGCCCATGATCGACGTGGGATTCACCGCCTTGTCGGTCGAGACCATCACGAAGCGCTCGCTGCCGACTGCGATCGCGGCGTCGACGGCACTCTTCGTCCCGAACAGGTTGTTGTCCACGGCGAGGCCCGGGTGATCCTCCATCATCGGCACGTGCTTGTGCGCGGCGGCGTGGAAGACGATGTCGGGCTCCTCCTCGCGGAACAGGGCGAGCGTCGACTCCGCGTCGACGACATCGTGCAGCGCGGCGCGGCGGGCGAGCTTCGGGAATCGGCGGGCGATCTGGCGATCGATCTCGAAGAGCGCATTCTCGCTGCGCTCGACGAGCACGAGCTTGCCCGGGTTGTAGCGGGCGATGATCCGGCAGAGCTCGCCGCCGATCGATCCACCCGCGCCGGTCACCAGCACGGTGCGGCCGCCGACGACGGCACGGATGGCGTCTTCATCGATCCAGCGTGGAGGGCGGCCGATGAGCCGCTGCAGGTCGATGTCGATCTCGGTGCGCGGACCGACGCCCGCGACCTGGTCCTCGAGCGACGGCATGAAGCGGTCGGCGACGCCGAGCTTGCGAAGCCGGGTCCGTATCGAGAGCAGGAGCTCCGACATCGGCGCAGGCAGCGTCACCAGGGCGAGGCTCGGCGTGCGCGAGGCGCAGACCGTCTCCAGCTGCTCCAGCGTGCCGAGGACGGGCGCCCCTGCGCCCGGGGCATCAGCGTGTCCGACATGAACGCGACCGAGCAGGATGGGCGCCTCGGGCAGCAGCGCCAGCTGGCGCTCCAGCGTGTCGCAAAGTGCGGGCGGACCGATGAGGATGGCGGTGGTGCGCATGGAGGTCCTTGATCGGACGAGCGGGTCCGGCTTGGGTGGGTCGTGCCGCCTGCGCGGCCTCCCGAGAGGGGCTATCGGCCTTCTCGGGCCCCGAGTTGCAGCCAAATCGGGACCAGCGGGCACCGCAGCGCGGTCTGGGGACAATCCCCTCCCCCCGCTTGGATTTCGGCTCTCGAGGGTCCTGCTGCTACTTGAGGTCGCGGAGGACGGGATGCTCGAACAGGAGCTTTCCGACGTAGCGGGCGCCCGCCTTGGTCAGGTGCCCGCCGTCCTCCGAGATCAGCCGCCCTTCGGGCGACAGGAGTGGGACGCGCCCCTCCGCATCCATCAGCATCCCGAGGAGGTCGATGTACTCGGCGTCGACGATGCGCGCACGATCCAGCTCGTTCTGGCGGCGCGCGCCAGCGAAGGCCTGCGGACGGAAGTTCCGCCGCTCATCGCCACGACGCAGCATGATCGCGTTCGGATTCCATCCGAAGTTCTTGGTGCCGACGACGATGATGCGCTTGGCGCCAAGCTCGCGATAGAGCGCGACATCGTCACGCCAGCAGTCGGTGTCGAATGCGCCGAGCACGAAGATGGCGACATCGGCTTGCGCGAGCGCAACGCGCGCCTGCTCGGGGATCGCCTCGACGTTTCCGCGGCACGAAAGCTCATCCTTCCAGGACACGCGGTGATACGAGATCTCGTGTGCGGAGAGGTATCCATTCTCGAGCACCCCGTTGAGGAAGTCACGGGCAAAGCTGTTGCCGAGGATGAGCGCGTTCGGCTTCGCATCGTCGGTGAAGGGACTGCCTTCGAGCTGGAACACGCGATCGACGTACGCGGCTCGGCGCGCATGGCGCCCATCGCTCTCGGCGAGCGATCCGATCTCAGGCACGCGCTCGGGAACGCCGCCGGCGCGATCGAGCATGAGACCGCCTCCTCCAAGGGCGATGCCGCCGAGGATGGTCATGGCGAAGACCTGGTTGCGCGACCAGCCGCCACTCTGACGGAAGGGACGCTCGACGAATCGCCACGAAAGCCACGCCAGCGGGAAGGCCACCGCCACCGCAAGCGAGGATGCGAGAAGGGTCGGCGGATCTGCGCTCGCGAGCCGGAGGAACGCGAGCAGCGGCTGATGCCAGAGATACAGGCTGTAGCTGATGAGTCCGATGCCGACGAAGAGCGGATGACTGAGCATCCGCCCACCGGGGATCGTCTCGCCTGCAAACCAGATCACGAGCATGGTGCCGCCGACGGGGATGAGCGAGAGGACGCCAGGAAGCCGAGTCGAGCCGTCGAAGAACACCACGGATGCGGCGATGAGCGCAAGCCCGAGGATGGTGAGCACGCCGCGACCGCGCTTGTGGACGTGGGTGCGCACCTCTCCGCGCTCGAACTCCGCGTAGGCAAGCAGCGAACCCGCGAGCAGTTCGAACGCGCGCGTATGCAGCATGAAGAACGCCGTCGACGGCGAGCGCGACATCGTCCACTCCGCGAGGAGCAGGCTCGAGATCGCCGCGATCGCCAGCATCGGCAGCACCCACTTGCGGCGGAACGCGATCACGAGCACCCACGGGAAGAACAGGTAGAACTGCTCCTCGACGCCGAGGCTCCATGTGTGCAGCAGCGGCTTGAACTCGGTCGAGAGATCCCAGTATCCCGACGTCAGGAGCAGAAGGATGTTGTTGCACGACGCGACGGTTGCGAAGAGCCCCTGCCCGAGGTTCTCGAACTCGTCGGGCAGCATGAGAAACCACCCGAGCGGGATGCAGGCGAGCAGGACCACGTAGAGGGCGGGGATGATGCGGCGGGCGCGACGCTCGAGGAAGTGAATCACCGAGAACCCCTCCTTCGCGATGTCGCGGAGAAGGATGCCGGTGATCAGGTAGCCGCTGATCACGAAGAAGACATCGACGCCGATGAAGCCGCCGCCGAAGCCTGGCACGCCGGCATGGAACAGCAGCACGGGCAGTACAGCCCATGCCCGAAGGCCGTCGATCTCTTTCCGATACCGAAACACGATGGCTCCTCACCCAGAAGGCATGAAGAATGATGGTGGAGCATGGACTGCGTTCACGTCCGTGCAAACGAATCAATGCCGAGGGGGCATTGATTGAGTGCGCAGGCGATAAATCTCGCCCGTCGAGCATGAAAATGTGCTGGCGATCCGCCGAGAACTCGGCCACTGATGAGTTGGCTATGGCAGGTCGCGCAGAGCCGGCTCCTCGAACATCAGCCGTCCGAGATGCAAGGCGCCCGCGCGAGTCAGATGCTCGCCATCTTCGGAGAGCAGCAGTCCCTCGGGCGAAAGGAGCGGCACGGTCCGCGCATCACCGACGAGCCTCGTCAGGATGTCGACGAACTCGCCCGGCGGAATGAGGCGTCGATCGCGCTCATTCGTCTCCCAATCCTCGGGCATGACCAACGCGCGGAAGTTTCGCCGCGCCTCGCCTCGCGTCGCCAGCAGCGCGTTCGGGTTCCAGCCGAAGTTCTTGGTGCCGATCGCGACGATGCGCTTCGCGCCCAGGGTGCGGAACATCGCGGTGTCCTCCGCCCAGCAACCTGCATCGAACATCGGCATCACGCAGATCAGGAGATCCGCCTCGGCGATGAGCGTACGCGCCTCCTCGGTGAGCTGCCCGGGCTCGCTCTTGCAGGAGAGCTCGCCGCGCCTGCTGATGTGGATGAACACCGTCTCGTAGCCCTGCAGCCGGTTGTTCTCATAGGCAGCGTTGAGGAAGTCGCGCGCGAAGCTGTTGCCGATCACCAGCATGTTCGGGCGCGCCGGGTCTGTGAAGCGGAGCCCGCGGTAGCGATCCATGCGGTTCGAATAGGGCTGGCGCCGCTCCTCGTCGCCGCCCTTGCCATCGATGGACGCGCACTCGGGCACGCGCCACGCGAACCCGTAGGAGCGATAGGCGACCATTCCGAAGCCGCCGATGGCGAGCGCGCCGAGGATCGTGAGCGCGAACACCTGCGTCCGCGAGAAGACGCCCGCGGTCCGGAACGGACGCTCGACGAATCGCCAGGAGAGCCAGGCAAGCGGGAATGCCGCGGCAATGGCGACGCCCGAGGCCAGCGTCGTCGGCTGCTCCGGGCTGGCGATGCGCAGGAAGGCGAGCAGCGGCTGGTGCCAGAGGTACAGGCTGTAGCTGATGAGCCCGACGCCGACGCAGAGTCCGTTGGTGAGCAGCCGCGAGACGGAGAGCGCATCGGAGGAGAACCAGATCACCGCCATCGTGCCGCACACCGGGAGCAGCGCGGCGAGACCTGGGACCGATGAGCGCCCGTCGAGAATGACCATCGAGACAGCGACCATGCCGATCCCCACCGCCGTCAGTGCCTCGCGCCAGAC
Organism: Planctomycetota bacterium; assembly: GCA_041183345.1. Classification (GTDB taxonomy): domain Bacteria; phylum Planctomycetota; class Phycisphaerae; order Phycisphaerales; family SM1A02; genus QWPT01. The sequence goes on from JBEGLX010000022.1 coordinate 28,721, forward strand.
CGATGCGACGCGGTCGCGCGCGAAAGGGCTTCGTGTCTCCGCCAACGCGAGGAGCGCACCTGCGAGCAACTCGAAGGCGCGCGTCGGCAGAAGTAGGAATGCAAGCTTGGGGTTGGTCGCCTGCATTCCCTGCGCGTAGGCGAGGCTCGCGAGCGCCGCCACGGCGAGCAGCAGCCCAAGCCATCTGCTGCGGAATCCGATCATGAGGATCCACGGGAAGAGCAGGTAGAACTGCTCCTCGACACCGAGGCTCCACGTGTGCAGCAGCGGCTTGAATTCGGCGGCGAGATCCCAGTAGCCGCTCGTCAGCGCCAGCACCATGTTGTTGCCGAAGAAGCTTGTCGCGAAGAGGCTGGCGCCGAAGTTCTCGAAGTCGTCGGGCAGCATCAGCACCCATGCGGCGGGGATGCACACGAGCATGACCGCATAGAGCGCGGGCATGATGCGGCGCGCACGGCGCTCGAGGAATGTCCAGATCGAGAAGCGCTGCTTCGCGAGGTCGCCCAGGACGATCCCGCTGATCAGGTAGCCGCTGATCACGAAGAAGACATCGACGCCGACGTAGCCACCGGAGAACCCCGCGAGCCCGGCGTGGAAGCCGAGCACGGGAAGGACCGCAAGCGCCCGCAGGCCGTCGATGTCGCGTCTTCGGTGGTGCATGGGGGACGGAGCTCCCCGCATCTTTCGGCTATTCGCATCCGGTTCCCCATCCGATTCGATTGGACCGGCGCGGATCCGATGGCTGCCGTTCCACTACACTCGGCCCGCGGTTCGACCCATGCGCTTCCTCGTGACCGGCGGTGCCGGCTACATCGGTTCCCACGCCTCCCTGCGGCTGCTCGAAGACGGGCACGACGTGACCGTCGTGGACAGCCTCGTGCGCGGGCATGCCGGCGCGATCGACGCGCTGCGCGCAGCGGGCGGAACCCGCATGTCCTTCGTCGAGGCCGACATCCGCGACACCGAGAGGATCGCCGATGCCCTCGTCGGGCGCGGCATTGACGCCGCGCTCCACTTCGCGGCGCTCACCTACGTCGGCGAGAGCGTCGAGCGACCCGAGGAGTACCACTCGGTCAACCTTGACGGCGGCAAGTCGGTGCTCGCCGCCATGCGGCAAGCGGGCGTGCGAAGGATGGTGTTCTCCTCGACGGCGGCCACGTACGGCGAGCCCGCGCAGGACGCGATGCCGATCACCGAGGCGACCACCCAGCGCCCGATCAATCCCTACGGCGCCTCGAAGCTCGCGTTCGAGCACGCGCTCCGCGACGAGTGCGCGGCGGATCCCGCGTTCGGTGCGGTCGCCCTGCGCTACTTCAATGTCGCGGGCGCGGAGGCGCGAGGCAGGCTTGGCGAGGACCATCGCCCGGAGACGCACCTCGTCCCGATCTGCCTCGAGGTCGCGCTGGGGAAGCGCACGCACCTCACTCTGTTTGGCGAGGACTATCCGACGCCCGACGGCACCTGCGTGCGCGACTACGTGCACGTCGACGACCTCGTCGATGCCCACGTCGCAGCGCTCTCCGCGCTGCAGCCCGGGCGCCTTCGCGCGTGGAACGTCGGCATCGGCCGTGGCCATTCGGTGCGCGAGGTCGTCGAGAGCTGCCGCCGCGTGACCGGACATCCGATTCCAACCGTGTCGGGCGCCCGTCGGGCGGGCGATCCGCCCGCGCTCTATGCCGATCCATCCGCGATCGCCCGCGACCTCGGTTGGCGCGCGCGGCGAACCGAGCTCGACGCGCTGGTGCGGACGGCATGGGAGTGGATGCAGCGGCACCCGCGCGGATACGGCGCCTGAAGCGGTCAGAACTCGAAGTGGAGCCCGAGACCGATCGCGAGTGCGTCGATCGCAGGGTTGTTCTCGCCCGTCTGCGCGTTGGAGAGGTGCAGCCAGCCTGCCTGCATGCGGAGCGATGTGGCGGCGTCGAGGGCGAGGTTCATGCCGACCGCAGCGCGTGGCGTGAAGTCGCCTTGCACGCCGTCGGCGGGTACAGGTTGGTCGAAGATGGTGTAGCCGACTCCGAGCTCGGTGAAGACCGAGAGCGAATTGGTCTCGATGAAGTGCCAGCGCATGAGGACACCGCCGCCGATGCCGACGGCGTTGTCGCCATCCTGGTTGACGTGCATGCCCTCGCCGAAGATCCCGACGGAGAGACCATCGGCGATGAACCAGTCGAGGCCGGCTCCGGCGGCGACCAACGTGTTCCCGTTGAAGTCGGACGCGCCGATGGCGTAGGGCGCGACCTCGCGCGCGTCGGCGCGCCGGTGGATGCTGGAGGCGGCGTCCTGCAGGAACGCCATCATGCCGGGGTCGACCGCCGTGGGCTGGAAGTCGAACTCCCCCGCCTGCAATGCAGCCGTGCAAAGCCCGATGCCAACCGTCACCGCCAGAGTTCGGGTTGTGACCATGCGGCGATCATCGGCACGGCCGCGGACGCATGAGCAGGATTCATCCCAAGCGCGCCGCAAGCGCCGCGTTGATGGAGGCGTTCGCCTTCGGCCATTCGAAGTCGCCGAGCTCGCCGACCTTGATCCATCGGACCTCGCTCGCGCCGATCGCACGCGGCACGGCGTCGGGCTTGACCTCCGCGACGTAGGCGTGCAGGCGGATCGACTTCTCGCGGACGACGTCAGGGTCTGAGTGCTCGACCACGGTGAGCGCCGAGGGCTGCGCGACCAGCGCCTCGCGGCCGATGCCGACCTCCTCCTCAAGCTCGCGGAGGGCGGCGCTCTCCGCCGCCTCGCCTGGCTCGATCTTGCCCCCTGGGAACTCCCAGAGCCCGCCCCGGATCGCCTCGGCATGGCGGCGGGCGACCAGCAGCTCGACCTCTCCGCTCGCGGTGCGCCGATACAGCGCCGCCAACGCGACCTCGACCACGCGATGCCGAGGGATGCCCGTGGCGGCGGGTTCGTTACAGGACGACGCCGCGCACTGCTCAGACGTAAGGCTCTGTTCTGAATGAACTTGCACGGAACTGCTCGACTTGCGCCAATCCTCAGGAAACTCGTTGACCTCGCCACGGCAAAATCGGTACCGTGCGAGAGGGCGTGGGAATCAGTCTACTGACTGCCCCCGCCAGAACCAAGCATACACATCACGACTTGTGGCTCCTCGTGAGCCGCGATCACCCGTCCGGAGCGAGTCGGAGCGCGCCGGACGGTGTGTTTTTGGATCGTGCGTGCGCGCGGCTAGCGCGCAGGCGTCCGCACCGACTCGCGCATCGCCTCGGCCCGCTCGACCAGCGCCGCCTCCGAGTCATCTCGGGGCCGGAGCGTCAGCTTGAGCCGCGTGTCATAGCGGACATCGGTGGGCAGCACCTCGACGAGGAGATCGAACGGAACGACATCGAGGAGCGGACCTTGCACCTTCGCACCGGTGACGACCGGCTCGAAGCCCTCCTTCTCGATGCGAAGGTCATACGTGCCGTCGTGCACGATGCGCACATCGACGGGCGTGCGCCCGAGCTGGGCATCGTTCAGCCAGACCAGCGCTCCGGGCGGATCGGTGTCGATGAACAGCCGGCGCTCGACGCATCCGCCGAGCACGAGCACGCAAAGGCCGATCATGGTGCAGGCGGCGCGCATCAGTCGAACTCGTCGCCTCGGAAGGTGGAGGCGAGGTAGGCCTCGCGCACCTGCTGGTCGTTGATGATCTCGCGCGGGGTGCCCTCGCGGAGGTTGCGTCCCTCGTGGACGATGTACGCGCGGTCGCAGATCCGCAGCGTCTGCTGGACGTTGTGATCGGTCACGAGCATCGCGATGCCGTTGTCGGCGAGGCGGCGCACCTCGACCTGCAGCTCCTCGACGGTATGCGGATCCACAGCGGCGAACGGCTCATCGAGCAGCATGAGCTTGGGGCGCGTGACCAGCGCGCGGGCGATCTCGAGCCGCCGACGCTCGCCGCCCGAGCATGTTCGCGCCTCGTCCTCCGCCTTGTGCAGCAGCCCGAACTGCTCGAGGAGCTCGCGGGCGCGCGTCTTGCGCTGCTCGCGGCTGAGTTCCTGCGTCTCGAGGATGGCGAGGAGATTGTCCTCGCAGCTCAGGCGCTGGAAGACGCTCGGCTCCTGCGAGAGGTAGCCCATGCCCGCGAGCGCGTGTCGGTACATCGGCTCGTGGGTCACGTCCTTGCCTGCGAAGTGCACGCTGCCGCCCTCGGGAGTGATCATCCCGATCGCCATGCGGAAGCTCGTCGTCTTGCCGGCGCCGTTGCGCCCGAGCAGCCCGACGACCTCGCCGGCGTTGACCTCGAAGGAGACGCCGTCGACGACGCGTCGCCCTGAGTAGGCCTTCAGGAGGTTCTTCGCTTCTAGGAGCGCCACATGCGCAGTGTAACGCTCAGCGCAGCGCCCGCAGGAGAATCGGATAGCGGAAGAGCTCGCTCCCCGCCGCTGCCACGGCGCCGGCGACGAGCGCCACCAGCCAGACAAGCATCCAGGGGATGAGCGCCACCCATCCGATGCAGGGCACGCAGGCGAGCATGAGCAGCGTCAGCTGGGCGTTGAGGACCTCTCGACCGTGGTCGTCGATGAATGGCGAGCCACGGCGGAAGGCAAGCCAGACCACGAGCGGGAGCAGCGGCGAGAACGGACCGATGACGGCGGTCGCCAGCGGCCAGAGGTGCATGGTCGCCGCCAGCGCGCGGTCGGCATCGGTGGCCTCTGCGTCGCGCACCCGCCCGGTCGGCGTGAGGCGCCATCGCTCAAGCCGCACGCGCAGCGCTGCGTCGGGCGAGGTGGGTGGCGATGAGGGCGGCGCGGTCACCATGGCGGCGTGGAGCGCGATTGGGAATCAGCCTTCGCTGCTTTCCTCACGGTTGACCTCGGAGACCGGCTCGCGCAGCAGGATCGCGATCCGGTCGATCTTGGTCGGGGACGCCTTGAGGACCTCGAAGGTCGCGCCGGGGATCTCGTCCGACTCGCCTTTGATGGGCACGCGCCCGAATCGGTCGAGCAGGAAGCCCGCGATCGTGTCGAAGTCGCCGTCCTCGGGCAGCGACAGACCCAGCCGCTCGTTGACCTCGGAGATAGGCACGCGCCCGTCCGCCTCGAAGCGGGTCGGGCTGATCTGGTCCATGACCGGGGGCACTTCATCCTGCGGCTCGTGCTCGTCGTGGATCTCGCCCACGATCTCCTCGAGGACGTCCTCGATGGTGCAGATGCCCGCCGTGCCGCCGTACTCGTCGACCACGATCGCCATGTGCACCTCGGCGCGCTGGAAGTCGCGCAGCAGCTCGCCGATCGGCTTGGTCTCGGGCACGCGCAGCGGCTCGCGCAGCAGCGCGCGCAGGTTGAAGTCGGGCGCCGTCGATCCGAAGAAGCGCACGAGGTCGCGCACGTAGAGGATGCCGGCGATGCGGTCGAGGCTGTCCTCGAACACAGGAATGCGGGCGTGGCTCGCGTCGACGATGCGGTCGCGGATCGCCATGAGGTCGTCGGTGAACTCGATGGCCTCGACCTCCGTGCGCGGGGTCATCACGCTCGCGACCGTCGTCTGTCCGAAGCTCACCGCGTTCTGGAGGAGCGTCGCCGCGACAGGATCGATGTCTCCCTCGCGCTTGATGTCCTCGATCGAGTGGATCAGCTCCTCCTCGGTCTCGTCCTCGCGCAGGTTCGCGCCCGACAGGCGCCGGACGACCTCGTCGATGAAGCGGACGGCCGCGAGCAGCGGCCCGACCACGATGAGCGTGAGGCGCACGAACCCGAGGCTCGAGGCGATGATCCCGTAGGTCGCATGGCGGGCGATGGCGCTCGAGAGGACGCTGGTGAAGAGCCAGACGAGCGCGACGGAGACAGCGATGGTGGCGAAGATGCCCGTCCAGGTGATGCGTGCGGCCTCGCCGAAGCCCTCGAAGGCGATGAGGACGAGCGCGAAGGTCGTCACGCGCCCGATGGTCCGGAAGAAGGCGACGGCATGGGACGCCTCATGCAGGCGGTCGAGCAGGAACCTGCCCGCGGAGAGTGCGCCGCGGGCGTCGAGCTCGTCCTCGAGTCCGGAGCGGCTGGCCTGGACCATGGCGAGGTTGAGCGCCGAGAAGTAGCTCGTCGCTGCGACCGTCAGGCTGATGGCGAGGATCAGGTAGGGCGTCACGGGCGTGCGTCCCCTTCGCGGGAAACCTGTCCCGCAGCGTACACCGAGCCAAAGCCCCCTGCGGAAAGGATGCGGTCCTCCTCGGCATGGATCGCGCGGAACGATTCCTCGGTGTCGTCGCGGAAGCCGCAGGCGTGGAGTGTGCCGTGCACGGCGTAGAGCAGGATCTCGCGCTCGGCGGCGTGCCCCCGCGCGGCCGCCTCGCGGGCGGCGACGTCGGTGCAGATGAAGAGGTCGGCTTCGACGGGAGCAGCGCCGTCCGCTTCGTCCTGCGCCGGGAAGCTCATGACGTCGGTCGTGCCGTCGATGTCCATGAAGCGCTTGTGCGCAGCGGCCATCGCGGCGTCATCCACGAGCTGCACGTCGACGCGCGCGACCGGCCTTGGGAAATGCGCGAGCAATGCGGCGAACTCGCGCGCGAGGCGCGGGCGGTCGAGCGAGGGCGGGCAGCCCTCGCCGGCATGGAAGGTGACGCTCGGTTCGGCGGCGCTCAACGCGTGACCGTCAGCGGAATCGTGCTGACCGCCACGAAGTGCGGCTTCACGCGCGCCTCGAACTCGGCCCGGTACTTGTTGACGATCGTGCGGATCGCCCAGTTGTTGCCGTCCGAGAGGCCGCAGATGGTCGTGCCGGGCATGATGCCCATCGAGCCAGCGATCTCGAGGAGAAGATCGAGGTCCTTCGTGGTCGCGTCGCCGCGCTCGATGCGGGTGATGAGCTTGTAGATCCAGCCTGCACCCTCGCGGCACGGCGTGCACTGGCCGCACGACTCGTTCTTGAAGAAGCGGGCGATGTTGCGGGCGACGGCCACCATGTCGGTGTCCTCGTCGAAGATCGTCGGGCAGGCGGTGCCGAGGCCCATCACGTCGCAGCGGCGGCCGATGTCGAAGTCCATCGGCGCATCGAACTGGTCGGGGCCGAGGATGCCCATCGAGACGCCGCCGGCGATCGCGCCCTTGAACTTCTTGCCGCCGCGCATGCCGAGGCAGTGCTTCTCGACGAGGTCCTTGAGCGGGATGCCGAGGTCGCACTCGTAGACGCCGGGACGGTTGACGTGGCCCGACACGCCCATGAGCTTCATGCCGTAGCTCGGCGCGCCGCCGATGTTGCTCTCGCAGCCGAGGCCCTTCCACCAGGAGAGGCCGCGATCGACGATCGGGCTCACGGCGGCGAGGGTCTCGACGTTGTTGATGATGGTCGGGCGTCCGAAGAGGCCCTTCACCGCGGGGAACGGCGGCTTGAGGCGCGGCCAGCCGCGGCGACCTTCGATCGCCTCGAGGAGACCCGTCTCCTCGCCGCAGATGTAGGCGCCGGCGCCTCGGTGCAGGTAGCAGTCGACGGCGAACTTGCTCTTGCCGTTCATCAGGCCCTGCTTGCCGAAGATGCCCTTCGCGTAGGCCTCCTGGATCGCCTTCTCGACGACCTTCGCCTGGTGGTGGTACTCGCCGCGGATGAAGAAGTACGCGGTGTCGAGCTGGCACGCGTAGCAGGCGATCGCGATGCCTTCCATGATGATGTGCGGGTCGTAGTCGCACAGCAGGCGGTCCTTGAAGGTGCCCGGCTCTGCCTCGTCGCAGTTGATGCAGAGGTAGCGGCGGCCGCCATCCGGCGGCGCGAGGAACGACCACTTGAGTCCGCAGGAGAAGCCAGCGCCGCCGCGGCCGCGGAGGTTCGCGTCCTTGACGAGGTTCACGATGTCCGCAGGCGTCATCTCGAGCGCCTTCTCGAGCGACTTGTAGCCGCCCGTGGCGATGAACTCATCGACGCCGACCGTCTTGCGGGTCTTCGGGTCGCCCCACGGGTGGGTGGGGATGCGCTTCGTGAGGATGGGCTCGGTCATTGGCATGGTCGTTCGCCTGTGGAATCCGCGTGGAGCGGGTCAAACACAACTTCGTCGATCGTGGTGCGGCGGAAGACATAGTCGCCGCGCCGAACTTCCTGAACCTTCCGCCCGACCTCGCGGGACTTCCCGTCGGTCGGGTTCTCCGCCGGGGGAACCGGCGGCTTGTCGTCCTCGAGGCCCTCCGCGATTCCGCGGAAGAAACCCTCGATGTTGTCGAGCAGCGATGGCTCGCGCGCAGGCTTGCCACCCTGTTCGCCGGGGCCGGGCATCAGTGGTGCCCGCCGGCCTTTCCGTCAGCCTTGCCGTCAGCCTTGCCGTCGGTCTTGCTCGCCTCGTCGATCAGCTTGTCGACCTTCTCGATGGTGAGGTTCTCGTGCAGCTTCTCGTTGAAGAGGGCGACGGGCGCGGTGTCGCACGAGCCGAGGCACTCGAGGGCAAGCAGCGTGAACTTGCCGTCGTCGGTGGTCTCGTGCGGCTCGATGCCGAGCCGGTCGCGCACATGGTTGAGCAGCTTCTGGTGGCCGCACACCTCGCAGGCGATCGACTGGCAGATGCCGATGACGCACTTGCCGACGGGCTCGGTGTGGAACTCCTCGTAGAAGGTGACGGTGTCCATCACGTCGGCCGGCTTGATGCCGAGGAACGACGCGATCTCGACCATCGCCTGGTACGGGATGTGGCGGTACTCGTGCTGGATGTCGTGCAGGATCGGGAGGAGCGCACCCTGCTTGGTCGCATAGCGCGGCAGGATGTCCTTGGTCCAGCGGTCCTTCATCGCCTGCGTGCAATACGGCTCGGCGCGGGTGGGGATCTTGGTGGTGGCGGAAGGCTTGGTGGTCCAGCTCATGCTTTGGCGCTCGTAACGGATTGCTGGCTTTGGCGCGGATCACGCCAGGCGGTCGGACGATTCAGAGTTCCATGTTCAGCGATCAAGCTCAGCAGCGATGATGTTCAGCGATCCGAGGACCGCCACGATGTCGGCGAGCTGATGCCCCTCGATCATCTTGGGGAACATCTGGTAGTTGATGAAGCACGGCGGGCGCGTGCGCGCGCGGAACGGGTACTTCGAGCCATCGGCCACGATGTAGTAGCCGAGCTCGCCGTTCGGGCTCTCGATCGCGCCGTAGCCCTCGGCAACCGGCGTGTCGAAGCCGCGGTTGTGCATGTACATCTCGAAGAGCTGGATGACGCCCTCGATCGAGCCGTAGACGTCGGCCTTGTCGGGCACGCGCATCTTGCCGTCGGCGACCGCGTTGATCGGTCCGGTCGGCAGCTTGTCGATGAGCTGGTCGATGATCTTCGCGGACTGCTTGATCTCCTCGAGGCGGACGAGGTAGCGCGACAGGCTGCAGCCTGCGCTCGCGACCGCGATCGAGAACTTGACCTTCTCGGCGCCCTGCCCGTCCCAGTTGTCGGCGTAGCAGAGGTACGGCTCGTCCTTGCGGAGATCGCGGCGGACGCCCGCGGCGCGGGCGTTCGGGCCGGTCATGCCCCAGGCGAGCGCGTCTTCCTTCGCGATCGCGCCGACGCCATCGAGGCGGTCGACGAAGATGCGGTTCCGGTTGCACAGCGTCTCGAGGTCGGTGATCGCCTTCGGCAGGCGGACATCGATGAAGTTGCGCACCATGCGCTTGAACACCTCGTCATCGGGGATGTCGCGCCAGGCGCCGCCCACGCGGGTCCAGTCTGGGTGGAACCGCTGTCCCGAGATGTACTCGATGATGTCGTAGATGAACTCGCGCTCGTTGAAGCCGTAGAGGAAGCCCGTGAAGGCCCCGAGGTCGAGCGCTGCCGCGCCCACGCACAGCAGGTGGTTCTGGATGCGGCCGAGCTCGCACATGATGGTGCGGGCGACCTTTGCGCGCGGGGTGAGCTCGATGCCGAAGAGCTTCTCGACCGCGTGGTGCCAGGCGATGTCGTTCACGATCGGCGAGATGTAGTCCATCCGGCTGATCGTGCAGACATACTGGTTGTAGTCGTGGTGCTCGCCGAGCTTCTCGAACCCCGAGTGCAGGTAGCCGATGTGCGGCGTGCAGCGGGCGATGCGCTCGCCATCGAGCTCGAGCACGAGGCGGAGCGTCGTGTGCGTCGCGGGGTGCTGGGGACCGAAGTTCAGGACCCATCGATCGGGCGCCTGGAAGTGGTCCTTGAGGTACTCGGTGTCCTCGACGTCGAGACCGAAGCCCTCGCCGGGAGTCAGGGTAAACGGCATAGGGCGGAGAGTATAGGTTCTCGACCCCCTCCGAGGGGCGGTCAGAACGCGCCCGGACGAAGGAACGGATTGCGCGTTCGCTCCTCGCCGACGGTCGTGGACGGACCGTGGCCCGGGTGCACCTTGGTGTCATCGGGCAGGTGCATCAGGATGTCGTGCAGCGTGCGGTGCATGGCGTCGCGGTCCGAGGTCGGGAAGTCGATGCGCCCCATGCTGCCCGCGAAGAGGGTGTCGCCGACGATCGCCGTCTTCGCCTCGGGGCACCAGAGGGTGATCGACCCCGGCGAGTGCCCGGGCGTGTGCAGGACGCGGAAGTAGTACGAGCCGAGCTCAAGCATCTCCCCCCCGCCCACGCAGGCGTCCGGCGGCGGCGCGCTGATCGCCGGGGGGATGAACGCCGACAGGTTGAGGTTGGGGTCCTCGTTGAAGGGCTTCTCGGCGCGGTGGCAGATGGTGTTGACGGGGCCGAGGCGCAGCCGCATCTGGGCGAGGCCTGCGATGTGGTCGCAGTGGCAGTGCGTCAGGATACAGAGGGCGGGCTTCAGCCCCTGCTTCTCGACGAACTCGATCAGTGGCTCGGGGCTGTACGAGCAGTCGACGATCCAGCACGACTTGGACGGGTCGGCGTCGTCGCGGACCACGAAGCAATTGGTCTGGAAGTCTCCGAGGACGAACCGTTGGATGACGAGCGCCATGCAGGCAAGGTAGCGATCCACGGCGAACGCGCTTGCGGTACGCTCTCGCCATGCGCCATCGGACGGTGATTCTCGGGTCGTTTCTCCTGCTTGCGGCAGGCTGCGACACGATCTCTTCCGACCTGAGCCAGTTCTCGCAGAGCCTCACGCCGCCGTCGCCCGCAGAGGCTGCGCGCTGGGCGGCCGACCCGAACGATCGCGAGAACGCGCGCCGCGGAACCATCCTTCTCGCGAATGCGCCTTGGGGCGGAACCGAGGCGTACGTCAAGATGTACCGCCTCTACGCAGAGGATGCGCTCGACCCGCTGGTTCGTGCGGCAGCGCTGCAGGCGCTCGCACGCCACGGCGAGCCGTCGGATGCGCAACTGGTGGCGAAGAGCCTGACCAGTCCATTCCGACAGGTGCGGCTCGCTGCGGCGAAGGCGCTGCAGCGGCTGCACGATCCCGCCGTCGCCGACGCGCTGTGGACGCGACTCGTGAACGGCGAGGACGACGCCGATGTGCGTACCGAGATCGCCATCGCGCTCGGACAGTATCCGACGAACTCCGTCTTCAACGCGCTTGTCGCGGCCCTCTCGCAGCGCGAGCTCGCTGTGAACACCGCGGCGCTCGACTCGCTGCGGCAGATCACCGGCGCGAACCTTCCGCTCGATGAGGACGCGTGGCTCAAGCACATGGCGACGGCAGATCCGCCGCTGCTCGCGGAGCCGCTCTACATCTACCCGACGTTCGCCCGCGACCTCGACATCTGGGATCGCCTCGCATTCTGGGATCCCGTCGTCTTTGAGTCGCCCGACGTGCCGGTCGGCATGAAGGTGATGGGCGTGAAGCGCACGGACGAGCTTCGCCGCGAATCCGACGCGGGAACGGGCAAATGAGCTCCGCGACGGCGACATCGGTGCGCTGCGTGGTCGCGGCAGACGGTCGCGTCGACGTTGCGTCGCGCCCACGGCCGATGCTTGCGCCCGACATGGTGCTCGTGCGCCCGACGACCGCCCTGCTCACGCCGCTCGAGCGCGAGGTCGCGCGCGGGCTGGGCACCGCCGCGGGCGGCGCCCGCGTGCTCGGGACGTCATGCGTGGGCGTGGTCGAGGACGCATCGCGCGCGGGCGGGCTGATCGCCAAGGGCGCGAGGGTCGCGATCCAGCCGGTCTTTGCCTGCGGGCGCTGCGAGCGTTGCACGGGCGGGCTTGCCATGCACTGCGGCATGCGCACGATCCTCGGCATCGACGACGCATCGGGCGCGCTCAGCGAGCTGATCGCCGTCCCCACGGCGGCGTGCACTCCGCTTGCGAAGGATCTCGACGACGAGCGCGCCGTGTTTGCGCCGATGCTGGCCCGCGCGCTCGAGGCGGTCCGCCGCGGCGGCGTCGACAAGAAGACCTACGCAAGCGTGCTCGGGGATGACCTGCTCGCGGTGCTGACGACGCTCGTCGCCGTCGAGGAGAACCAGTTCGCGCGCCTCGTCGCCACCAGCGAGGCGACGCTGCGGATCGGCGAGCAGTTCGGCATCCGCCACCGCGCCCTCGCCGAGACCGGCCGGCGCGGCGACCAGGAGCTCGTGATCGACACGACGGGATCCGCCGAGACGATCGCTGCGGCCTGTCGGATGGCGCGCGCGCGCGGGCATGTGGTCGTCGCAGGCATCTCCGCACGGGCGCCGATCGCGGTCGACCTCTCGCATATCGCGCTCGATGAACTCGAGATCCACGGCGCCGGCTTCGGGCCGCTCGGAGGCGCCATCGAGCGTCTCGCGCGTCGCGCCATCGACCCGTCGCCACTCATCTCGCGGAGGATCGGACTCGCCGATTGCGCGAAGGGCCTGTCCGCCCTCGCGGAGCAGGGAGTCTTCAGCCTGCTGGTCCAGGTGACGCGATGAGCGAGGCCAGCCGCCAGAGCGACGAGGAGCGCATCCTCGTCGAGAGCGCGTCGTCGCCAGAGGATCCGATGTCGATGGCAAGCGCCGCCATCGAGCAGGAGGCGATTCCGGACGATGAGGGCGCGATCAAGGCCGGCCGCCTTGCCGGCAAGACGATGTCGCAGGCGATCTGGATCCTTGCGATGCCCGTGCTGCTCCAGCAGACGATGGCGGCGGGCGTCGGATTCGTCGACAAGCTCCTTGCCGGCAACCTCCCCACCGAGATCGCCCGCCCGGCGATGGACGGCGTCGGCATCGGCAGCTTCGTCGGCTGGTTCATCGGCATCGCGCTCACCGGGCTCGGCGTCGGCGGACAGGCGATCATCGCCCGCGGCATGGGCTCGGGCGACCTTCGTGAGAGCCAGCGCGCGCTCGGGCAATCGGTCGCGCTCTCGCTCGCGTGGGGCACGCTCGTCGCCGTCATCGTCGCAGTCCTCGCAGAGCCGCTCGCGCACATCTCGAACCTCTCGCCCGAAGGCACGAAGGCGTGCGTCACCTACGTGCAGACGCTCGCGTGGGGACTCCCCTTCTCAGGGCTCATGATGGTGGGCGGCATGTGCCTGCACGGCTCGGGCGAGGCGCACAAGCCCTTCCAGATCGCCGTGTGGGTGAACGTCGTCAACTGCATCGCGTCATGGCTGATCTCAGGCGTGGTGATCCGCGCGTTCGGCGCGAGCATCCCCAACCCCTCTCCGCTCGATCCGATCGAATGGGGCGTGTTCGGGATCGCCGCCGGGAGCGCCATCAGCTACGTCGTCGGCGCGTGGATGACCTGGCGCGTCCTCCGCAAGGGCGTGAAGGACCTGCACCTCGAGACGACCGAGATGCGCCTCGACCGCGCGATGTCGTGGCGCATCGTCAAGGTCGGCGTGCCGAACTTCTTCGAAGGGCTCGCCATGTGGACGGTGAACCTGTTCGTGCTCGGGTTCATCGGCAAGGCCGCGGAACTCGGGATGGGCACCGCGACGAAGGACGGCCTTGTCGGCGCGCACATCATCACCGTGCAGTGGGAGGCGTTCTCGTTCCTACCCGGCTTCGCGATGGGCACGGCGGCGGGCGCGCTCGCGGGCCAATATCTCGGCGCGGGCAGCGCGGGCATGGCGCGACGCGCGATCTGGCGCTGCACGCTCATCGGCATGGGGATCATGGGTGCGATGGGGCTCTGCTTCATGCTCTTCGGGCATGCGCTGACGCGGATCATCTCCGACGACCCCGTCCACCTCGAGCTGGTTCCCAAGTGCCTGTTCGCGTCAGGCTGCATCCAGGTCTTCTTCGCCCTCGCGATGGTCGTGCGAAACGGCCTGCGCGGCGTGGGCGACACCAAGTGGATCCTCGGCATCACCGTGTTCGGCTGCTATGGGATCCGCCTGCCTCTTGCGTGGTACTTCGGCATCCATCTCGAGCTCGGGCTCGTGGGCATCTGGTGGGCCCTGATGCTCGAGCTCGCGGTGCGCGGGCTCATGTTCCTCGCGCGCTTCAGGTATGGCGCGTGGGAGAAGGTGCGGGTCTAGGCGCCGTCCGACGGGGCCATCAGACAGCACCTCGCGTGCTAGATCCCATAGGTCAGGAAGAGGACGCCCCCGCCAACCGTCGCGATGAAGCCCGCTGCGGAACAGACCCCGGCGAGGATGCGTGTGCCAAGGGATTCGCCCTCGAAGTAGGCGACGAAGACGCCGATCGACTGCGCCGCCCAGACGACAGGGCCGATCAGGAAGCCACAGCACGGGATGATGACGAAGAGCAGCGCGCCCGTCGAATAGGCGGAGAGCTCGTAGCCGCGCGCAAAGCCGAGCGGCTCGCCCTTGCGGGTGATCCAGCAGCAGCAGATCGCAGGAATCGCGCAGAACACGGTGATCGCGAGCGACGAGGCGAGGATGCCGACGAGTGCGACGCCGATGGCGTAGGGATCGACGGTCGTGAACCTGCCTCCCGGGAAGAGCATGGGAAAGAGACCGTAGATGCCGCTGGCGATGGCACTCGCGAGGAAGGTGTTGATGAGTGCGAACAGCGCCGCCAGAAGCGGCTTCGGCGGGCGGTTCAGCAGCGGAACGATGTTCGGCGCGTTTGAGAGCGACAGGCTCGTCGTGCGCCACCAGCGGCGGATCCAGCCGAGCGAGCCTTCCTCAAGCCACGGGAGGTCGCGCTGCTGCATCGCCTCGTTCTCGCGCTCCATGTTGTGGGCACGGATGATGCAGCGCTCCATGTTGAGATGCGCGCCGCAGCCGATGCAGCTGAACTCGGCGGGCTCGAGGTGGCCGCGCTCGCTGGTGCCGTAGTAGCCCGTGTCGCAGCCGGGGCAGCAGAAGCGCACCTTGCCGCGGCCGTAGTCGAAGTCCGCGGCTGCGTAGGGAGCGCCGCACTCGCTGCACACGCGCCCGACGCCCTCGGGCGGGACGGGCTGGTTCCAGAGCGAGTGGTCGCAGTTCTTGCAGCGCATCGCGTCCCCCGCGCGCGTTCAGTTCTCCGGCGCTTCCGTCGCGACGCGCGAGCGGAACTCGGCGACGAGCCGCTTGGTCGCGGGACCGACCTTGCCTTCGCCGATTGCCTCGCCGTCGATCGAGCTCACGCCGATGATCTCGGCTGCGGTGCCAGTGAGGAAGACCTCATCGGCGGTGAAGAGATCCTCGAGTCGGCACGGACGCTCCTCGACCGCCATGCCGCACGCGGGCGCAACCTCGTTCATCACGAACAGACGCGTGACGCCGTTGAGGATGCCCGCCGAGACTGGTGGCGTGACGATGCGGGTGCCGCGGATGAAGAAGATGTTGTCGCCCGTGCACTCCGAGACCTGCCCCTCGGTGTTGAGCATGATCGCCTCGTGGACGCCCGCCTCGATCGCCTCGACCTTGGCGAGGATGTTGTTCAGGTAGTTCAGGCTCTTGATCGACGGGTCCAGGCACTCGATGGGGATGCGCGGACGCTTGGCGACGATCACGGGCATGCCGTTCTCGTACATCTCGGCCGGGTAGAGCGAGATCTTGTCGACGATCACGATCGTGCACGGCTTCGGGCACGTGAATGGGTTGAGGCCGAGCGGACCGGCGCCGCGGGTGACGACGAGCCGGATGTAGCCGTCCTTGAGCCCGCTGGCGGCGACGGTGTCGCGCACGGCCTGCTCGATCTCGCGGATCGTGTAGTGCAGGGTCAAATGGATCGCCTTCGCGCTCGCGACCAGGCGGTCGAGGTGGGTCTTCAGCTTGAAGACGCGGCCGTTGTAGAAGCGGATGCCCTCGAACACGCCGTCGCCGTAGAGGAGACCGTGGTCGTACACCGAGATGTTCGCGTGGTGCTTGTCGAGGAGATGCCCGTCGAGCCAGACCTTCATGAAGCCTCCAGAGAGGCAGGAAGTGTAGCGGACGGGGAAACGGGCTTGCGTCGCGGGAAACCGTGGCGGCAAGGCATACGGCGGGCCGCGAAGGGAGCGACCGCGCGATGTCGGCGGAAGAGTGGAGAAAGGAGAAACGGGAAAGGAGAGAGGAGATTCTGGTCGCGCTTCGCGCGCCGATTCTTGAAGGGGCTCCCTCGCAGCCCAAGCACCAGAGGGAGCCGCCGCAGCGGCGACCGCTCAAACCATGAGTGCCCGCAGATGAAGGCAACGCCGGAATCTGCGGAACCACCGGCGTCAGGAGTCCACGGACTCCGGCGGGCATGGACTCCCACGCAACCCGTTCCGCAGACTTCGTCTGCGGGCACTCATTGATTTCAGGCTCCGCTTGACCGGAACACGCATCGTCGAAGTCCATGTGCAATGAGTGCCCGCAGATGAAGGCAACGCCGGAATCTGCGGAACCGCGGGCGTCAGGAGTCGATCGCATCGTCGTTTTCGCGGTCGCCGCGGCGGCGGCTCCC
>JBEGLX010000023.1:0-44639 GCA_041183345.1 Planctomycetota bacterium
GGGCGGGGCCGGATGACGATTTGGACGACGCGGGCGATGCGCCACCGTTCCGCTCGAGCACCACGCCGGGGCTCACGAGCCGGACGTGCGAGGCGCTGTCGGGCGGCACGGACTTCGGCAGCACGAAGGTCACCTCGGCATGCTGGCGATCGAGCGCCTTCGTGAGCCCGTAGCAGGCCGTGCCAAGTCCGCCCGTGATGAACGGGGGGAACTCCCAGCCAAGCATGAGGACTCGAATGCCCATCCCTTTGTGCGCCTCCCGCGGGGTCCGTCCACGCATGTCGCGGCGGATCCCACTGTTTTCCCCGGCTACTCCTCGTCCCCGCCGGCGACGTCGCCGAGCGAGCGGAATGCCGCCTCGTATGCGAAGAGGAACTTCGCGGCGAGCTCGGCATCGGCACTGACGGAGTCGGGCAGCACGTTCTCGAACGTGTAGAGCTTCGCATCGTCGCGGAAGTGCTTGATGGTCGGCACGCGGCCGCGCCAGCCAAGCTCCGCGAGCTCCTCCTCGACGAGCTCCTCGATCGGGTCGCCGAAGTGCATCAGGTCGGACTCGATCGACTCGCTCAGCCAGCGATCGGGCGTGGCAAAGCGGACGATGAGTCCGCTTGGCGCGGAGGCGAGCTCGTACCACGCCGGCTCCGGAGCATCCTTCGCATGGCATCGCAGACGGTCGGGGAGGACCTCGATCTTCCCGAAGACCCCTCTGGAGGTGGCCTGATGGTGGACGGACTGAAGGATCGGCAGCACGGAATGGACCTCGTTTCGCGGGGCGGACATGGTAGCGGGACGCGGGGGAACGGGCGACAAGCCACGATCCTCGCGGAGGTTTCGCGGGTGTGCGCGCGGGCCGCGGTCGGTCGCCGAGTTGGAAACCCGTCACGGGCAATTCCTGCAGGCTCCGAGAATCGTACGATGCGCGTCCCCGCAGGGTCGATTCCCACATGCCGGTGAACCAGGGAGGGTCTATGGCCGAGCGCAGTCCGACGGGTCAGGGAAGTTCCGCAGTGAAGTCGGAGGGACCATGGACCGTCCGCCGCTTGCTTGCATGGATGCAGTCGTTCCTCGGCGAGAAGGGTGTCGACTCGCCGCGGCACATCGCGGAGATCCTGCTCTCGCATGTGCTCAAGGTCGAGCGCCTCAAGCTGTACATGGAGCCCGACCGCGAGCTTGACTCGATCGAGCTTGCAGACCTGCGCGCGCTGGTGATGCGTGCCGCGAGACATGAGCCCGTGCAGTTCCTCGTCGGACGGTGGACCTTCCTCGGGCGCGACTTCGACGTCGCGCCGTGCACGCTCATCCCGAGGCCATGCACGGAGAAGCTCGTGGAGCGCGCGCTCGAGTGGTACCGCTCTCGCGGTGGCGGCTCCGTGCGCGCGCTCGATCTCTGCACCGGCACGGGATGCATCGCCGTCTCGCTTCTGCTCGGCATGCGCGCGATCGCCCGTCCGAGCGGTGCCGGATGCCGTCCCATCCTCGGTGGCCCAGCGGAGGCTGCATCAGGTGCTGAGGCGTCGATTGCAGTCGTCGCGACCGATGTGGTGCCCGCCGCCGTCGAGCTGGCGCGGTCGAACGCGGCGCGCCTCGGCGCAGTCGTCGAGTGTCGGCAGGGTGACCTCTGGGCGGCGCTCGATCCCGGCGATCGGTTCGACCTGATCGTCTCCAACCCTCCCTACGTCACCGACGCGGAGTTCGAGCAGCTTGATCGGAACGTCCGCGAGTATGAGCCCGCCACCGCGCTTCGCGGCGGGCGCGATGGACTCGATTTCGTCCGCAGGATCGTGGCGGGCGCGCGCGAGCGGCTGAACGCCGACGGCCTCCTCCTGATCGAGATCGGGTGGCAGCAGGCCGGCGAGGTGCGCAGGCTGCTCGCAGCAGACGGTTGGCAGTCGATCACGACCACACGCGATGACGAAGGACACGAGCGCATCGTCGGGGCGACCGTCGGGACGCGCTGACGACGCGCACGGCGGTTCAACTCGGCGGCGGTTCAGCTCGGGCGGGACGACCCCTCGGTGAGCGCCTTGCGCGCCTCATCGAGCAGCTGCGACACCTGGAACGGCTTGAAGAGGAAGCAGTGCAGGCCCTCCTGGCTCGACCGGACGATCGAGTGGTGGGGGTCGTAGCCGAAGGCCGTCATCAGCATCATGGGCGTCGAGGCGCTGGCGTCCTTCGTCGCGCGGAACACCTCGTAGCCGTTCGCGTCGGGCATGCGCACATCGGAGATGACGAGGTCGAACGGACGCCCGGCAGCCGCGCGCTCGCGGATCAGGCGGATCGCCGTCGTTCCCTCCGAGCACTCATGGACGGTGCATCCCTGTTGCTCGAGCACGGCGCGGACGGTGCCGCGGATCGAGACATCGTCATCGGCGACCAGCACATCGCGCCCGGCGAACGCGGGGTCGCGCATGCCCTCGCGCAGGAAGTCCGCCGCTCCCAGGACGCCCTTTGGGCCGCTCGACGCGTTGCGGAGCAGGTCGTCGATCTTGGAGACGTCCTCGAGCACGCGGTTGGCCGAATCGCGCTCCTCGTCGTTGTCCGCGCGCCCGAGCAGCGTGCGTGCATCGGCTGCGATCTCGGCCAAGGCACCCGATGCCTCGCTGGCGAGATGCTCGACGACGGTGCGGTTCGTCTCGCAGCGCTCGGCGACGAGCATGTCGAGCACGTTCAGCGAGAGCGCGACGTAGCGGCCGAGGAGCTCGGCGCAGATCCGATCCTCGTCGTCGAAGAAGCCCGGCTCGACGCTCTCGGCATTCAGCACGCCGACCACGCGTCCATGCAGGCGGAGCGGCACCGTCACCGAACTGTGCGCGCCGGGAAGGCCCTTGATGTAGCGGGGGTCGGCCTCGGTCTCCGCGCAGATCACGCTCTCGCCGGTGGTGGCGACGACGCCGCTGATTCCGTTGCCGTCGCCGCGGGCGAAGATCCGCTCGCCGATCCCGAGCGGCACCAGTCCGCTGCAGAAGACGAGCTCGAGCTGGGCTGTCCGCCTATCCGTGAGCCGGTACTCGAAGTGATCGAATCCGAGGACGCTCCGTGTCGCCGCGACCACCTTGTTCTCGAGCGCGCGCAGGCGTTCGGGGGCATTCATCGCGCGCACGCTCTCGGCATCGAACTGGAGGAGCTCTGCCCCGGCCTGATCGATGGCATCCAGCCGATCCTGCAGCCGGCGGGAGGCGGTGGCGTCGATCAGGAGAGCGACCGCGCCGTCGACGGGGTCCTCCGATCCGCGGCGGAACGGCGTCATGACGGTCTCGTACCACGTCGTTCCAGACCTGAAGTTTGCACGCTGGCTGGCCGCCGCCTGACGGGAGCGCCGCCACGAAGCGATCGCCTCGACGCAGCAATCGGCGAAACGCCGCAGCGTCTCTGGCGCTTGTCGCGCGAGCCCTTGGCTCATCCACACGATCTCTCCCTGCGAGTCGACGATGCCGACCCCCTGGCCGAGAAGTTCAAGCGCGCGGGCGGCGCGGTCTGCGTCATGCGCCGAGACCGTCGGGGAGACCGCGCGGTCCGCGATCGTGAAACCCGCAAGAGTTGCGCGCTGCTCCGGGGTCAGCGGGAGCGGCCCACGGAGTTCGTACCGATGCCCACCCGGCGAAACGCCCTGCCCAGACGAGCCACTGGCGGCGGGCTTGTCGCCGCCGTCTCGGTTGGCATCGTTCGAGGGAACAGGTTGATCCATTGCCAAGGGCCCTTCCGTGGAGGGGGGAGTGTATCCATCGACCCGACGCGTGGTGGTGGTCCAATCGACTCTGCGGCGCTAGGGACCGCGCTGCCGCGGTCGCGTCTGCCGCCGTCGAGTTACACTAGCCCCGTGAGTTTTGCAGGGAACCGCATCTCGTCGCATCGGAGGCGACCTTGACCGTGGCGAGCGCACCCCAGATCGAGGTGGGCGTGGTCGCCTGTGGTCTCACCAAGCGATTTGGCGACGCGGTCGCCGTGCGCGATGCGTCGTTCGCGCTCCCGAGCAAAGGCGTCGTCGGGCTTCTTGGTCCGAACGGCGCGGGGAAGACCACCACGATTCGGATGATCGCCGGGGTCCTCGCGCCGGATGGCGGGGAGCTGTTCGTCGCCGGGGCATCCGCCGATCGCGAGCCTGCCCTCGTCCGCGCGCGGGTCGGATACCTGCCTGAATCCGCGCCGACCTATCCCGAGCTGACCGTCCGCGAGTACCTGTCCTTCCGTGCCTCGCTCGTCGGGCTCACGGGGGCAAGCGCGAGCGGTGCCATCGCAGGCGCGATGGAGCGCTGCGACGTCGCTCGCTTCGCCGATCGGCTCTGCGGACTGCTCTCGAAGGGCATGCAGCAGCGCGTCGGGCTCGCCGCGACCGTGCTCGGCGAGCCGCGCGTCGTGATCCTCGATGAGCCATCCGTCGGGCTTGATCCTGGGCAGACGCTCGCCTTCCGCCAGCTCGTCCGCGAGCTCGGTGAATCGCGCCTCGTGCTCTTCTCCTCCCATCTGCTCGCCGAGGTCGAGAGCGTCTGCGATCAGCTGGTCGTGATCGCACGCGGGACGGTCGTCGCGCATGAGCCCATGGAGCGGTTCCGCGCGCGCGCGGCGCAGGGCGGCAGGTACTTCGTCGAAAGCGAGCGAGGCTTCGCCGCTGCGGCCATCGCCGCGGGGATGATCGCGGATCCCGCTGAATCGCGGCTTGCGGACGGATGGACGCGGACTGAGTTCGCCGCATCGGGCGCGGATGACCCGCGCATCGCCGTGGGGCGGCTGCTCGCCGAGGTGAGAATCCCCGTGCGTGCGATGGGCGTGGAGGCGCAGACGCTCGAGCAGGTCTTCGTGTCGATGGTCCGGGAGGCGAACCGATGAGCGGCTCGGCCTCGCGCGTCCTGGCGATCGCCCGCCGAGAGTGGCGCAGCGCGTTCGTCTCGCCAACAGGCTGGATCGTGCTGTCCATCGTCGGCGTCGTCGCGGCGGTCGCGTTCTTCGGCGGTTCCTTCGTCGACGCACGTCCCGCGACCCTGCGGAGCGTGCTCCTCGGATGCGGCTGGGCGCTGCTCGTGACCGCGCCCGCGCTGTCCATGAGGTCCTTCAGCGAGGAGTTCCGTCTGAAGACTTGGGAGACGCTCTTCGCCAGTCCGCTCTCGACCAACGAGATGGTGCTCGGCAAGGCGCTCGCTTGCGCGGCGATCCTCGCTGCGAGCATCCTGCCGGTCGCGCTGCTGGCGATCCCGCTCGAGTACTACTCATCTCCCGATTACGGAGAACTCGCCTGCGGCCTGCTCGGGCTGTTCCTCGCGGGATTCGCCGCGATGTCGCTCGGGATCGCCGTGTCGTCGACGACCGCGAGCCAGGCGGTCGCGTTCCTCGGCGCGTTCTTCCTCTGGCTTGGCCTCGTCGCAGGCTCACGGATCCTCGTAGGAGCCCTTCCGATCGAGCATGCGCCGCTTGCGGCCGGGCTCGATCCGATCCGCAGGCTCGAGGGATTCGCGCTCGGACTGTTCGACAGCGGCTCGGTCGCCTACTTCCTCGCCATCGCATTCGCGGCGCTTGCCTTCGCCTCGGTCTCGCTCGAGCGCGTTCGCAATCGCGTTCGCGCGGGCAGGGTGGCGCGGGCTGCCGTCCTCGCCGAGCGCGGGCTCTTCGTGCTCGGGGTCATCGCCTGCGCGGTGTCCGCGACGTGGCTGCTCTCGCAGCCCGTGCTCCGCGTGGAGCTCGACGCGACGAAGACACGTGCGTATAGCCTCGCCCCGGCGACGGAGCAGATGCTCCGTGAGCTCAAGGGCAGCTGGAAG
Source organism: Planctomycetota bacterium (assembly GCA_041183345.1). Taxonomy (GTDB): domain Bacteria; phylum Planctomycetota; class Phycisphaerae; order Phycisphaerales; family SM1A02; genus QWPT01. Next base: position 5,751 of record JBEGLX010000023.1, read on the forward strand.
ATCATGCTCTTCGTGGACGCGCGGCAATCCGATCAGGCAGTCGTGCGTCAGATCGACGAAGTGCTCGAGCGGTTCCGCGAGGCGAATCCCGCGGTCGATGCCCGCCGCATCGATCCCGCCGATCCGACTTCGGCAGGGGCCTTCGAGGAGGCCCTTGCGTCGATCGTCGCGGAGCGCGCCTCCGACCTCGCCCGCTGCGAGCAGTCGGTGCAGCGCGCGCTCGCGGTCTACGACGGATTCAGGAGCGAGAGCTCCTCGCAGCCCGCAGGCCTTCGCGCTGCGGCGCAGCAGCTTCCGCAGGACAACCCAGCCCGACGCACGCTCGAGCAGCTCGCCGCGATGTTCGCGCAGGTTGCGACCGAGGGCGATCAGTTCCGCAAGAGCGTCTCGGAGCTCGTCAAGTCAAGCGCCGCGCGTCCGCTGCCGGACATCGAGGGCGCGCGCTCGGCGCTCGCGCGGGGCTTCCGCGTCTGGGGTGACCAGCTCGCCTCTGCGTCGACGATCTTCGCCCAGTGGGGCAGCCAGCAGTCGCTCCCGGCAGCGGTTCGCAACGTCGTCAGCTCGAGGGTGGCGAAGTACGAAGAGCTCGCGACCAGGATGGCGGAGGCGCGGGCAGAGCTCGAGGCGCTTCCCGAGCTCGAGCTCGACGCACTGGGGCGCGAGCTCGTGAACGGCGAGGCGGCCGTCGTCGTCGGCAACGGTCGACTCGCCGTGATCCCCGCTTGGCGGATCTTCCCGAAGTCGATCGCCTCGGACGGCGCCGACAAGGTGTCCTACAGCTGGGGCTTCCGTGGCGAGGAGGTGCTCTCTGGCGCCGTGAGGAGCATTGCCTCGAGCTCGATGCCGGAGGTCGTGTTCATCCACTCGGAGCGAGACTCGCTCCTTCGTCCTCGCCAGGACAACAACGATCTCGTCGCCATCGCCGACGCGCTCAAGAGCGCCGGCTTCGGCGTTCGCGAATGGGTTCCCAGCCGTGGAGAGCGCCCGACGCCGTCCGCGGGTCGTCCTCAGGTCTTCGTGGTGCTGCCCGCCTTGAGACGCGCCCAGCTCGATCTTTCCCGCGAGGAACGCATGGTGGTGGACGTTGCGACGAAGCTCGTCGCCGATGGCGAGTCGTTGCTCGTCACGGCGGGACGCAGCATGCTGTCGGTTCTCGGGCAGCCCGATCCGTGGCAGGACGTGCTCGCGCCAGTCGGTCTATCGCCCGACGCCGGGCGCATCGTGCTCGAGCTCGTTGCCCGCGAGGACGGCACTCCTGAGGTCCGTCCCTGGCAACTCATCGAGCGGATCGCCGATGCGTCTCCTCTCGCGGAGCGCCTGCGGGGCCGTGCGCTCCTCCTCAGCCAGCCGCTTCGCGTCCGCATGCAGGACGCGCCTCCCGCGGGAGTCCAGTGGACCACGGCGGTGTCGATCGCGCCTTCCGCGGACCGCTGGCTCGCCGATGACTGGCGTGGAGATGGGGATGGCATTCGCGAGGTACCTCTCGGAAAGGCGCTCGCCGAGGCGATCCCGGTCGTCGTCATGGCTGAGCGGAAGATCCCCGGTGGCTCCCAGCGCGCGATCCTGGTCGGCAGCGGCGGCTGGCTTCTCTCGAATGTCGCGGACCTCTCCGATAGCCTCGGCGGCGGACGCACGGCGCTCGTCAACCCTGGCAACCGAGAGCTGTTGCTCGCGTCCGTGGCGTGGCTCTCCAACCGCAGCGATCTGCTTGGCGCAGGACTCAGCGGACGCGAGGTTCCCCGCATCGAGGGTCTCGGCGATGGTGCGCGACTGGCGTGGATGGCCATCCTCGGCGCGGTGCTTGCAGCGGGACCGCTTGCCGCCGGAGCCATCGTGATCTCGCGACGCAGGAGGCGCGCATGAGCCGGCTTCGTGTGCCCATCGCCTTCGCGATCGCCGCCGTCCTCGGTGTCGCATCCATGCGGATCGCGCAGCGGCAGGACGTTTCGACCGCGACCGCCACCGCTCCGCTCGTTCCGGCCGACGCAGTCGACGCAGAGCGGATCGACGAGATTGTCTTGGAGCGCGATGGAGTCCTGCACCGCTTCGTCCGCAACGGACAGGGCTGGCAGCAGCTCGAGCCCGTCGCGCACGCCATCGACGGCTGGAGCATGCGGCAGTTGATTGGAAAGGCGCTCAAGGCAGAGTCCGTGCGGAGCATCGATCTCTCCGGCCTCGCTGCCGACGCGCGATCGAAGTCGCTTGCGGAAGCGGGACTTACGCCACCGGCTGGGAGGATCGAGCTCATCGAGTCCGCGGACGCTTCGGGCCAACGGCGGAAGATCGTCCTCGAGCTTGGGCGACGCAGCCTCGCGGGGCGCGCCTATGCGCGGGCGGGCGCGGCGGATGCGAGCTACGCAGTCATCGATGGCGCGCTCCACGAGTTCGCCCTGGGACGGGATCCGCGGGAGTTCCGGCGGCGTGAGCTCTTCGTCGACCTCGGAGACGTCGATCGGCTGGCGTTTCGCGCAGGTGAGAGTGAGCTCGTACTCGCCAAGGCTGGCCGGGACTACCGGATCGATTCCCCTGTCCGGGCGAGGGCCGACCGAGTCCAGGTCGGCGAGTTGATCGATGCCGTGCGCCGGGCGAAGAGCGCAGGCTTCGTATCCGACCGGCCCGTCGAGCTCTCGGCCTACGGGCTTGGGCCGGCGATGGCCTCGCTTGAGATCGCTTCCGCGGGGCTCACGCGGACGCTGCTCATCGGGGACGCCGTCTCGCTCGGAGCCCAGGATCGCTTCGGATTGATCGATGGAACGTCGACCGTGGTGCGCATTCCCGCCGAAGTGCTCGCGACCATCGTGCCTCGGCTCGACCGCATCGTCGACGCGGTTGCAACCGGTGTGCGCGCGCGCGACGTGGGGGGGATCGAGATCGCGAGCGGAATGCGCCGCATCTCGCTTCGCCGGGAGGCAGATGGTTGGACCGCCACGGTCGGCGAGCAGGGCGGAGGCGAATCGCAATCGGGCAAGGTCGAACGCGAACGGGTCGAGGGGCTCCTGAAGGCGCTCTCTGAGACGCGCGCGCAGGCGATCGAGCTGGCCGCATTCCCCGCCACCGAGTCGATCGCGATGGTCACCCTGCTTGGATTCGCGGGCGAACCGCTCGACACCGTTCGGATCGCCCGTCGAGAGTCCGATTCGAAGTGGATACTCGAGAACGGCGATGGCGTGCTGCGACTGCACGGAGCGATCGAGCTTCCTCTCGCGGCGGACGAGCTCGGATTCACGCCGAAGCGCTGATCACTCGAGCTCGGCTTGCGCATCGAAGCGGTAGTGGAGAAGGGCATCGTGGCCGCGCCTCCGCACGTCGAGCAGTCGGGCCGTGCGCACCGCCTGCATCGTTTCCGCTGCGAGACCCCGCGCGCTTCGGCGCGCCCGGTCGTCTCCGATGAGACGCGGCCCGATGAACACCCAGGCTTCGTCGAGCAGTCGCTCGCGCAGCAGCCTGCCCACCAGTCCGCCTCCCGACTCGACAAGAATCCTCGAGACGCCGCCGCCCGCGAGCTCGAGCAGGGCAGGCCTGAGCTCGAGCGCGGGCCCGAGCTCCATCGAGCTCACTCCGCGCGCGTTGAGCTCGCGCAGGCGTGAGCGTCCAGCCTCGTCGAGCTCTCGGGCCACGAGCAAGATGGTCTTTGCAGTTGCGTCGCAGACCTTCGAGCTCACGGGAGTCCGTGCCTCAGGATCGAAGATGACCCGCATCGGCATGCGCTGGACTCGGACTCCGCGCGGCGTGAGCTGGGGGTCGTCGGCGAGCACCGTTCCGATCCCGGTGAGGATCGCATCGACTCGGCCGCGTTCGCGATGCACCATCATCCGGCTGCGTGCGCAGGAGATCCACTTGCTCTCCCCCAATGCAAGCGCAATCGCGCCGTCGATCGACTGCGCCCACTTCGCGGACAACCATGGAAGTCCCGTGGTCATCCGCTTGAGGAACGGCTGCGCGAGTTCCGTCGCGCCGGCATGCCGGTGCTCGATGGCCTCGATGCCCCATGAGCGCAGATGCGCCGCGCCGCCCCGAGCGGTCGGATTGGGATCAGGGACCGCGTAGTAGAGGCGCCCGATGCCGGCCTCGCGGAGCGCGACCGTGCAGGGCCCTGTTCTACCCGTGTGCGAGCAGGGCTCGAGCGTCACGAGTGCGGTCGCACCGCGCGCCGCGGAACCCGCGGCTCGGAGCGCCTCGACCTCCGCATGGGCTTGCCCGCAGCGGCGATGGAAACCCTCCGCGATGACGGTTCCATCGTCGCGCGCGATCACGCATCCGACCATCGGATTCGGTTCCGCACCGCCGTGACCGCGCACGGCGATCCGGACGGCGCGATCGAAGAGGGAATCGATCAGGCGGCGATCCATCAGTTCCGCGCTCCATACCCAGCGTGCGCGGGAACGGGCAGGTCGTCACCAGTCACCGATGAGATGGATCGGCGGTGCATGAACGTCACCTCCGCGACCAGAAGATCGTCTTCAGGCATTCCCGCCTCGAAGGTCTCGACGAGGCGCATGATGTACTGCGGCCAGCTCGGCGGCATGGTGGGGCGCCCAAGCATGTCGCGGAGGCGCTCAAGTCCGAAGCGTTCTCCCTTCGGGTTGCGCGCCTCGTACGCTCCGTCGGTGAACAGCACGATGCGGTCGCCCTCCTCGAGCTTCATGGTGACCTCTTCCTCGCCGAACAGGGAATCGTCGACCGCGCCGAGCAGGAATGTGGTCGAGTCGAGCTCGCGGAGCCGGTTGCGCGAGCGGATGAACACGGGCGGGTGCCCCGCGCTCGCATATCGAAGCTCGCCGGAGTAGGGGTCGATGGTCACGATCGTGGCCGATGCAAACAGGTTGTGCCGCACCATCAGTCGGTGGAAGTACCGGTTCAGCCTGCGGAGCAGCCTTGCCGGGCCGTCCTCCGGATATTCGTCGCGAAGCCGCTCGATCTCGCCATGGATGCGCGCGACGCTCATCGCGCTCGCCAGCCCATGCCCGGTGACGTCGATGAGCGCCACGTGGAATCGATCAGTGTCGTCGGTCCAGGCATGCACGAAGTCCCCGCCGATGTCCGCGGCAGGGCGGTAGCCAAAGTCGAAGCGGATCCAGCCGGCATCGCTGGGCTTCGGGAACAGCGACTCGTGCACCGCGCGCGCCTGGATGAACTCGCGGCGCATCTGAAGGAAACGGCGGCCGACGAAGCCGGACTTGAATCGATGCTGGTGCCAGCGGAGCCGCACGTAGCAGAGGGTCACGGCCGGCATGAAGAGGACCGGCGAGAACAGCACGGTCAGGAAGAACTCGATCCAACTGTGGTCGCCCGCGGCGAGCCCCGCCCGCAGGAGCAGCCACGAGAGGAAGAGGGGCACGATCGGACGCAGCGACTCCCGCCACGTCCAAGGCAGGAAGACCGATGCCGTCAGGTGCCAGAAGAAGATCGAGAACAGCGGATAGACGCTGGCATCGGGGTTCGCGAGGAGCACGCCCGTCTCGAGCGCGAATGTGAGGAATCCGAGCAGAAGGATCATCCGCGATGCCGCGGTGACGAGCTCCTTCCTCGTGAACAGCCGTGGGCGGATCCGAAGCCCGAACCAGGCGATCACGGCCAGGCTCGGGAGATTCAGCAGGAGCCATCCCCACCACGGGATCGAGCTGACCCATGCATCCTCGGGAGCACCGGAAGTCGCCGGAGCGGTTTCAGCGTCCTTGGTCCCCGGTGAAGCGGGGTCGGGCTCGGCCTCGGAGACCGGCACGTCAGCATCGGGCTTCGCCTTGTCGGCGATCGGGGCGATCGTGTCTTCCCACCAGCGGTCGACGATCCGCCCGATCGGCTGCTTCGGCTGTCCCTCGCCGCCTTCATCCTTGCGGATCTCGCGGGCGATGTCCTGGGCGATGTCGCCGACCGCGTCGAGGGGGGACGTCGCGGGCATGGACTGGCGTGCCTCGACCTCCTCGACCGCCTGCGACTGACCGAGCACGGCCAGGACGAACGACGACGTCGCCACGATCTGGAAGAACGCGAACGCCACGCAGAGCCAGCCCAGCCGGCGCCGCAGCCACTGGCCGAGCTCGCGCTCGTACTCCGCGCGGAAGACGCCGCGCTCGGAGTGGAACTCAGTTGGCTCGCCGTGCAAGTCTGCCATTGGGGCGCCATGGTAGGCGGGTCGGGAGATCCCGTGCGGATCCGAAAGGCACCGCCGCCGGCGCGAGGCCGGCGGCGGGGGGTTCATGTGAACTCGGTGAGCGCTTCGTGAGGCTCACTTCTTGAGGACGGCCTCCTTGAGGCGGTCCGGCATGACGCGGTAGGTGAGCGGCTCCATCGAGCTGGTCGCACGGCCCTGCGTCATCGAGCGCAGCGTCGTGGTGTAGCCGAAGAGCTCGGACAGCGGCACTTCGCAGGTGAGCAGACGCGCGTTGCCGCGCATCTCCTGGTCGGTGATCTGGCCGCGGCGGGAGGCGATGTCGCCCGACACGTTGCCGAAGAACTCGTCCGGCGTGGTGACCACGAGCTTCATGATGGGCTCGAGGAGCGCAGGCTTCGCCTTCATGACCGCCTCGCGGAAGGCGAGCATGCCCGCCTGCTCGAAGGCGACCTGGCTCGAGTCGACGTCGTGGTACGAGCCGAACACGAGCTGGACGCGGATGTTGATCACGGGGTAGCCGCCGAGGACGCCCGACGCCGCAGCCTGGCGCACGCCGTACTCGACCGACGGGATGAACTCGCGCGGGATGACGCCGCCCGAGATCTTGTCCTCGAACACGACGCCGTCCTTCATCTTCAGCTCCTCAGCCGCCGCCTCCTCGGGAGTGATCGGCATGATGCTGACGACGGCGTCGCCGAACTGGCCGCGGCCACCGGTCTGCTTCTTGAACAGGCCGCGGACCTCGTTCGCCATGCCGGTGATGGTCTCGCGATAGGAGACGCGCGGCTTGCCGACGTTCACGCCGATCTTCATGTCGCGCGTGAGCTTGTTCTTGATGATCTCAAGGTGAAGCTCGCCCATGCCCGCGATGATGGTCTCGCCGGTCTCCTCGTTGTAGTTCGAGCGGAACGACGGGTCCTCGCGGCGGATGGTGGTGAGCGCGTCGCCGAGCTTCTTCTTGTCGTCGGCGGTGATCGGCTCGATCGCCATCGAGATGACGGGCTCGGGGAAGGTCATGCGCTCGAGGATGATCGGGTTGTCCGGATCGCAGATCGTGTCGCCGGTGTACGAGTTCTTGAGGCCTACGACGGCGACGATGTTGCCGGCGTCCACTTCCTCGAGGGCGTTGCGGTTGTTCGCGTGCATCTCGAAGATGCGGCTGACGTTCTCGCGCTTGCCGTTGCCCGGGTTGAGCACGCGGGTGCCCTTGTCGAGCTTGCCCGAGTAGACGCGGATGTAGGTGAGGTCGCCGTGGGTGTCGGACACGACCTTGAACACCAGCGCCGAGAAGGGGGAGGTCGGGTCGTGCGGACGGGTCATCGGCTGGTTCACGTCGTCCGGGTTGACGCCCTTGGTGTCGGGGCGCTCGGTCGGATTCGGCAGGTAGTCGATGGCGGCGTCGAGGATCTTCTGGACGCCGATGTTCTTCAGCGCCGCGCCGCAGAGGACGGGGAAGCACTTGATCGCGATCGTGCCCTTGCGGAGGCCCGCCTTGATCTGCGCGTTGGTGATCTTGCTCGCGTCGGTCAGGTAGAGCTCCATGAGGTCGTCATCGATCTCGGAGACCTTCTCGATGAGCTCGGCGCGGAAGAGCTCCGCCTTGTCCTTGAGCTCAGCGGGGATCTCGCCCTCGGTGATGGTCGCGCCCTGGTCCTCGGAGGAGAAGTACACGGCCTTCATCTCGACGAGGTCGATGATGCCGATGAAGTCGTTGCCCTTGCCGATCGGCAGCTGGATCGCGATGCCGTTGGCGCCGAGGCGCGAGCGGATCGACGCGAAGGAGAAGTCCCAGTCGGCGCCCATCTTGTCCATCTTGTTGATGAAGCAGAGGCGGGGGACGCCGTAGCGGTCGGCCTGGCGCCACACGGTCTCGGACTGCGCCTCGACGCCTTCCTTGCCGTCGAACACGGCGCACGCGCCATCAAGCACGCGCAGCGAACGCTCGACCTCGATGGTGAAGTCGACGTGGCCCGGGGTGTCGATCAGGTTGATCTTGTACTTGACGTCGTCCTTCTCCCACGGGCAGGTGGTGGCGGCGGACTGGATGGTGATGCCGCGCTCCTGCTCTTCCTGGAGGAAGTCCATGGTCGCCATGCCCTCGTGCACCTCGCCGATCTTGTAGTTGCGGCCGGTGTAGAAGAGGATGCGCTCGGAGACGGTGGTCTTGCCTGCGTCGATGTGCGCGCAGATGCCGATGTTGCGGACCTTCTTGAGATCGGTAGCCATGTCGGGAATCCTGATGTTGCCCGCCGAACGGGGCGGGACTGATTTCGGTGCGATCGCCTGCAACGGCGACCTGTTTCAAACCAACGAATTGTGCGGGGAAAGACGAACCGAGCCTGTCGACGACGCCTAGCGGCGCGAGCCCCTCAACCAGTCGCGCGGCGACGAACCACGGCGCGCGGAGGCGCGGCGGTCGTCGTCGGAACTGGCAGGGTCGTCGTCTGGCACGGGGAGGAGTTTCCTGATCGGCGAAAAAGCGCCGAGTCGAACAGTGTAAGCCGCTGCCCGCACCAATGCAACGTCAAGGTCCGATTCGCATGGCAGGGGGCTCCCGATGCGGAGGAAACGCGATCCGCACGCATCCGCGCGGCGTTTTAGAGGTCAGACCGACCGCACGAAGTCGCCCTCGGGGATGGCCTCCTCGCGCAGGATCGGCTTGACCTCGGCGAGGAACCGCCTCCCGTCCTCCACGTACCCCGCGGTCGGCTCGAGCCCGGGCCGGCGGTCCGTGAAGAAACGGTTCAGGCGCCGCATGAAGAGCTCGCGCACATACTTGGCTCCCATCGAAGAGAGCGCGACGGGGAGGTGGCGCTCCTCTGCCTCGATCTCGAAGCTCACGAAGAGCCCGGCACCGACCTCGTAGATGGAGCGCCGATCGCACTCGTCGATCGTCCGCACGCGCGCGCCGCGAGCGACATGCTCCTCGAGCTCCCGCGCGTAGCTCGCGCGCCCGCCCTGGCGATCGACGGCGATGAACGCGGGCTCATCGCCGCGCATCAGCTCGATGCGGCGGACGCCTTCGAAGACGAGCGACATGTTCACGTGCGCCTTGTTGGCGAGCTCGCGGTAGAGCTCGTTGAAGGCAGCCGCGTCAAGCGCCGCGACGGCGTGATGCAGCAGCTCGACATCGGCCTCGCGCAGGGCCCGATGCACCACGCTCCGAGCGATCGAGAGCTCATCCTGCGTATGGCACTCAGGGAGGGGGAGCTCGAGCGCATGCCACGGCGCCGACCGGCTCGCGCGCGCATGCACCCCGAGCTCTGCGAAGAGCTCGGCATCGCTCGAGAGCTCGCGCGAGCTGAACGCGAGCACGCCGCGCTCGAGATGGACGAGCGGTTGCTTGCCTGCGCTCTTGAGCTTCTTGCTGTCCGCCACCGCGACGCGACGCCGCGCGTCCTTCGGCTTCCTGCAGACCCCGGCGGACAGCAGCGACCACAGGTCCGGCGCAGCCGAGGCATCGCCGGCGTCGGGCACGCGGAATGCGCACGTCCCGACGCAGAGTGGTCCGAGCAGCGGGCCGTAGCCCGCCTCATCGATGCCTGCGTAGATCACGCGCGGAATGTATCGGAGATCCAGCCGCCGCCGAGAATCCGTCCGCCGTCGTCGTAAAGGACGACCGCTTGGCCCGCCGCCACGCCCGCCTCCGGACGGGCAAACGCGACCTGAAGCGTCGCTTCGGCACCGCTTCCGTGCAGCCGCGCGCGGGCGTGGATCGGGGCGCCATGCGCGCGAACCTGCGCCGCGCAAGCGACTTCCGCATCCGTTCGGTCGGATGGATACCAGACCACTTCACGGGCGACGACGCCGCCGACATCGAGCGATTCGCGAGGCCCGACGATCACCGCATTCCTCGCTGGGTCCTTCCGCAGCACGTAGAGCGGGATGGTCGCGGGCACGCGGATTCCCTTCCGTTGCCCGACGGTGAAGTGCTGATGTCCCTCATGCCGCCCGAGCTCGCGCCCGGACTCATCCTCGATCGATCCGGCGGCGAACCGTCCGGGCGCGCGTCGCTCAAGGAAGCTCGCGTAATCATCGGGCACGAAGCAGATCTCCTGGGAGTCGGGCTTGTCAGAGACAGGCAGCCCGAGCTCGCGCGCGAGCTCCCGCACGCGCGGCTTCTCCATCCCGCCGATCGGCAGCATCATGCGTCGCACGGCTTCCGGCCCGATCCCGAACAGCACGTAGGACTGATCCTTCGCGCGGTCGAGCCCGCGCATGATCCGCGGGCCGTCGGGGGTTTCGGCGAGCTGCGCGTAGTGGCCGGTCGCGACGGCGTCGCAGCCGAGCTGCTCGGCGTATTGCCTGAGCTTTCCGAACTTGAGCCAATCGTTGCAGCGCACGCAGGGATTCGGCGTGCGTCCCGCGTGATACTCATCCTCGAAGTACGAGATGATCCGCCCAAAGTCGTTGCGAAAGTTCACGACGTAGAACGGGATGCCCAGCTTCGCCGCGACCAAGCGCGCGTCCGCCGCGTCGTTGATCGAGCAGCATCCCTGGTGGCCGATGCGCGCAGGAGTCGCCTTGCACGCGCCGCCCTCGATCGGTATCTCGAGCTCGTCGCCCGGGCTGCCCAGCCGCATGAAGCAGCCGACGACCTCGTGGCCGTCCTGCTGGAGCAGGGCTGCGGCGACGGAGCTGTCGACGCCGCCCGACATGGCAAGGAGCACCTTCACGCGCGCGAGTCTACGCGACCGTCACCTGCGGGCAGAGATACACATCCTGAATCGCATGCAGGAGCTGGACTCCCTCGGCCATCGGCTTCTGGAAGGCCTTCCGGCCCGAGATCAGGCCCATGCCGCCCGCGCGCTTGTTGATGACGGCGGTCTTCACCGCCTCGGCGAGGTCATTGGAGCCGCTTGCGCCGCCCGAGTTGATGAGGCCTGCGCGCCCGCAGTAGCAGTTGAGCACCTGGTAGCGGCAGAGGTCGATCGGATGGTCGGTGCTCAGGTCGCTGTACATCCGCTTGTCGAGCTTGCCGTAGCTCGAGTCGCCGCTGTTCAGCGCGGTGAAGCCGCCGTTCAGCTCGGGGAGCTTCTGCTTGATGATGTCGGCCTTGATGGTCACGCCGAGGTGGTTCGCCTGGCCGGTGAGGTCCGCCGAGGTGTGGTAGTCCTTGCCGCCCGCCTTGAAGGCGTTGTTGCGGATGTAGCACCAGAGCACGGTCGCCATGCCAAGCGAGTGCGCCTCCTCGAACGCGCGCGCGACCTCGACGATCTGCCTCGTCGAATTGTCGCTGCCGAAGTAGATGGTCGCGCCGACAGCGCACGCACCGAGGTTCCACGCGTCGCGCACCGAGCCGAACATGACCTGGTCGAACTTGTTCGGGTAGGTCATGAGCTCGTTGTGGTTGATCTTGACCATCATCGGGATGCGGTGCGCGTAGCGGCGCGAGACCGTCGACAGCACGCCGAAGGTGGTCGCCACCGCGTTGCATCCGCCCTCGATCGCGAGCTTGACGATGTTCTCGCCATCGAAGTACGCGGGGTTCTTCGCGAAGCTCGCGCCCGCGGAGTGCTCGATGCCCTGGTCGACGGGAAGGATGGAGAGGTAGCCCGTGTTCGCCAGCCGCCCGTGCCCGAACATCGCCTGAAGGCTCCGCAGGACCTGGGGACTGCGGTCGCTCGGCCCGAAGGCGTGCTCGACGTACGAGGGCGACGGGACATGGATCATGTCCTTCGATACCTTGGCCTTGTGGTTGAGGAGCGAATCGGCGTCGGCGCCGAGGAGCGACTGGATCTGTGCGAAGTTCGACATGGTGGGTCCCGAAAGGAAGCGGGCGCCCCGGCTTCGACGGGACGCCCGCGAAATGTAGCGTTTCTGTCGGGGTCAGGTGCCCGCGAGCATCCTGCGCGACGGCTTCGCGGCTGCATCGGCTTCCTCGCGTCGGCGGATCTCCTCGGTGGTCGCGAACTCCTCGCCGAAGCGCACGAGGCGCAGCGAATTCGCGATCACGAAGACATACGCCGCAGCCTGGTAGAAGGGGGTGACCCAGATGTAGAGCCGTCCCGTCGCCGCGAGCGCAAGACCGACCACCGCGAGCAGGATCGCGACCGTGATGTTCAGCGCGATCACCGACTTCGCCTTCCGCGCGATCTCGAGCAGGAAGGGAATGTTCCTGAGGTCGTCGTTCATGAGCGCGACACCCGCGCTGTTGGTCGCGATGTCGGAGCCGGACAGACCCATCGCGACGCCGACATCGGCGGTGGCGAGGATCGGACCGTCGTTGATGCCGTCGCCGACGACGAGGGTGCGATGGCCCTTGCGCATGAGGTACTTGAGCTCCTCGTGCTTCTCCTCGGGCAGGCACTCAGCCTCGATCGCATCGACGCCGACGGCCTGTCCGACGCGGGTCGCGACGGGAAGCCTGTCGCCCGTGAAGATCGCGACGCGGCGAACGCCGAGTTCGCGGAGCTTGGACACGACCTCGTTTGCGTTCCGACGGAGCTTGTCCTCGAGCCCCACCGCGCCGAGGTAACGCCCGCCCGCCATCACGTGCACGCCTGACATGCCCTCGATCTTCGCCTCGACCGCCTTCACCTCCGCGGCGACGGATGGGTTGAGCTCGACGATCCACGCGCCGCGACCCGCGAAGATCTCGCCGGAGGCGGTCGTCGCTGCCACGCCGCGACCGTGCACCTCGCGGTAGGAGACAAGCGGATTCGCCGCGATGCGCGCGCGCTCAGCGGTCTCGAGGATCGACTTCGCGAGCGGGTGGTTCGACGACTGCTCTGCGTCGGTCGCAGCCTGCAGCAGCGTCGCGCCATCGACGCCATCGGCCGGCGCGAGGCGGCTCACCGCGAACTTGCCCGTCGTCAGCGTGCCCGTCTTGTCCATGACGACGGTGTCGATGTCGGCGGCGCTCTCGAGCGTCCGCGTCTGCTTGATCATGACGCCGAGCCGCGCGGCGGCGGCGAACGCAGCGACCATCGCGGTCGGGTAGGCGATCAGCAGGGCGCCCGGGCAGGTCACCACGAGCACCGTGATCGCGCGCTCGGCGGCGACCGCCTTCGCGTCGGGCGACCCCGATTTCGCCGTGAAGAACCACACGATCAAGGCCACCATCAGCACCACGGGAACGTAGTAGCCCGAGATCCGCTCGATGAGCTCCTGCTTGCGTCCCTTGGCGCTCTCCGCCTCGCGGATCAGCTTCTCGACCTTGCCGATGGTGGTCTCGCCCTTGACGGCGGTGACCTCGACATCGATCTGCCCGGTCAGGTTGGTGGTGCCCGCGTACACCGATGCGCCCGCCTGCACCTCGATCGGAACCGCCTCGCCGGTGAGCGACGCCTGGTTGATGCTCGAGGTGCCGCCGCGAACGATGCCGTCCGCGGGCAGGTTCTCGCCGGGTCGGACGCGCACCATCGTGCCCGCCCGCACCTCGGAGAGGGAGACCTCGCGCTCGGCTCCGGACGCGTCGATCACGCGCGCGATGTCGGGCGTCAGCTCGAGCAGATCGCGGATCGCGCGCTGCGCGCCCCATGCGGTGCGCGAGAGCACGAGCTCGCTGAACCAGAGGAAGAAGGCGAGGAAGCCGGCGGCGAGGTAGAGCTCGTTCGCGATCGCCGCGAACACGGCGAGGCTGGCCAGGCTGTCGCTCGAGGCCCGCCCCTCGCGGAGCTCCTCGAACGCGCCCTTCGCAAGCGGGACCACCAGGATCAGCGCGCCGACCAACGCGGGGATATCGCTCACCGAGCGCTCGATGCCGAAGTAGCCGGACACCCATGCTGCGAGGAGGAGCACGCCGCCCAAGAGCGCCACGAAGAGCTGCCGCTCGAGGCGCTCTGCGCCGGAGGCATCGTCCGTGCCGGTGCGGAGGGAATTCTCTGCCGAGGTCGAGGTAAGGGTCGACATGGTGCTTTTCAGAAGGCGGGTGAGCGGAAGAGGGTAGCAGACGCTACGCGGGATCGCCCGTGAGGTTCGCTCCCGCGGTGGGTGAAGGCAAGTGCTCCTCCGCTCGCGCCCCAATGGACTTGCGGACGCTGCGGGGCGTTCTCCGCGCGGAAATGGCGCTCGGCGGTCGGTTATCCTGCTCCCGTGCAGACAGGCAGCGAACATGTGGCGATCGTCGGCGACGGTCAGATGGCGCTCGTCCTGAGCGACGTCCTCGCCGTCCGCGGGATCCCCGTGACCATCGCCTGTCCGTTCGAACGTGATGCAGCGGCGCTCGCCGCGGCGCGCACGAGTCCGCGGCTGCCTGGATTCCGCCTTCCGGACTCCGTGACGGTCACCGCCGACCCTGCAGCACTCCGCGCTGCGACCATGGTGGTGTGCGCCATCCCGACCCAGTACATCCGCGCCACGTTCGAGCGGATGGCTTCCGCGATCGAGCCGGGCATACCCATCGTCAGCATCTCCAAGGGCATCGAGGTCGATTCATTCGAGCTTCCCTGCGACGTGCTTCTCGCCGCGACCGGCGAGCGACCGATCGCGGCGCTCAGCGGTCCCACGGTCGCAGCCGAGCTCGCGCGGAGGCTGCCCGCCGTCCTGGTCGCCGCAAGCTCCGACGCGGAGCTCGCCGCCCGCGTCCAGGCAGCCTTCACCAGTCCATGGACGCGCATCTACCAGTCCAACGACCTCGTGGGCGTCGAGCTCGCGGGCGCCTGCAAGAACGTGATCGCGATCGCGGCCGGAGTCGTCGACGGCATGGGGCTCGGTTCCAATGCGAAGAGCGCGCTGCTTGCACGCGGGCTCGCCGAGATCGCCCGCATCGGCGTGGCGCTCGGCGGTAAGGTCGAGACGTTCTTCGGCGTCGCGGGCGCGGGCGATCTCGCGACCACCTGCTTCTCGCCAGAAGGGCGCAACCGCAGCTTTGGCGAGCGTCTCGCCCGCAGCGGAAACGTCGATGCGGCGCTCTCCGCCACGATCTCCGTCGTCGAGGGCGTCCCGACCGCGCGCGCCCTCGTGCGGCTTGCGCGCGAGAAGGGCATCGATCTCCCGATCTGCGAGGCTGTCCACGCGATGGTGTTCGAGCAGCTCCCGCCCCAGGATGCCTTGCGTCAGCTCATGACGCGCTCCACGTCGACCGAGCGCATCGGCTGAGCCGCGGGAAGCTCTACTCGTCTTCGCCGAAGCGCGACTCGACGAGGCGTACGAGCGCAGCAAGGGCGTCCTTCTCATCTCCGCCATCGGCGGTGATCTCGAGCTGCGCGCCGCAGGTGCCCGCGAGCATCAGCATCTGCAGGATCGACTTCCCGTCGACGCGCTCGCCGTCGCCGATCTTGCAGACCGTGATCGCAGCGTCGAAGCGGGACGCCTCCTCGACGAACGCCATCGCCGGCCGCGCGTGCAGCCCGAGCCGGTTGACGATGGTGGTCCGCACCGACAGCATCGGCGCTAGCGGGCGACCTGCCCGGCATCCGCTTCCTCGAGGAGCGTGACCACGTCCTTCAAGGTCGTGGCCTGGCGCAGGAAGCGGCGGAACTGGTCCTTGGAGAGGTGGGCGAACACGGCCTGGATGGCCTCGAGGTGGAGCTCGGGCTTCTCCTCAGGCGAGACGAGCAGGAAGATCGAGTAGACCGGCTGCTTGTCCAGCGAGTTGAAGTCGACGCCCGTCCTGCTGACGCCGATCGCCGCCATCGGCTTCTTCACCGTCGTGGTCTTCGTGTGCGGGATCGCGACACCATGGTTCAGGCCCGTCGAGCCCTTGTTCTCGCGCGCGATGATCGCCTTCGCGAACGTGTCGCGCATGTCCGCCGAGACCTTGCCGCTCGCGACGAGCGCGTCGAGCAGCTCGCGGATGGCGTCGTCGCGCTTGGTGGCGACGAGGTTGGGGACGATGGCCTTCTCGATGACGATGTCGCGCAGCTTCATGGATTCCTCTTCATGGATTCCGCTTCATGGATTCCGCTTCATGGATTCCGCTTCGCGGATTCCTCTGCTCGGATGACTCGACGCCTCGCGGACGCTCAGTGGTGATGCTTGTGGTCGCGTGTGCGCTGCTTGTGGTCGGACAGCACCCGCGCCTCGCGGTCGACGGCGAGGTCGATGGCCGCGTACAGGTCCGCGTCGCGGTAGTTCACGATGAAGTCCTCATGGTGCTCGACGTCGACGATGAACTCGACGTGGTAGCCGTTGTGCTCCTTCTCGATCACGCAGTCGATCGACTGGACCTTGTCGAAGTAGCGGGTGAGGCGCTCCGCCTTCTTGCGCACGTAGGCGTCGATGGCCTCGGTGATCTCCAGGTGCTTGCCCTTGACATTGATCTGCATCGCATGCCTTTCGGTCAATCGACCTTCGTCCGACCCGTCGTCGGACCGGGGAACTGCTTGGGATCAGGCTGCTTGTCGCCCGGAACGACAACGCCTGCGGACACAAGGTAGCGGAGCGCCTCGTCCACCGAGATGGGAATCTCGCGCACGTCGGCGCGGGGGACCGTGACGGTCCATCCTGAGAACGGAGCGGGGGAGTTCGGGACAAACACGGTGACGGAGTCCCCGCACGCGGCGGCGATCTCGGGGATCGCGTCGCCCGTGACCAGCCCCATCTGCCAGAGCCCGGGGCGCGGATACTCGATCATCACCACGCGGTTGAAGTTCAGCTTCTTGTTCTCGCTGCCGAACAGGAACTCGACGACCTGCTTCAGCGATGGGTACACCGAGCGGATCCCGGGGAGCGCGAGCAACGCCGATTCGAACGCCGCAAACAGCGTCCTGCCGAGGTAGCCGCCCACCAGTCGGCCGAGCACGTAGACGGCGGCGATGGCGAGGAAGAGTCCCGCGAGATCGAGGTACCAGCGCGCCTCCCACCAGGCATCGACATTGGCGCGGACGGCGCGTCGGGTGGCGGCCTCGCGCGACGGATCGAGGCGGAGCCTCTGCGCACGAGCCTGCTCATCAGCCACCTGTTCCTCGGAAGCCGCGAATTGCTGCATGGATCCCGCGGTCGCGGCAACGCCGATGCGGATCCCGGCGTTGATCGGTCCAGCGATGTTCCCGTCGATGAAGCGGAAGGCCGTCGCGAGGATCCAGAGCGTGAGCACGCTCGGGAGGACCACGCCCAGTCCCCTGATGAAGAAGCGTCCGGCGCCTCCGCGCTTCGCCTCCTTGGAACTGTCGCCGCCTTGCACCGCCCTCTGCATGTCGCGAGTGTAGCAACGGCTCCCCCGCAGAGGCGCAGGTCAATTCCCGAGGAGCGGAGCGTCAGTTGCCCAGCGGTCGCGGCGCGACCTTGGCCGACATCTCCTTGTCGTCGCGCTTGTAGCGGACGAGCACTTCCCGTCCGACGACCAGCCTCGTGACCGCCATCAGCATCTCGTCGCGGTTCCGTACGGGAAATCCGTCGACCTCGAAGATGACGTCGTCCACGCGGAGCCCCGCCGCGCGGGCGGCCGACTTGTATCGGAACTCGCGGATGCGCACTCCGTCGCCGCTGTCGTCGATCACGATCCCGAACGACGCGTCGTCGCGCTCGATGCGGTCGTCGACGGTGCCGCGCTCGACCATCCACTTGCGCCAACGTTCCTCGACGGTGGCGAGAGGCTGCCCGAACGCCTTCTCGACGGCGGATGACGCATCCGGGTCCTCGTCGATGGTTCGCCCGAGCTCGCGGTAGAACTCCTCGAGCTTCCCCTCGCGCGCGAAGAACTCGAAGATCGCGCGCACCTGCGGGTAGTGGCGCTCCGCGTCCTCCATGAACTGCTCGTTCCTGAGCTCGAAGAGCTCTCGCCAGCTCCGCGCGGTCCGCGACGTGACCTGCTTGCGCGCGAAGTTGAAGCGGATGTTCGGATGGAACTCGATCGAGCCGTCCGCGCGCAGCGTGTAGTCCTCGTACAGGCTCGCGAGTCCTTCCTGCACCCAGATCGGATGGCGCTGCCCCGTGCGCTCCATGTGCGCGAAATGCATCAGGTGCACGAATTCATGCTGCAGGCTCTGCCCAGCGTCCCGCGAGACGAGTCTCCGCGCGGAGTGAAGGTACATGCCGCGCACCTCGGGGCGCTCGAGGTACTTCTTGGCGTCCTCCGGGCGCACGATCGCGACCAGCAGCGCGTCCGTCGGCGGCTTGCCGAAGTAGCTCGACACCAGGTGCTTCTCGAGCTCATCGAGCACCTCGCGCATGCGTCGGTGCGAGCTCTCGTCGAGGAAGGTCGCGTAGGTGATCGAGCTCTCCTCGTCACGCTCGTATCGGTAGCCGGCCTTGTCGGTCAGCGGATCGGGATGGTCGCGCTTCCACTGCGCGACGGGATCGGGTGCCGACCCGCGGCGTGCGGATGCGGCCGGATCTCGCGGCTTGCCGCGCGCCCCGCGCTCTGCCTCGATGCGCGCTCGCGCCTCCATGATCGCCTCGTAGGTTTCCGAGGCGCGGACAGGCTCGAGGTCCGGATCGCGCTCCATCGTGTCGAAATCACGGAAGCCGGCCTTGATCGCCTCAAGCAGGCGCTTCTCCGCCGCGCTGAGCTTCCCGAGCTGGGCGAGGACGCACGCGGAGTTGTAGAGCAGGATCGGCTCGCGATCGCCATCCGCGACCCGACGTTCAAGGATGAGCTCCGCCTCGGCGAACCGCCGCGCCTGCAGCAATCGGTCGAGCTCCGCCGTCTCCGCGGTTCCCATCGGAGCCGGACGTGTCTTGGTCGGAACCTCGGGCGCCTGCGCAACGGCAACCGAGGTGACCAACTGCACGACGGCGAGCATGACCGCCGCGAGCCTTCGGCGCGTCCCCGGCCCCGCGCTCATGCAAGGACCTCCGCGCTGCGCATCTTCATGCGCGCGAGCGTGAGTCGGATCGCTTCTGGGTAGGCAGCGCACTCCTCCGTGAATACGCGCGATGCGAGCGTTTCTGGCGTGTCGTTCGCCAGAACGGGGCATTTTCGCACAAGCACGGTCCGCCCGTGGTCGTACTCCTCGTCGACTTCATGCACGGTGCAGCCAGACTGGGTCCGTCCCGCTGCCAGGACCGCCCGATGCACGCGGATTCCGTACATGCCGTGGCCCCCGAACTCGGGAAGCAGGGCGGGGTGGATGTTGAGGGTGCGCCCGCGCCAGCGCTCCCCGACGCGGAACTTCCTCAGGTACCCGGCGAGGCACACGAGATCCACCCCCGCGGACGCGAGTACGACATCGATCCGGTCGGCGAGGCCGTCGTCCGGCGGGACGACGGCGACCCGAAGCCCTGCCTCGCGGCAGCGGGCGACGCCGTCCGCCTCCTCGCGGTGCGCGACCACGATGGCGACCCGTCCGTCGATCTCGCCCGACATGCATGCGGCGTGGATATTGAGCGCCGTGCGCCCGCCGCCAGATATGAGGATCCCGATCCGCGCACCGCTCATGACGGCCGCTGTCCCGATTCGCGGAAGGGGATCGATCGACCGTCCTCGCCGACCGCGACCATCGTCAGCTGCGCCTCCGTGACAGGCGCCCAGGTCCCGTCCATCCGCTCTGCGTTGACGACGACCTGAACCGTGACCGACGTGCGTCCCAGTCGGATCGTGCGGGTCTTGAACTCGACCACCTCGCCGACGTGGACGGGCGCCTTGAAGTCGACGCGGTCGACGCTTGCGGTCACCCAGCGATGCAGACCGTGGTGCCGCGCCTCGATGTAGCCCGCTTGGTCGACGTGGGCGAGGATGATGCCGCCGAAGATCGTGCCCTGGTGATTGGTGTCCCGGGGCATCATGAGCACGCGAAGCGCAAGGCGCGGCTCGGCGATGGGTGGGAATTCAGCCGACATGCCCGCGATGGTAGCGGCTGCAGCGCGCCGCGCGAAAAGTCCGATCTGCACCGAGTGCCGCGGGCGACCGTCATCATCCCGAACTACAACAACGGCCGCGCCAGCTCGCGCGACGGGTCCCGCGACTTCCTCAGCGACCTGCTCGCGAGCCTCGAGCGGACGCTCGCGCACGATCCCACCGACCTGGAGATCCTCATCGCGGACGACGGCTCCACCGACGACAGCCTCGGCACTGCGCGCGCGTGGGCCGAGCGCCGCTGGGGGGCCGGCACCGTGCGCGCGGGCCGCCCGATCGTCCGGCTCGTCGAGCTTCCGCACAGCGGCGTGCTCTCGAAGGTACTGAACGCCCTTCACGGCGCGAGCGAGGGCGACTACCTGTGCCGGCTTGACGGCGATGTCATCCTCGACACCCCCGACTGGGTCGCGCGCTGCATCGAGCTGCTCGACGCCCATCCGCGCGTCGGCGTCGTGACGGGGCTTCAGAAGCTCCCCGATGGACGCGTCCATGCGCTCGGCGACGCGATCATCAGTCCGCTCGGCTACCACCACCTCGGGCAAGGGCTGCCCGAGTCGGCGCTCCCCGACGTGGTCGAGGTCGAGCACGCCATGGGCTGCTTCCACGCCTCGCGCCGCAGCGCCATCGCGGAGGTCGGCGGCTACGACGAGTCGGTGCTCCGCGGGCAGACCGAGGAACTCGCGATGCGCCTGAACCTCGCAGGCTGGGGCGCCCTCGCGACCACCCGCGTCGTCTTCCGCCACTTCCACGGAGAGCGGCACTGGCGCCCGAACACGGCTGACACGGGCGAGGGGCTCGCCCGCAGCCTCGAGCGCTTCCGTTCAAAGTGGGGATTCGACCGACTCGCGCCTGATCTCGCGGTCGCATGGGAGCGTTGGCGCGGCACCCCGCTGATGGAGCGGGCGCGGATCAGAGGGCCTCGCACGTGGACGCCGTCCGACTCGGACGATCTGCCGGCGGGCGAGGAGTTCGCCCGCTTCGGATCGGACTCGACCCTGCAGGCGCAGATCGGCGGCGAGCTGGCGCTGCTGCGCCAGTTCGACGGCGAAACGGCCATCCTGGGCTCCCGCAGCGGACTGACGGCATTGCTGCGGGCAAGCGACGGCGTGCGCGTCACAGCAGCCGAGGAGCACGCGCCGTCCGTGTCCGCACTCGCCCCATTCGTCGCGCGTGCTCCGAAAGCGCAACAATTCCTCACTTCCGTCGCGGCCGGTGATCTAGCCTCCACACGGCTGCCCGACGGGGCATTCAAAAATGTGGCGCTCCTTGACAGCATGGAGCGATATTGGAATCCTGTCGGGTTATTGCGGGAAGGGAGGCGCCTACTCGCCGCTGACGGTCACCTCATCGTGAGGAGCCGGGCGCGGGGGGCGCAGTTCGAAAGCCGCGGGGATACGCTGCATCTGTTCGCAGCGCATGAGCTCTATCAGATCGTGCGGCATTCGGGCGGACTCACTCCGCTCGCCCCCCCAACGGTGGACGGCACTGGACGTTGGCAATTGCTCGCACGTGCGACGAGTTCAGCGGCACATCAATCTCACTTCGGCGCGTGATGGATCGCCTCGCGCCACGTGGATCAGTGCTCCATGTCCGATTCCAGTACCGATGCAGGCAAGCTCGCGCTTTCGCGTAGCCCCGTGTGGCAGGGCGTTCGCTTGCCGCTTCGTCTTCGTATCTTCGAGGCGGCTCGCCGTCTCGGAGAATCATCCGTCACAGAGCTCGCTCAGGCCGTCGGCCTGAACCGCACCGCGCTCTACTTCCACCTCCGTCATCTCGAGAAGGCGGGAGTCCTCGCCTCCCGCGCCGGCGAGCCGACGCCCGGGCGCCGTGGCAAGCGCCCGCGCTACTACAGCGTGACGGTGCAGGACCTGACGTTCCCCGTCGACGTCTCGGCGAAGCGCGAGGTGCAGCGCGTCTCCGAGCTGCTCAAGCCGTGGATCACCGAGAGCCGCTCGGCGGCGCTCGATGCGCGCTCTCCAGGCGGCTTCCAGGCGAAGCGCGTGGCGCTCCACTGGGAGAATCTCAACGACGACGAGATCGCGCGCGTGCGGTCGCTTTGCAGCGAGCTTGACGAGATCATGCGTCGTGCCCGCAACCGCTCCAACACGGGGCGCAAGGCGCCGGCCGCCAACATGCATGTCGCGATGATCGTGACGCCGGTCGATGGCCACGTGATGCCCGGTCCGGAGATCAAGTTCAAGTACTCGTGACGGTCGCCGCCGCGGCCGCCGCCTGCTTCATCTTGTCGCCGGCTTCAGCACAGGCTTGAGCCACTTGCCCGTCCACGATGTCTTGTGGCGGGCAATCTCTTCTGGCGTCCCCGTGGCGACCACGGTGCCGCCGCGGTCGCCGCCTTCTGGCCCGAGGTCCACGATCCAGTCGGCGCACTTGATGATGTCGAGGTTGTGCTCGATCACGACGAGCGTGTGCCCCTTCGACGCGAGTCGATCGAGCACGGTCTGCAGCCGAGCCACATCGGCGAAGTGGAGTCCCGTCGTCGGCTCGTCGAGGATGTACAGCGTGGTCGAGTCGGTCGCGTTCCCGAGCTCCGTCGCGAGCTTCACGCGCTGCGCCTCGCCGCCCGAGAGCGTGGTCGACGCCTGCCCGAGCTGCACGTAGCCGAGCCCGACGTCCTTGAGGCACTCGAGCATGCGGTGGATCTTCGGGTGCGCGTCGAAGAACTGCATCGCGTCCTCGACGGTCGCCTCGAGGACGTCGCTGATCGTCTTCCCGCGGTACTTGATCTCGAGCGTCTCGCGCGAGTAGCGCTTGCCCTTGCAGACCTCGCAGTCGACGAAGACATCGGGCAGGAAGTGCATCTCGATGCGCTTCACGCCCTGGCCCTGGCACGCCTCGCAGCGTCCGCCCTTGACGTTGAAGGAGAAGCGGCCCGGCTCGTAGCCGCGGATCTTCGCCTCCGGCACCATCGCCCAGATCTTGCGGATCTCGTCGAAGATGCCGGTATAGGTCGCGGGATTCGAGCGCGGCGTGCGGCCGATCGGCGTCTGGTCGACCTCGACCACGCGCAGGATCGCGTCGAGCCCGGTGACCTTTCCGTGCGCGCCTGGCGTCGTCTTCTCGCCGAGAACGTGCTTCTTCGCCGCCTGCAGCAGGATGTCGTTCACGAGCGTCGACTTGCCGGAGCCCGACACGCCGGTCACGCACACGATGCCGCCGAGCGGGAACGCGACATCGACCGACTGCAGGTTGTTCGCCTTCGCGCCCTTCACGACGATCGCCTTCTTCTCGCTCAGGCCGCGGCGCTTGGCGGGCACCTCGATCTTCTTGCGCCCAGAGAGGTACTCGCCGGTGACGCTCGTCGCATGCGTGGCGATCGCCTTGATGTCGCCTTCGGCGACCAGCATGCCGCCGTGGCGCCCCGGTCCGGGACCGATGTCGACGATCCAGTCGGCTGCGCGCATCATGTCCTCGTCGTGCTCGACGACGAGCACGGTGTTGCCGATGTCGGACAGCCTGCGCAGCGTGGCGATCAGGCGGTCGTTGTCGCGCTGGTGGAGTCCGATCGTGGGCTCGTCGAGCACGTAGCACACGCCGACGAGCCCGCTGCCGACCTGCGTGGCGAGGCGGATGCGCTGCGCCTCGCCGCCCGAGAGCGTCGAGCTCGTCCGGTCAAGCGACAGGTAGTCGAGCCCGACCGATGCGAGGAAACCGAGGCGCGCCTCGATCTCCTTCAGGATCGGCGCCGCGATCTTCTGCTGCTCCTTGGTGAGCTCGAGCGACTTCGCCACGGCCAGCGCGCGCGAGACCGTCATCGACGCGAGATCCGCGATCGAGAGCGACAGCGTGCCGCTCTTGACCTTCACGGCGAGCGACTCTGTCCGCAGCCGCCGACCCGAGCACGCGGGGCAGGGGGCCTGGCTCATGAACGCCATCAGGCGCTCCTTGACGGACTCGCTCTCGGTGTCGGTCGCGCGGCGCTTGAGGTGCGGCAGCACGCCCTCCCACTCGAAGGTCGCCTTCACGCCCTCCGCCTCGCTGCCCCACATGAGGAGCTGGCGGATCTTCGCGGGCAGCTCCGAGTACGGCGTATCGATGTCGATCTTCGCGAGCGCGCCGAAGCCGCGCAGCTGGCGCGCGTAGTAGATGTTCATGCGCCGGCCGTTCTTGCGCCAGGGCACGATCGCCTCGCGCAGCGGCTTCGACATGTCGGGCACGCACAGGTTCTCGTCGAACTCGTTCACGGTGCCGAGTCCCGCGCACGCGCTGCACGCGCCCTGCGGCGAGTTGAAGCTGAAGATGCGCGGCTCGAGCTCGTCGAGCGCGCACTGCGGGTGATCCGGGCAGGCGAACTTCTCGCTGAAGCGGTGCTCGGCCCATCCGTCCTTCGCGGCGGCATCCTCGATCAGGACCGTCAGCGACCCTTCCGCGAGCTTGAGCGCGGTCTCGACGCTCTCCGCGATCCGCTGCCGCGCCGAATCCTCGAGCGCGATGCGGTCGACGACCGCATCGATGTCGTTCATCTCGTAGCGGCCGAAGCCAAGCGGATTCTCGCCGGCGTGCTTGAGCACCTCGCGGAGGTCGACGACCTTGCCGTTCGCGCGCGCGCGCACGAGGCCCTGCTTCTGCAGGCCCTCGAGCACCTCGCGGTGGAAGCCCTTCTTGGCGCGCACGACGGGGGCGCACAGCATCGCGCGCTTGCCCGCGAACCGCGTGACCAGCGTCTCGACGATCTGGCTCGGGTTCGACGCGCTGATCTCCTTGCCGCACACGTGCAGCGCCTTCGCCTTGCCCTTGCCGCGCTCCTCGGTGTGCCAGCAGGTCGGCGTGCCGCAGCGCGCGTACAGCAGGCGCAGGTAGTCCCAGATCTCCGTCGTGGTCGCCACGATCGAGCGCGGGCTGTGACCGCCCGAGCGCTGCTCGATCGCGATCGTCGGCGGCAGTCCGTCGATCGCCTCGACGTTCGGCTTCTGCATCTGGTCGAGGAACTGCCGCGCATACGCGGACAGCGACTCCATGTACTTGCGCTGGCCCTCTGCGAAGATGGTGTCGAACGCCAGCGAACTCTTGCCCGAGCCCGACACGCCCGTGATCACCACCAGCTTGTCGCGCGGGATCTCGACCGAGAGGTTCTTCAGGTTGTGCTCGCGGGCGCCGCGAACGCGGATGGACTTCTCGGGCGTAGCCATTGGGGAAGCGGCGATCATAGGGGGTCGGGGCTTCGCCGGATCGCGGTCGAGAATGGCGGGGTTCCTTCGCGATTCATGCGTGCGCAGCAAGGGGAACTGCGAAACCGCTCGGCATTTTGCGACCGAACCCTGCCTGTGACCGAAGATGAGGTAGGAATAGGGTCTGCCCCATGCATATGGCCGCGAAAACCACCCCCGTGAAGACGGCGACCGCTGCGAATGCGGCGGTGGTTGTCCCTTCGGTCGGTGGGGCGAAGCCGCTTACGACGCCGACGGTCGATACGGTCGATACGGTCGACACGACGACCTCCACGCGCTGGCCGAACCTGAACGCCGGCAAGCCCATCCCGAGTCCGACCGAGTGGCGCGCGCTTGAACAGCGCGCGTCTTCGTTTCGGTTGCGGTGATGGCTCCCACGAAATTTCGTGAAGACACGCCATGGCCGTCGACTTGAATCTGCATGCAGAAGTCCATGCAGGATGCCCTGGTTGCTCGCATCGATCGCCTTGAGCGAAGCCGATCACGGTGGAGGCTCGTAGCGCTATCCACCCTTTCTGGGTCGGTCGGTTTCATCGTGGGCGGAATGACTGCCGAGCCAACTCGCCCGCCATTGCAGGCATTGGCCCTGGATGAGGACAACAACTCTGGAGCCTTTGCCTCCACCTTCTACGCGGTGGATTCGAAGGGCTCGATCCAGTACCTCGACACCAGGACTGGCCAAGGGGTCTGGACGCCGTTCAAGTACTCGCCGGTCCAGGGCAAATAGCCTTCGCTACCGCCTCTTCTTTCCCCGGCCCGCGCGCGTGCCCGGCATTCCCGCCTTGCTCGGCTGACGCTCGCCGCTTCCGCCGAGTGACCCCGACTTCGACGGCTTCGCGCTCGCCGGCAGCGACTTGAGCTTGCCGATCTCGTCGCGCAGGCGCGCGGCCTTCTCGAACTCGAGGCGTTCCGCGGCGGCCATCATCTCGGCCTGCATCTCGCCGATCAGCGTCTCGCGGTCGAACGAGTCGTCGTCGTCCTCCTCGATGCCCGCGGCGCGCTTGGCGGTCTTGTGCGCGGCGAGCTCCATCTCGATGCCGCGGCGGATCTCCTTCCTGATCGTCGTCGGAACGATGCCGTGCTCGGCGTTGTAGGCGAGCTGCTTGGCGCGGCGGCGCTCGACCTCGGAGATCGCCTTCTGCATCTCGTCGGTCATCTCGTCGGCGTAGAGGATCGCCATCGAGTTGGCGTTGCGCGCGGCACGGCCCATGGTCTGGATGAGGCTCGACTGGCTGCGCAGGAATCCCTGCTTGTCGGCATCGAGGATGCAGACGAGCGACACCTCGGGCAAATCGAGACCTTCACGCAGGAGATTCACACCAACCAGCACATCGAACGCGCCCTCGCGCAGGTCGCGCAGAAGCTCGAGCCGCTCGAGCGTCTCGATCTCGCTGTGCAGGTAGCGTACGCGCAGGCCCTCGCGGTGGAGGTAGGCCGTGAGGTCCTCGCACAGGCGCTTGGTGAGCGCGGTGACGAGTGTGCGCTCGCCGCGCTCGCTGCGGATGCGCGCCTCCTTGAGGAGGTCGGGAACCTGCGTGCGCGCGGAGCGCACCTCGATCGGCGGATCGACGAGGCCCGTCGGGCGGATGACCTGCTCGGCCACGATGCCGCCCGCCTGCTCGAGCTCCCACGGACCCGGTGTCGCGCTCACGAAGATCGTCTGCGGCGCGATCTCGATGAACTCCTCGAACTTGAGCGGGCGGTTGTCGAGCGCGCTCGGCAGGCGGAAGCCATGTTCGACGAGCGTCTGCTTGCGCGCGCGGTCGCCGAAGTACATGCCGCGGATCTGCGGGATCGTGACATGGCTCTCGTCGATCACGACCAGCCAGTCGTCCTCGCCATCGTTGCCGGGCGCCTGTCGGAAATAGTCGAGGAGCGTCCATGCGCGCGCACCCGCAGGACGTCCGTCAAAGTGGCGCGAGTAGTTCTCGATGCCGCTGCAGAAACCGGTCTCCTCGAGCAACTCGAGATCGTTCTTCGTGCGCGCGAGCAGTCGCTGCGCCTCGAGCAGCTTGCCCTGGCGGCGGAGCTCCGCGACGCGTGCGTCCATCTCCTCGCGGATGGTGCCGATCGCCGTCAGCCGCTGCGCCTCGGGCATCACGTAGTGCACCGCGGGAAAGATGAAGGTCTTCTTCTCGTCGGCGAGCACCTCGCCGCTGGTCGGGTCGAACAGCTGGATCGCGTCGACGTCGTCGCCGAAGAGCTCGATGCGGATCGCGTAGGTCTCGTATGCGGGGTAGACCTCGATCACGTCGCCGCGCACGCGGAAGTTGCCGCGCTCAGGCGCGACCTCGTTGCGCGAGTACTGCATCGAGTTCAGCCCGAGCAGGAACTTGCGCCGGTCGAGCGTCTGCCCGACCTCGACCATCGTGGTCTTGTTGCGGTACTCGGTCGGCGAACCGAGGCCGTACAGGCACGAGACGCTCGCGACCACGATCGTGTCGCGCCGCGACAGCAGGTGGCTGGTCGCCGCGAGGCGCAGGCGGTCGAGGTCCGCGTTGCGCGACGCGTCCTTCTCGATGTAGATGTCGCGCTGCGGGATGTACGCCTCGGGCTGGTAGTAGTCGTAGTAGCTCACGAAGTAGCTCACCGCGTTCTTCGGGAAGAGCTCCTTCATCTCTTCGTAGAGCTGCGCGGCGAGCGTCTTGTTGTGCGAGATGAGCAGCGTCGGCTTGTTCGCGCGCGAGATCACGTTCGCGATGGTGAATGTCTTGCCCGTGCCCGTCGCGCCGAGCAGCACCTGGTGGCGCCGCCGCGCCTCGACGCCCTCCGACAACTCGTCGATCGCCTGCGGCTGGTCGCCCATCGGCTGAAAGGGGCTCTGGAGGATGAAGGGCGTGTCGTTCATGCCGAGGGGCGAAGCGTATGCGCTCGTGTCGGTTCAGTCGTGGACGATTGCCGCGGCGATCGCCCAAAGGCAGGTCAGTCCGAAGGGAACACCGGTGAAGAACACGATCTCGAGGTCCTTGGGATCGGCAAACCACAGATGCTCGAGCCAGATGACGCTGGCGTAGAGCGCGATCGCGCCGAGGGTCGTGAGCACGGGGTGCCAGTGTGCTGGACGGGTGCACAGGAACGCGCCCGTTGCGAACAGCCCGATCGGGATCCAGTCGCGGAGCTCGGAACCGATGGGGAAGAAGATCCGCAGAAGACGGATTCCCCACGGGAGTGCAATGTGGCCGCCGGGAATGCAGACGATCAGGCACGCGAGCGTGAGTGCGCCGCGGGCGATGTGAAGGTGCACATCGGGAAACCGTGCCATTCGCGCAGCGTAGCGCGCCCCGGCGCGCGCTCACACGCTTGCGAGCAGTTCGCGCGCGGGCTTCCGGCAGAGCCGAACGACGGCAGGGGTCGCGGCGAGGAGGGCGACCGCGACCACCACGACGCCGCCCACGACGAGCGACCAGGTCGGGAACACCCACGCCAGCCGCAGTCCCGCGAAGTCGCGGTAGAGCGAGACGCCCATCCACGCGAGCTGGAGCCCGAGCGCGGAGCCAGAGACCATCGCCGAGAGCGCCATCACGATCGTCTCGCCGAGGACAAGCGCCGCGACCGTGCGCGTCGAGCCGCCGATCGCGCGCAGGACGCCGAACTCGCGCGTGCGCGCGCTGATGCCCGCCGCCACCACGCTTCCGACGCCGATCGCAGCCAGCGCAAGCGCAGCCAGCGCCACGCCGCTCGTGACCGCGAGCACCTTTCCGCCGATGTCCTCGACGAATCCGCGGATCGCGCGCCCGCTGGAGAACACCGCGCCAGGCACAGCATCGGGCACGGCGGTCTCGAGGATCTTCTCGTCCTCCTCGGAAAGCCCGCTGTCGAGCTTGAGCTGCATGATGTAGGCGTCGCGGGTGTCGAAGTGCCGCTCGACCGCGCCGAAATCCATGAAGACGCAGCTCACCGCCTGCTCCATGTAGATCTGCCGCATGCCGAAGGTCTGCGTGGCGATGTCGAGACCGCCCGCGGTGACCACCCCGACGATCTCGAACTCCGCCTCGTTCGCACCCGACCCGAGGCGGATCCTCGATCCGACGCCGAGCCCGCGCGCCACGAGGAACTCGGGCGCAACCAGGATCGCGTCACCCTGCTCGAGCCGCGGGATCGCCGTCTCGGGCGTGCCCTGCACCCAGTCGAGGCGGTTCATCGCCAGGAAGGGCCGCGGCTCGAAGCCCACGCACACGACGTTCGATGGGCCCATGCCCTCGACGCCGAAGACCTGCTCGCCGCCCACCCGCAGCGGGAGGTAGCCGACGGGAAGGGCGTCGGCGACGCCGGCCAGCGCGCGGATGCGCGCCTGCTCGTCCTTCGAAAGCCCGCTCGTGCAGAAGACGAAGCCATCGGCGAAGCGCACGCGCTCGCGAAGGTCGCGGATGATCGCGTCGCCGTTCGAACGCGTGCTCACGAGGATCGACACCGCCACCATGAGCGCGCCCGCGGTGAAGCCCAGTCGCCACGGCATGCGCGCGACGCTCCCGACGAGGAGCCCGCGCGGGATCCGCAGCAGGCGCTCGACGAGCGGCCCGGCCACGCGCGCGGCCGCGAGCGTGATCGGCACCGAGAGCAGGAACCACGCGGCGTGGATGAGCGGGAGACCGCCGAAGACGTACATCCAGAAGCGGGTGTCGCGCGACTCGGGGATGAGCCCGATCGCCCAGATCCCGATGAAGGCGAGCGCAAGCAGGCTTGCCCAGAGCATCGCGCGCATCCGCGGCGCCTTCGAGCGGATCGCGAGCGCCTCGAGCGGCGAGATGCGCGACGCGCGGAACGCGGGGAAGAGTGCGCCGAGCACGCCGCTCGCGAACGCGCCGAACACGGCGATGGCCGCGCCGCGCGCGTCGAACGCAGCGCCGGCCGTGACGTACTCCTGGTACCACCAGGCGAGCACGGTGACGAGCGCGAACCCGATCGGCACGCCGATGACGCCGCCGATGATGCCGATGATCGATCCTGACAGGAGCTGCGCGCCGAAGAGCTGCGTCCGCGTGGCGCCGATCGCGCGGGCGATGCCCATCTCGCGCAGTTCCTCGAGCACCGCCGTCGTCATGCCCGTGGCCACGATCGCGGCACAGGAGAGGAACGCGATCATGGTGGCGATCACCGTCGAGAGCTCGCTCGCGGCGACCTGCTTGTCGAGGCCCGTGCGCACGCGCTCCGCCGGCTCGCACAGCATCGGATCGGTCACGCGCGACGCATTCGCGGCGCACCATTGCTCGATGTCGAGGTCATCGGCGAGGGCGATCGCGATGCCCGTGAGCTGCCCGCCGCGCTTCGTCGCCTCGCCGAGCGTGCCGAGGTCGATCTCGATCAGCGGGCGCTGCAGCGCGCCGAGCACGGGTCGCTTGTAGACGCCCGCGACCGTCACCTCGAGGGGCCTCCCGAAGCGCACGATCTTCAGCGTGTCACCTGGCTTGGCGGCGAGCGCGCGCGCCGTCTGCGGATCGAGGACGACCTCGCCCGCGCGCTCGATACGGCGGCCCTCCTCGATCTCGACCTCCCGGAAGAACGCGTCCTCTGCGGGATCCACGCCGCGGCACTGGACGGTCGATTTGCGCGGACGCCCCGCGTCGTCGCGCGCCGCGTCGTTCGAGAGCGTGATCGACGCGTTCAGCCGGCCCGCCGCGCGTGCGACACCAGGCCATGCGCGGACCTCCGCGAGCAACGCCTCGTCGAAGGGCTGCGCATACCGATGCACCACCCGCGCGTCGGTCGCGCCCATCGCCCGCGCGACCGCTGCGTCGAGGCTCGCCTGCGCCGTGCGCATGCCGCTCGTCACGGCCACGACCAGGCTCGCGGCGAGGCCGACGGCTGCGATCAGCAGGGCGGTCCTACCGCGCCGGCCGAGCAAGCTCTTGCGCGCGAAGGGCCAAAGCGCCTGCATCGAGTCGTCCTTCCGTCGAGTGAGTGGTGTCGAAGGCGCCCGCGACCGTGCCGTCACGCAGCACGATCACGCGCTGGCAGTGGACTGCAGCGGCGGGCTCGTGGGTCACCATGAGGAGAAGCGTCCTGTGCGCCCGGGCGATGTCGGAGAGCAGCGCGAACAGCCGCGAGGCTGCCGCGCTGTCGAGGTTTCCCGTCGGTTCGTCGGCGAGGATGACGGGTGGCGCGAAGAAGAGCGCGCGCGCGATGGCGACGCGCTGCTGCTCGCCGCCTGAGAGTGCGTCCGGACGGTGGTCCGCGCGCGTGGCCACGCCGAGTTCCTCGAGAAGTTGCCGCGCGCGCGCCTCGCTCGCCCCGCGCGGCATCCCATCGAGGAGCGCAGGCAGCATGACGTTGTCGAGCGCCGTCATCGACGGCAGCAGGTTGAAGTGCTGGAAGACGATGCCGATCTGACGCCGGCGATAGCGCGTGAGCTCCGCCTCGTTCATCCGATCGACGCGCGCGCCCGCGACGGTGATCTCGCCGGCGGTGGGGCGGTCGAGCCCGGCGACCAGGTGCATGAGCGTGCTCTTGCCGCTGCCCGAGGAGCCCATGATCGCGTAGAAGCCTGCGCCGCCGAGCTCAAGATCGACGCCACGCAGCGCCTCGACGCTTCGCGCGCCGAGGTCGTACGACTTCGTGACACCGCGACAGATGATGGTCGGCGGCGCGGACTCCATGTCGCGCGCTCAATGACCGTGCTTCTTGTCGTACGCCGCGCCATCGGGCAGCGCCATGATCGCGGAGGCGTCCGCGACCTCGAGCTTCACCAGCCAGCCCTTGCCATAGGGGTCGCTGTTGACGAGCGATGGATCCTTGGCGACCTCGGCGTTGACCTCGACGATCCTGCCAGCGGCCGCCGCGTAGATCTCGCTGGTGGTCTTCACGCTCTCGACCTCGCCGACCGAGCCGCCCACGTTGACCGCCGTTCCCGCGGGCTTCATCTCGACGTAGGTGATGTCGGTCAGCTCATCGGCGGCGTGCTGGGTGATGCCCATCGTGACGGTCTTCCCGTTCACTCGGAACCACTCGTGCGTGTCGGAAACGCGGCAATCGGCGGGGGTCGGCATGGATGCTCCTATGGGGGCGCGGATGGTAGCGAGTGGAATCTGACCGAACGCACACGGAGATCTTGCAAAGTCCGAAAACTATGGTTATCGTGACCATCGGACGTGGCCTCGCCGGGCTCGTTCGACCAGCTTTCTCCCTCCCACGGAAGGCGCCGACGCGGAACTGCGAATCGGCGCCTTCTTTTGATTTCACCAAGGCTTCCGTTGCACCGATGGAGTGTGGGAGTTCGCTGCGAGCCAATCGCCGCCGAGATCGGTCCCGTGAGACTTGGACACAAGAGTCTCTGTTAGACTCGCCCTCTCGGCGGTGAGACCTCCCGTCGACCGCAGCATTCCGGCAGCCCTCCCTCGACTCCCTCAGTCCCCCTCGTGCAACCCGACATTCTTCTCACGCTCTCCGCGGGTTCGATTCGCCCGCTCCTTGCCGCGAAGGATCCGCGCTGCCCGACCCTCTTCGAGGTGCCGCAGTTCGCTGCCACCCAGCTCGAGTTGCGGGGACTGAACCTGCCCGCCGACATGCTCAAGGGCTTCGGCTACCACGAGATCGAGCGGTTTCGCGACGAAGCAGACCGGGCGCATTGCCCCGTGCTCATGCTGTTCGAGGAGAACCCGATCAATTTCGCTGTCCGCGGCACGCCCGAGTGGACCGCCGCGCTCGACCGCCTCCGTCGCCTTGGCATCGCAGCCAATCGGCTCGGCTGCCCGTCGATCGCCGTCCGCGCGCAGTCGCCCGACACCGACGAGGCCTTCGAATCGACCTCGATCGGCGTCAAGGTCGCGCTGCGCGAGCTCGACAAGTTCGAGCTGAACCTGCTGCTGACGCCGAACGAAGGACTGACCTTCGACGCGGGGCGCCTGACCGACCTGATCAAGAAGATCGGCGGCTTCCGC
Source organism: Planctomycetota bacterium (assembly GCA_041183345.1). GTDB lineage: Bacteria > Planctomycetota > Phycisphaerae > Phycisphaerales > SM1A02 > QWPT01. The sequence continues at coordinate 38,604 of JBEGLX010000023.1, forward strand.
ATCGGCAGCTACCCGAGCTTCGCGCATGCGCATGCCACGGGCGACCTGGAGAAGACGCTTCGCAAGCTCGCGCCCTACGCGCCGGCCATCGCGGCGAGCGTGCGCGGGTTCGACAAGGAAGGCGTCCACGACGGCTACAGCCTCGCGACCTGCATCGAGAGCATTCGAAGCGTCGGCTACGGCAACACCCTCGCCCTCGACTTCGTGGGCAAGGTCGATGGCGACAAGAAGACAACGAAGAAGGCGGCGTCGATCGACGTCGTTGCGGAGCTCGACACCGCGCGCAAGCAGCTCGCAGAGCTCACGGCGGAGCCTGAGTTCTCCGATGCGCTGCTCGAGGAAGATGAAGAGTAGCTGGGGGAAGCGCGCGCCTTCACGCGAAGATCCGCCGGCGTCGTTCGGCATGGGCTCTCGGGGCGCTAGACTGCCGTCCGTTGCGCATTCGGCCGCTGTCGCTTCATTCGAGGGGCGCTGCGGCTACAGAAAACGTCCTGGAGCAGATATCGTGTTGGCCGTGGCAGCAGGCGCCCCGTTCATCGTCACCATCGACGGTCCCGCAGGCACGGGCAAGTCGACGGTGGCGCATCGGCTGGCAAAGCGGCTGAAGCTCGAGTTCCTAGATACGGGAGCGATGTACCGCGCTGCGGCGCTGGTCGCGCTCGAGCGGGGCATGGATCCCGCCGACGGACCGCGCGTGGCGGAACTCGTGCGTGGAATGCAGCTCCGCTTCGATTGGACGCGGGATCCGCCGGAACTCTCCGTCGACGGCATCGCGGTCGGCGAGCGCATCCGCACCCCCGAAGTCACACGCGCCGTGAGCGCGGTCGCATCGAACCCGCTCGTGCGCACCGCCATGGTCGCCGCACAGCGTGAGATCGCCCGCCGGCACCCCCGCCTCGTCACCGAAGGTCGCGACCAGGGCTCGGTGGTCTTCCCCGACGCCGACGTGCGCATCTACCTCGACGCCCATCCCGAGGTGCGCGCGCGTCGCCGCGTCGAGCAGCTCGCGACGAAGGGCATCATCACGACCGAAGCCGAGGTGCTCGCGCAGATCCTCGAGCGCGACCGCATCGACTCGACGCGTCGCGATGGTCCGCTCGTCCGCCCTGCGGGCGCCGAGATCGTCGACACCAGCTTCATCGACATCGATGAGGTCATCGACCGCCTCGAGGAAGTCGTGCGCCGCTGCGCCGGTGCGGCGCTTGTCGAGAGCGACAGGATGCGCCCGTGAGCGCGAGGCGAAGCCGCTTCGACTTCAAGCGCAGGGTGCCTGGCCGCGGCGCGATCCCCGTGGCCTGGTGGGATTTCTGCGCATTCCTCTGTTGGTCGTGGCTGAAGCTCGCCTATCGGCTGCGGCGGATCCATCGCGAACGGGTGCCGCCGACGGGGGCGATCCTGGTCATCTCCAACCATCAGTCGTTCCTTGATCCGATGGTCAACGGCGTCACCGTCTGGGACCGCCAGTTCACGGCGCTCGCGCGTGATTCGCTCTTCATCGGCCCGTTCGGCTGGATCCTGCGATCCGTCAGCGCGCGGCCGATCAAGCGCGAGGGCGGCGACCTCGAGGCGATGAAGGGCGCGCTCGCGGAGCTCGAGGCGGGGCGCGTGGTGATCATCTACCCCGAGGGCACACGCTCGACCGACGGCAACATGCTCGAGTTCAAGCGCGGCGTGCTGCTGCTCCTGAAGCGCGTGAAGCCAACGGTGCTGCCGATGGGGGTCGATGGGACCTTCGACGCCTGGCCGCGCGGACGCAAGCTGCCGCGGCTGTTCGGCAACGTCGTCTGCGTATGCGGCGAGCCCATCTCGGGCGAGGAGCTCGCCAAGCTCGACAGCGCCGAGGCGCTCGCGGCGATGCACGCCGCCGTCTCCAAGGCGCACGAGGAGGCGAAGCGGATACGGGCAGGGGGCGCGGCGTGAGCGCGCAGCCCGCGATGGAGCCGCGCGCTGCGGCGCGCGAGGTCGCGCGCAGGCTGGTCGAGGCGGGGCACCGCGCGCTCTTCGCGGGAGGGTGCGTGCGCGATCGGATCCTCGGCGGTTCTCCGCAGGATTTCGACATCGCCACCAGCGCGACGCCCGAGGAGATCCAGCGCGTATTCCCGAAGGCGCGGGGCGTGGGCGAGGCGTTCGGAGTCATGCTCGTTCGCAACGGCGGACATACCTTCGAAGTGGCGACGTTTCGCAAGGACGGTCCTTACAAGGACGGGCGACGACCCACCGAGGTCACATTCTCCGACGAGCGCGCGGATGCGAAGCGGCGCGACTTCACGGTCAACGGGATCTTCGAGGAGCCTGAGACTGGCGCGCCAGTCGACTACGTTGAGGGACAAACCGACATCGACGCACGACGGATCCGCGCCATCGGCGACCCCCATGCGCGCATCGCCGAGGATCGGCTGCGCATGCTGCGGGCGGTGCGCTTCGCAGCGCGGCTTGGCTTCGACATCGAGCCCGTGACGGCGGACGCGATTCGCGCCCATGCGGGGGAGCTCATGTCCGTCAGCCCCGAGCGCGTGGGCGAGGAGACTCGGAAGATGCTCGCGCATCCTGCGCGCGCGCGCGCCGCGTCGCTTGCGGAGGATCATCTGCTCGATACCGCTGTGTTTGGGAAGCACCATGAGCCCGGGGACTGCCCGAGGCTCGCGCGGCTGCCGGATTCGACCGCATGGACGACGGCGCTGGTCGCGTGGCACCTCGATCGCACGGCTCGGGAGACAGGCGCTCCGCCCCGTCTGCAGCGGGCTGACATCACTGCGTTCGTGCAAGGCGTCCGTGGGCGGATCATGCTGTCGAACCACGAGACCGATGCCATCGAGGCCGTCCTCGCGGCGAGGGAGTCGATCCTCTCGGCCTTCGCGAGCCAATCCCTCGCTGCCCGCAAGCGCCTGATGGCATCTCCCGGCTTCGATGCCGCGGTCGCGGTGATCCTTGGCGAGGATGGTCCGCTTGCCGACGCGGTCGCGGGCGATGCCGACCGAGAACTTCCCGACCGAAGGCTGCCGCCGCCGCTGCTCGATGGAAATGCGCTGATCGCAGCCGGTTTCAAGGCTGGACCGCATTTCAAGTTCCTGCTCGATCAGGCCATGGACGCGCAGTTGGAGGGAAGGCTCTCGACCGCGGCGGAAGCGCTGGAGCTCGCCCGAGGGCTGGCGGCGAACGCAGGGCTCTCGCCCCGCTCGTGAGGAGCTCCGAACCTGCGGACTGCCCAACGCGTTGTGGTCGGGGGGTCTCGGTCGCCGCGGGGCATCCATGCAGCGGGCCGTTGGGGCTGCTGGACTTGCAGAAACTCGCCGCTCCGCACCGCAACCTGAGCCGCCGCTGCCGTAAGATGAGGCTCTGAGCAAATCCGTCGGTGCGCGCCGTGATACGCGGGGCCTGCCGACGTTTGAGCAGAGGCCGTCTGCCCTGCAGGCGTCCTGCATTCCGATCCCGCACCCACCAGCGGCGGCTCCGTCCCGTCTGGTCCAAATTCCGAAATGGCTTCCCCCATGTCGATCGCCAAGCTCGCCGTCCTCTCGGTCGCCGCACTCCCGGTCTTCGCTCCATCGGGCAACGCCCTCGCAGGCGACGCGCCGCTGCCCACCGGCATCGCGAACCCGAAGGTCTACGTCTTCCCGCTCGTCGGGCAGATGGGCACCGACATCTCCGAGCCGATCTTCAAGAAGCTCATCGAGGATGCGAAGAAGCAGAAGCCCGACATCCTCGTGCTCAAGCTGAAGAGCGCGGACATCGACCGCATCAACCACCTCCGCAACGACAACCCGGTCGAATTCGGTCTCGTCAACAAGATGACCGAGTACCGCGACATGATGAAGTCGGTGCATGACGAGCTCAGCGACATCCCGCAGGTCATGTGGGTCGAGGACTCGGTCGGCGTCTCGGGACTCGCGGCGCTCGCCTGGGACCGGATGTACATGTTCAGCGATGCCCGCCTCGGCGGCCTCTACCAGTTCAAGGAGATGGTCGAGGCGCAGTGGGACGACGCCGACGTCCGCTCGAAGATGGTCGCCGCGTGGACCGGCATCATGAAGGGCCTCACCCAGCTCGGCAACAACCCCGACATCCTCGCCGACGCGCTGATCTTCTCCGAGCGCACGCTCTCGGTGAACTTCGAGGGCCGCGGTGCGAAGTGGATCAACGACACATCTGGCTCGTGGGTCGTCGACAGCAGCGCCGACCTCCCGCTCAACCTGAGCGCGTCGGTCGCCGAGGACATCCTCCTCTCCGACGGCAGCGCCGACACCCTCGATGACCTCATGTTCCTCCTCGGCTACCGCGAGTACACCGCGATCGACTCGGGCGAGAAGCTTGGCAAGCAGTTCACCGAGGACTGGCGCAAGGCGATGAAGAACATCTTCACCTGGATGGAGGAGGCGGCCGAGACCGAGGACTCCGTGCAGGGCCTGGGCAAGCGCAAGTCGCTCTACGAGAAGGTGGTCGCCGCGTTCAAGGCGTATCCGTTCATCGAGGGTCGCCGCGAGTGCCAGCAGCAGGGCATCAACCGGCAGGCCATCGAGGGCGCCATTGACGACATCAAGAAGGAGCTGCAGCGCCTCCGCGAGGCCGAGAAGGAGAACGGCGGAGCGGGCGGTGGCGGCGGCGGTGGAGGCAACGGACGCGGTCTCGGTGGCGGCGGCATGGGCCGTCCGCGCGGTCGCTGATCGCGCCACGTCGTCCTGTTTCACGGAATCCAACCGGCGCAGCGGACATCCGTCGGCGCCATCAGCAAGCGAATCGCTCGTCCTTCCAATCAGCGGGAGTCCAGCATGCCAGCGTTCCATTCTTCGTCGTTCGTCCGCAAGTTCGGAGTCCTCTGCCTTGGCGCGGCGATCGCGCTCTCGGCTGCCTCTGCTGGCTTCGCAGCGGACGTGAAGATCTCCGGCGGCGCCGTGTGGAAGGGCGACGTGGGCGCGCAGGTGCGCCTCGTCTACGCCCTCGCTGGCAAGGACGTGACCGTCGAGGGCTCGGTGTCGAAGATCGACACGGCGCTCAAGGTCGTCAAGATCAAGGTCGCCGAGGGCGGCAGGACCGTCGAGAAGACGATCTTCTGGTCGGACATCCGCAAGATGGAGACGATGTCGGGCGACGGCAAGTCGACGGCAGCGGGTGCATCGGGCGCCAAGCCTGGCGCGACCGCGGCCGGTACGACCACCGCGTCTGCCTCTGGCAAGAAGAAGACCGTCTTCATCATGCCGTGGGAAGGCACCGTCGGCATCGGCGCGCGCCACGATGAGATCGAGAAGGTCTGGAAGGAAGCCGACAAGCTCGGACCCGGCCAGATCATCGTCCTCGAGGTCATCAGCCCCGGCGGACTCGTGATCGAGGGCGACAAGATCGACGAGACGCTGAACGCGATGAAGCAGCAGCACCGCGTGATCGCGTGGATCAAGGAGGCGATCTCCGCCGCTGCGTTCACCAGCCTGCACTGCGAGGAGATCTACTTCCAGCGCGTCGGCACCATCGGCGCCATCACCATGTTCGCGGGCACCAAGTCCATCGAGGGCGCGGAGCTCGAGGCGTGGGTCAAGAAGGTCGGCGACGTCACGCAGGAGTCCGGCCGCAGCCGCTGGATCGGCGAGGCGATGGTCACCAACGCTCCGCTCCTCTCCTATGACAAGGACGAGAACGGAAACGTCACTTGGTTCAACACGCTCGAGGGCAAGTACAAGCTCTCCGACGCCGAGCAGAACCTCACGCTGAACGCGGACACGGCTCTGCACTGCAAGTTCTCCGACGGCACCGCCGACACGGTCGACGAGCTGCTGGCGCTCCTCCACCTCAGCAAGGACGAGGTCGAGGTCTCGCAGGTCGGCTACAAGATCTACAAGGATTGGCAGACGCTGCTCAAGACCTGCCTCGAGAAGAAGCCGCAGATCCTCCGCGACGCGATGAACCCCGCAGGCCTCGACGAGGTCGTCCAGATCAGCAACCGCATCAAGGCGGTCAAGCAGCTGATCGACTGGTACGACAAGTGCCTCCCGTGCCTCATGTACGAGCAGCCCGCGGTTCCGCCGAAGGAGGAGCTCGAGAAGATCA
>JBEGLX010000024.1:0-43757 GCA_041183345.1 Planctomycetota bacterium
CGGCGTCGTGCAGCCGAGCGAGGGTTCGCTCGAGATCGCCGACGCGCGCGGCGCGCTTGCGCCGGTCGAGCTCGACGGCGTCCGCGATGCGACCAAGGCGGGCATCGCCCTCGTCCACCAGGAGCTGAACCTCGCCGAGAACCTCGATGTCGCGGGGTCGATCTTCCTCGGCCGCGAGCCCTCGCGGCTCGGCTTCCTCGACCGCCGGCGCATGCGCGAGGATGCCCGGAAGTGGCTTGCGCGCATCGGTCTCGGCATCGACCCGGGCACCCTGTGCGGCACGCTGCCGATCGCCCAGCGGCAATTGGTCGAGATCGCCAAGGCGCTCTCGACGGAATCCCGCGTCCTCATCCTCGATGAGCCGACGTCGAGCCTCACCACCCGCGAGACGGATCGGCTGCTCGAGATCATGGATGAGCTGCGCCGCGCAGGCGTGGCGGTGGTCTTCGTCTCGCACCACCTCGACGAGGTGATGAAGGTCGCGGACCGCGTGATCGTCCTCCGCGACGGGCGCAAGACGGGCGAGCTCGCGCGCGGCGAGTACGACCGTGCGATGGTGGAGCGGCTCATGGTCGGCCGCGACATATCCGCCAGCGAGCGCCGAGGTGCCGCCGCCGATGCCGCCGTGCGGCTCGAGGTCGCCGCGCTCACGAGCGCGCACCGTCGCAAGCGCGCGGTGTCGTTCTCGGTGCGCGCGGGCGAGATCGTCGGACTCGCGGGACTCGTGGGCGCAGGACGCACCGAGGTGCTCGAGGCGATCGCAGGCGTGACGCCCCACGGCGGCGAGGTCCGGCTCGATGGAGCCGAGCTCGTCGGCGGATCATCGGCGCGCGTCCGCCGCGGCGTCGCGATCGTGCCCGAGGATCGCGCGCGGAACGGCCTCTTCCTCGAGAACCCGGTCGCGATGAACATGTCGCTCGCGTGGATCGACCGCACGAGCCGTGCGCGGCTCGTCGACCGGCGGGGCGAGGGTGGACTCGTGTCGCGGATGGTCGCGCGCATGCAGCTGCGGCCGCCGCAGCCGTCGCGGCGGGTGCAGACGCTCTCAGGCGGGAACCAGCAGAAGACGGTGATCGGCCGCTGGCTCGCGGTCGACCCGAAGGTGCTGCTGCTCGACGAGCCGACCCGCGGCGTCGACGTCGGCGCGCGGGCGGAGATCCACGCCGAGGTCCGGCGCCTCGCGGCCGCGGGAAGCGCCGTCGTCTTCGCCTCGAGCGAGCTCGAGGAGGTGCTCCTCCTCGCCGACCGCGTCATCGTGATGCATGAGGGCGCGATCGCCGGCGAGCTCGCCGCGCACGAGGCGACGGAAGTCGCCATCATGCACCTCGCGACGGGCGGCGGCGCCCACGCGGACCAGACGGGACCCCACGCATGAAGCGCGCGCTCGGCATCATCGGCATCTTCCTGGCGATCCTCGTCTTCAGCATCTTCTTCGCCGAGAACTTCACCACCGGCATCAACCTGATGCAGCTGACGAACCGCACTGCGCTCTACGCGGTGCTCGCGCTCGGCGCGACGCTGGTGATCGTGACCGGCGGCATCGACCTCTCGATCGGCTCGGTCGTGTGCCTGTCGGGCATCATGACGCCGTGGCTCCTCATCGAGAAGGAGTGGACCCCGTGGCAGGTGATCCCGACGGTCCTCGCGCTGAGCGCGTTCATCGGCCTCTGCCACGGGCTCCTGGTCACGCGGCTCAGGCTGCAGCCATTCCTCGTGACCCTGTGCGGCCTCCTGCTCTACCGTGGAATCGCGCGCTGGATGACGGGCGACCAGTCGCAGGGCTTCATGGGTGAGTACGGCGACGTGCGCGCGATCGCGCTCGCGAAGTTCCCCATTCCCGGCCTCGACGACTATCGCCTGCCGGCGACGGTGATCCCCGCGCTGGTGCTCGCCATCGTGATCGGGCTCTTCCTCTCGCGGACGGTCTGGGGGCGCTGGCTGCTCGCAACCGGCCGCAACGAGAGCGCCGCCCGCTACTCGGGCGTGCCGACCGCCTGGCTCGTGACCGGCTCGTACGTCGCGTGCAGCCTGCTCGCGGGGTTCGGCGGCATGCTCTTCATCTTCGACATCGGCAGCGCCCAGCCCTCCGACTTCGGCAACTTCTACGAGCTCTACGCGATCGCCGCGGCCGTGCTCGGCGGCTGCAGCCTGCGCGGCGGCGAGGCAAGCGTCGTGGGCGTCCTCTTCGGCGTCGCCACGCTCCGCGTCCTCCAGAACACGATCACGCTCGCGGGGTACTCCTCGCAGATCGAGTTCGCCGTGGTCGGCGGGGTGCTGCTCCTTGGCGTCGCCGCAGACGAACTCATCCGCCGCTATGCCGCGCGCCGGCTCGAGCGCGCCGGCGGCGCCGCGCGAACCTAGAATCACCGTCCCCTCGGAGAACCACATGCAGTTCAGCCACGCCTTTTCCCACACCCTCGCCTTCGCCATTCCTGCCGCCGTCGCGGCGCTCGCACTTGCGTCCCATGCTGCGCCGCCGAAGGGCCCGCAGCCCGCCGCCAAGGGCAACGAGCCGCCCGCCGTCGGCAGCATCTCGAAGAAGGAGTGGGGCGAGCACGACGGCAAGCCCGTCTACCTGTGGACGATCCGCAACGGCAAGGGCCTCGAGGCGGAGATCACCAACTACGGCACGATCATCGTGTCGCTCAAGGTGCCCGACAACCGCGGCGTCGCCGCCGACATCGTCCTCGGCCGCCCGTCGCTGAAGGACTACATCGAGCGCACGCAGTACTTCGGCTGCACCGCGGGCCGCTGCGCGAACCGCATCGCGGGCGGCAAGTTCAAGATCGACGGCAAGGAGTTCACGCTTGCGACCAACAACGGCGCGAACCACCTGCACGGCGGCGTGAAGGGCTTCGACAAGGTCGTGTGGGACGGCGAGCCGCGCATGACCGCGAACGGCCCTGCGATCATCTTCACCTACCTCTCGAAGGACGGCGAGGAGGGCTACCCGGGCAACGTGAGCGCCAAGGTCACCTACACGCTTACGAACTCGAATGAGCTCGCGGTCGACATGTCGGCCACCACCGATGCGCCGACCTGCGTGAATCTCGCGCACCACTCGTACTGGAACCTCGCCGGCCAGGGCTCGGGCGACATCCTCGGGCACATGCTGCAGATCCCCGCGAAGAGCTACACGCCCGTCGACGCGTCGCTCATCACCACGGGCGAGATCGCCTCGGTCGCCAACACGCCGCTCGACTTCCTCATGATGAAGGAGATCGGCAAGGACTTCGCCAAGATGGCGCCGGCCACGAAGGACGATCCGGGCGGCTACGACCACAACTTCGTGCTCGACAAGGCGCCGAAGCACGACGGCATGTGGCTGTCGGCGATGGTGCACGAGCCGAAGTCGGGCCGCACGATGGAGATCTGGTCGAACCAGCCCGGCATCCAGTTCTACACCGGCAACTTCCTCGACGGCATCCCCGGCAAGGACGGCACGGTCTACAACAAGAACGGCGCGTTCTGCCTCGAGACGCAGGCGTTCCCCGACTCGATCAACAAGATGGGCGCGGATGGCAAGATGAAGGACGGCTGGCCGAACGTCGTCCTGCGCCCGGGCGAGGTCTACTCGCACAAGATGGTGCATCGCTTCAGCGCCGCGACGAAGTGAGCGCCGCGCGCCTCGGCGCAACAAGCTGAAAACGCGAAACGCCCGCCGAGATCGGCGGGCGTTTCCTTGGGCTGTAGGTGGGATGGCGGGCTTCAGCGGCGGCGGCGGCCGGTGAGGCCGGCGAGGCCGAGCAGCGCGATGGCGCCCGGCGCTGGAACCGTCGAGAAGACGCCGACGTTGTAGTTCGCGAGCGCGTTCGTCGCACCGGTCGCGTTCGCGATGGCGCTGATGGCGACGCGGTACGAGCGGCCGGCGACGACATCGAACGAGCCTGCGCCGTTGCTTGGTCCGCTGAAGGCGAGGAGGATCGCGCCGGTATCGATCTCGGTCACCGAGAATGCGATCGACGCGTTGTTGTTCGAGCCGACCGCCTCGCGTGCGAGGCTGGCGATCCAGCGGAGCGACTCGGTCGCGTTCGACTGGAACACGACGGTCGCGACGCTTCGCGCATTCAGGTTCGCAGGCGAGCTCGCGTTCAGCTGCGCCGCGCCGACGAACGACATCTCGAGCGCATCAAGGCCGGAGCCTTGCGTCGCGAGGCCGACGTAGCTGGACGTGTTGACGCTGGCGTCACCGAACCAACCTCCGAAGGCGGTGGAGGACTCGGAGTCGACCACGGATCCGGAGACCGAGACGCTGACTTCCCGAGCGGAGGACTGGTAGACGAAGCCCGCGTTGGCAGCCGAAGCGACCACGAAGGTAGACATGGCAACAGCCGACAGCGCGGCCGCGCGAAGCACTGAACGCATTTTCAAACTCCCTTTTCTGCGACGAGTTCCCGCTCGTCGCTCCCTACACGGACGACCTCGCGGTCGCCTCCCAATGCGGGGACGTTACCACGCTTCCGCGAGGCACCAAGTGTCTGCAGTCACGATCCGTGGATTGCGGGTCCGCCTGGGTGGACTGGTGGAGTTCGCCCGGCTTCGCAGTCAAGGTGGATAAAGACGCAGGCCGCTGGCATGCGCCTATTCGGCTGATGCCAGCGGCCTGTCGCGTCTTGGAGCACCAGAGGTGCGTGTGCTCGCCTCCACGGGAGCCAGTGGGTTCTCCCGCAGATACAGCACGGCGCTCAAATCGCGCAAAAAGCGCGCGAATCAAGGCGCCGTCAGCCGGAGCCGCTCGGTCGCCCCATAAAAGGAGCCCGGAATCGCAGGCAGCCCGAGAAGGGAAGTGGCCACGTTCGCTGCATCGCCGTTTCGGATCGGCTGCGCCGTGGCGTCACGGGCGCCGATCTCCTCGCGGCCGGGGCGGAGCCGGTTCGGATTCAGCGCGAGCAGATCGGATGCCGTTTGCCCCTCTCCGAGCCAGACCAGGAACGGAATGCGGAAGTTCAGCGGACAGGTCATGTCGGTGTGCGTCTTCCGTGGGACGCCGCCGCCGTGGTCGGCGGTGAGGACGATCGCCGTGCGCCCGCGGAGCTCGGCGTCCGACTCGATCGCCTTGAGCAGGAGCCCGAGCGCCGCATCGACCTCCTTCACCGCCGTGAAGTACTTGGAGTCAGGCTTCACGATCCAGTCGTAGCCGTGTCCGGCGGAGTCGGGTGCCGCGAAGTGGACGAAGTCGAGCGTGCGCTTGGTCGCGCGCTCGAGGTGTCCCGCGATGGCCGCGCCGAGGGCGGCATTGCTCTCGATGTAGTGGAAGGCGTCGATCTTGGCGAGCCCGTTGTCCTCGCCGGTGGTGTCGAGGGCGCCCGCCGACCATCCGTAGCTTTGCTGCAGCAGCCAGAACTTCGACTTGCTCACGTGGCAGGTCGTCATCACGCCCGCGTCATGGGCGATGTCGAACATGCTGGCGATGTACGCGCCCTTGTGGATGTGAATCGTGCCGCCGCGAGCGATGTCCGGCGGGTCGCTGTTGTGGGTCCAGTTGTGTCCGTAGGGTCCGAACACAGGTCGGCCCGTGACGGTCGAGATCTGGTTCGGCAGGGTGACGGTGACCTGCGGATCGGTGCGGGCGTCGAGGGTGTGCGGGCCGCCGAGCAGGCGGGCGAAGTTCGGAAGCAGCTCGATGTTCGGTGACTCGAGGCAGTCGGAGCGGAGCCCGTCGACGCTGATCACGACGACGTGATTGAACTGCGCGGACTCGCCCCGCGCGGGATCGAACGTCGCGGGCGGCGCGGAGAGTGCAAGCGAAAAAGCGAGCGCTGCGAAGGACATGGAGACAGGGTAGTGGAGCGGCGCGCGGCCGTGGTTTGCGGGAGGTTCAGCCTCGGCGGCGCACGAGTCCGGCGCCAAGCGCGCGGATCTCGTCGGGCGAGCGCACGCCCGAGAGCGCCATCGCCAGATCGAGCTCGGCGAGCAGCATCGCGAGCGCCTTCGCTGCGCCTGCGTCACCGCCCGCTGCGAGTCCCCAGAGGATCGGGCGGCCGACGGCGACCGCGTCGGCACCGAGCGCGATCGCACGCAGGATGTCTGTGCCGCGGCGGATGCCGCCGTCGACGATGACCGTGCCGCGGCCCTGCGCGGCGGTGGCGCACGAGGCGAGCACATCGGCTGTCGCCGGCGCGCCGTCGAGCTGGCGTCCGCCGTGGTTCGAGATCCAGACGCCCTGCGCGCCCGAGTCGAGCGCGGCGCGCACATCGTCAGGCCGGCAGAGGCCCTTCACGAGGATCGGCCGCTTCGTCCACGACGCGAGCTTCTCCACGTCCTTCCAGGTGAGCGTGGCGTCGATCGTCCAGGAAAGCGCGCCACCGATGCCGACGCCGCTGTGGCCGGTCGGCCCGCCCGGACGCTCGAGGTTCACGATGCGCATGCCGTCGGGCACGCGGAAGCCGTTGCGCATGTCGCGCTCGCGGATGCCCCAGACGGGCGTGTCGGCGGTGACGGCGAACGCCTCGATGCCCGCGGCGTCGGCGCGCTCGACGAGGCTCTTGGTGAAGCCTCGGTCCTGCGAGATGTAGATCTGCATCCAGAGCGGCGCGGTGGTGGCCGCGCGCACGTCCTCGAGCGCGGTCGTCGAGAGGCTCGACAGGCACATCGGCAGGTTCGCCTGCGCGCAGGCGCGGGCGGTCGCGCACTCGCCGTCCGCGTGCGCCATCTTCTGCATCGCCGTCGGCGCTGCGAGCAGCGGTCCGGCGACCTCGCGCCCGAAGAGCGTGGTGCGCGCGCTGCGCGTCGAGACATCGACCATGCCGCGGTAGTGGATCTCGAGCTCGCGCCATGCCGCCTCGCTGCGGGCGAGGGTCTGCTCGTCCCAGGCGCCAGAGCGGTAGTAGTCCCACGCGGTGGGTTCGATGACCTTCGCGGCGATGGCCGCGAGATCGGCGAGGTTGAGTGCGGAGGAGAGCGACATGGTGCTGCGCGGATGCGAGGCGACAGACTAGCGAAATCGCGGCGCGCGAGCGGGCTACGGGAATCCGTCGCGGCGGTGCCTGTGCGCGCGCCCCTACACTGCCCTCCATGAATTCCGATCTCGTCGCGCTGGGACTCGCGCTTGGCGTCGGACTGCTCGTCGGCTTCGAGCGGGAGCGGCACCCCGACACCGTGGCGGGCGTGCGCACCTTCGGCTTCGCGGGCTTCATCGGCGGGCTGAGCGCGCTCATCACCCCGATCGGGTCGACTCCGTGGGCGCTGATCGTCGTGAGCGCCGTGCTCGGTGCAGCCGGTGCGTACGGCGGGATCGTCCGCTCGGATCGCAGCGTGCGCAGCGAAGAAGCCGGACGCGAGCCCTTCCGCGACATCGGGCTCACGACCGCGTTCGCGATCATCGCGACCACGCTGCTCGGCGGCTACGCGGTCATGGGCGATCGAGCGATCGCCGTCGCCGCTGCGGGCGTCCTCTTCCTCCTGCTCTACATCCGCGACCCGCTGCATGCGCTCATCCGCAAGCTTGGGCAGGAGGACGTGCGCGCCATCGCGACCTTCGTCCTGATCGCGCTCGTGATCCTCCCTGTGCTGCCCGACCGGTACATCGGTCCGCTCGAGGCGGTGAATCCGCGCGGCGCTTGGTCGCTTGTCGTCCTCGTCGTCTCGATCAGCCTTGCGGGCTACATCGCGCAGACGCTGCTCGGCGCTCGCGCGGGCACGCTCGCGACCGGTCTGCTCGGCGGACTCGTCTCGAGCACGGCGGCGACCTTCGGCGCCGCGCGGCGCGCGCGCGACGACGGGATGGTCCCGCTTGCGGGTTCGGTGATCCTCCTTGCCTGCGGCGTGCTGCCGCTGCGCATCGTCGCCCTCATCGGCTTCGCGGCGCCCGAGCTCGTCGGCAAGATCTGGCCATGGCACGCGGGGATCGCGGGCTGCACGCTGCTCGGCGGGCTCCAGGTGATGCGGCATGCGCACGGGCTCGCGGAAGGCGCGCAGTCGATGCCGAAGCCGAAGAATCCGACGCAGCTTTCGTCGGCGCTCGCGTTCGCGGGGATGTTCGTGGCGATCCGAGTGGCGACGAAGGCGACGATCGCCTACGCGGGCATGGGCGCGTTCCTTGCCGTCGCGGCGGCGTCGGGCATCACCGACATGGATGCGATCGCGCTCAGCGCTGCGCGGGAAGTGGTCGAGGGCTTGCTCGAGCCGGCGACGGCGGCACGGGCGACGCTGCTCGCGCTGCTGACCAACACCGTGTTCAAGCTCGGCGTGGCGCGGTTCGCCGGCTCGCGCGAGGTCTTTGTCGCGGTCCTGCCTGCACTGGGCGCCGCGGCGCTCGTCGCCCTCGCGGGCGTGTTCTTCATCTGACGCCGACGGTCAGCGCGGACGCCTGAAGTGATCGTCTGGGAAGCTGATCGGCTCGACGCGGCGCAGTCGCAGCTCGAGCGGTGGCTGAGCGGGGAGCGCGCCGGGCGCCATTCGGTACTCCGCTTCAGGCGATGCGTCGGGAGGGGGCGGCTGACCGCGCAGAGGCCGGGCGGGCTTGGCTTCCGCGGGGCGCTTCGCCCAGTTGAGCTGCGCCTCGATCACCACGCCGCGGGCTGCATCGATCCAGAGGTCGATCGCATCGGGGCCAGCCACGGCGTCGCGGCGCGAGGCCACGAGATGCGTGGCGCCACGCAGCGCGGCGGGTGGTTCTTCCGAGTCCTGCGCGGGAGCGACGTCATAGGCGCGCTGCACAAGATGGAGCAACTCGTCCATGCGCTCGAATGCGATGTACCCGTTGCGATCCTCGATCCAGTGAGGCCAGAGCTCGCGGGTCTCGAGCGTGCGCACGGGTCCCTTGCCGCGCTGTCCCCATGCGCCGTCGCTCGAATCGGCGCGGATCAGGCTCGGGCCTTGGTCGGACGCGAGCTCAAGCCTGCATTCCGGCCCGCGCAGGTCCCAGTTGCCGCGCAGCGTGACTTCCTTCTCGCCTGCGGGCGTGAAGCGCATGAATCGCACCTCGACCTCGTAGCGGCGCTCGCCGCCGTCGCGCCACGAGCGCGATTCACTCGAGGCGGCATGGGACAGCACGGTCGAGGCGTTCGTGCGGAACGGAAGGAGCAGCAGCGAGAGGCCGAGGAAGAGGGCGATGAGCGCCGCCTGGGCGAATCGCCGCAGCCGCGTGCGCGACGAGGTGCGCCCGGCGGGCACCGCTGCGCCTGGGTCGAGTGCGTCGAGCCCGGCGAAGGCGCGCGCGTAGCGCGACTCCATGCTCGCCGGCGTCTCGCCGAGGTGCTGCGTCAGCAGGGAGTCCATCACGCGATCGCGCGAGTCATTCATGCGAGCGCTCCTTCGCCGAAGGTACCCTTCGAGTCGAGGCAATCGGCAAGCAGCGCGCGCGCTCGCTGCAGGCGCTTCTTCAGGGTTTCCTCATTCTCCCCCGTCGTGCGCGCGATGGATGCGATGGTGAACGAGTCGCGGTAGACGGCGCGGATCACCTCGGACTGCTGGGCCGAAAGGCGCGAGAGGCAGTCATCGAGCGACGTGAGCCGTTCGCGGAAGGTGAACGCGACTTCCGCCGCCGAGCCGTTCCATTGCTCGAAGGCGCGGAGGTCCTGCTCGATCTGCTCGATGACCTCAGGCGAAGCGAGCTGCACCCGACCCCGTCGTGAGGCTTGATCGAGCGCGATCATGCGGGCGATGCCACGGAGCCACGGTCCGAATGGGCGCGTCCGGTCATAGTCCGCGAGCCTGCGCCACGCGACGAGCACCGTGTCCTGGAAGATGTCTTCCGCGTGCTCGGCGCCGGCCGTGGCTCTGATCGAGGCAAGCAGGACATCGCCATGTTCTCGGATGAGCACCTCGAACAGTTCGCGGGCGGTCGGCTCCTGGCGGTGGGAAGGGTCCATCGGTTCTGGGAGTTGCCGTCGAGCGGTCGTTTGGGGACGGCAATCTCCTCTGATTCACGGTCGAAGCCCTGACTGAAGCCCCGGGGATCCATCAGACGGTGCCTAATACACGGGTTTCAGGCACATGGCGAACAGGACGATCGAGCAGATCATGAGCAGGGCGCCGACCGCGAGCGCGGCGCGGGCGACCAGCACGGCCGCGAGCCCGAGCGGTCGGGTGCCGGCGCGGACATCCATGCCGGGCGGCAGCACATGCTCGCGCATGAACTCGTGGAACACGAGCAGCCGCCAGCCGAACCAGCAGATGCCGATCGGGATCGCGAAGATCGCTGCGATCGGCAGGATCGCGAGCGCGAGCAGCGGGAGCACGAGCGCGCTGTAGAGGACGGGTCGCCCGAGGTGCGAGATGCACGCGTAGGTCGACGGAACCTCGTAGAGCGTGTGCGTGTTCGAGGGGTCGTAGTCGGTGCCGCATTCGGGGCACTGACCGTGGTCTGCGAGTCCCTTCAGCGAGAAGCCGCAGTGGCGGCAGTGCGGATCTGCGCGCGGCTTGAAGATCTTGGGGACGTCGGTGGCGCTCATGTGGTCGCCGTCGGGTTGGCGGCGGCGGTCGTGCGCGCGCGGAAGCCGGGTTCGCCGCCCTCGAGGTAGTAGCGGCAGAAGCTGTCGAGCGATCCGTCTGGGCGGATCACGTGCGTGCAGCAGCGGTCGATGCGGTCCTGGTCGAAGGTCCACGCGTCCATGAACGGCTTGATGAACATGCGGAACGGGGCGTCGGCGCCGAGCTTCCCGTGCGATTGCTCGAGCGTGCGCAGGATCTCGCCGAGCGGCTCTGTCTCGCAGCCGCACTGGACGAGGTCCTCGAGGCGGTAGTCGACGCGATTCGCGAGGAAGCCCTGCAGCGCGTCGAGCGAGATGAGGCGCGAGAGCGGGATGGTTCCGCTCGATGTCCGCAGCACGTAGCCGATCGTGTGGCAGTTCGGATCGCCGCACGGAAGCGGCGTGAAGTCGGCGGCGCTGACGAACTCGGGCGCCTGCGCGGCGAGCGCGTGCACGATGTCGCCGACCGAGAGCGGGCGCGCGGCACTGCGCGCGATGGGCAGCGTGGAGCTCGTGACCTCGATGCGTCCGGAGGTGAACCGCGGCTGGAATGAGATGCCGCGCACGTGCCGCCGCGGGATCGCGAAGCGCATGGTTTCGCCGAGGAACGGCAGGGTTTCCTCGGTGACGGTCATCGCGAGCGTGCTCGGGACGCCGAGCGCGCCGGCGCCGTCGATCGCGGTCTCGCGGACCTTCCGCAGGTCCGCGCCGCGCAGGTCGCGCTGGCCTTGCTCCTGCACGCCGTCGAACTGCACATAGAGCTCGAACTTGCCTCGCGCGCGGCGGATGTCGGCGAGCTTGGCGCGGAACGCAGAGTCGGTGGCGATGCGAACTGCGTTCGTATTGATGAGGATGTATCCGATCTTCGGGTGCGCGAGGCACCACTCGAGGATCTCGAAGAAGTCTGGGTGCAGCGTCGGCTCGCCGCCCGAGAGCTGGATGATGTCGATGAAGCCCTTGCGCGCGACGACCGCGGCGATGCGCTGGCGCACCTCGCGCGACGGCGTGAACTTCAGGTCGTCGCCCACGCCGTGCGGGCTCGACGCGAAGCAGGTCGGGCACGAGAGGTTGCAGCTCTCGACGATCTCGATGAGCGCGATGCAGGTCGAGAGGCGTTCGAAGGGATCGGTGGCGGCGGGATTGCCGGGCGCGCAGCAGCCGGACGACGAGGGGTTCGCGGGATCGCAGCACGCGCCCGCGCCGTGTGACTCGTAGTAGCGGGTGGCGTCCGTCGCGAGGATCGCCTCGAATGCGCCGTGCGCGGCGCACGACTTGGTCATGACGACTGTGTCGCCGCGGCGCGTGATGTCCGCGGGAATCTGCGCAAGGCAGATCGGGCAGCGGCTGGTGGTCGACTTGAGGCGCATGGTCAGCGCGCGCTCTCGATGAGGCATGCGCCGAGCGCGAGGGTGAGCATCGCACCAAGGCCGAGGGCGACGACGCCGATGATGCCCGCGAGTCCGGTGCCGATGCAGCCGAATGCCCGCATGCTGCTGCGCTCCTGCTTCTGCGCGGGCAGCGCCTTCTGCAGCGCGTCGACGAGCACGATGAAGCGCCACGACGCCCAGATCACGCAGGCGCAGCCGATGATGCCCGCGACGACGATGGTGGTGACCGCCCGGAACTCGTCGCGCGTGCTGGCTCCGACCGCGCCGATCACGAGCACGATCAGCGCGCCGATTCCGATCGGACTGACGGCATGCCAGAGCGCGCGCAGCGGCGAAGGCGGGACGAGCGGATAGCTGGTGCCAGGTTCGTACGCGCCGCCACACTCGGGGCAGTTGCCCTGTTCAGCGAGCCCCTTGAGCGAGAACGCACAGGTCGGGCAGGCGGGCTCACTCGCGCGGGTGAAGAGCTTGTGCACGCGACGCTCCATCGTGGGCATCGTATCCGCGGATTTTCGCGATCAACGCCCGCTGTTGATGAAGGAGGCTACGAAGACGACGACCATGAGGGCGGTGAGCAAGGCGCCGGCGAGCGCGAAGGCGCCGAGCACCAGCGTGCCCGCCAAGCCGAACAACGGGGGGAGCGCGGACTGTTCGCTTCGGCGCTCGGCGAAGCGGGCGATGGCGCGGAGGAGCACGATGCTGCGGAGACCCGTCCAGCACGCGCCGAGCCCGAGTGAGAACACAGCGGTGCCGAACAGCAGGAAGACCACCTCCTGCCCGATGTTCTGCAGCGTCGCCTGCAGGAAGGCGAGGAGGAGGAACAGCAGCGCTGCGCAGATTCCGATGGCAAACGGCTTGATCGCGAAGCCGATGGCGTGGCGCAGGGTTGGCGGGTTCAGCTTCGCGCCGCGCGTGGCGGGGTCGTAGTCCGCGCCACACTCGGGGCAGTTGCCGTGATCGGGTAGTCCGCCGAGCGCGTAGCCGCAGGCTCGGCAGGCAGGTTCATCCGACGCCGTGAAGATCGGGTGCATCTCGTACGCCACGCGCCCATCCTAACCCGTACCTGGCACCGACCCGCTCGTACCCGCCGGGACGCGGTCGTCTGCGGGTACGGGCGTGGGCGGGAGTACGCGGGCGCAGTCAGCTCGCGTAGCGCGGATAGTCGTTGTATCCCCGCGCGTCGTCGCCGTAGAACGTCGACTCGTCCCACGTCGCCATCGCATGTCCTCGCGCGATGCGCTCCGGCAGATCCGGATTCGAGATCGCAAGCCGCCCGAACGCAACCGCATCGCCGAGCCCCGCATCGAGATCGCGCTGCGCCGCCGCGATGTCCGCGCCGTAGCCATTCAGCACGATCGGCCCTGCGAAGCGCTCCCTCATCTCGCGGCAGAGCTCCTCGCTGAACGGGCCGCTCCAGCCTTGCTTCCCCCAGTAGTGGTTGAAGAGATGGAGGTACGAGAGCCTGCGCTTCCCGAGTTCCTCGGCCACGCGGTGCATGCACTCCTCATCATCGGGCGCCGCCGGCAAGTCGTTCGCGCTTCCCATCGGCGAAAGCCGCACGCCGACGCGCGCGTACGAAAACGCCTCGCCCGCCGCATCGACGACGTGCAGCAGCAGCCGCATGCGGTTCTCGGCCGAGCCGCCCCACGCGTCATCGCGCGTGTTCAGCGAGCCAGAGAGAAACTGGTTGATCAGGTACGAGTTCGCAGCGTGCACCTCGACCCCGTCGAAGCCGGCGGCCTTCGCGCACGAGATCGCGTGCGCGAAGTCGCCGATCAGCCGCGTCATCTCGCGCGTCTCGAGCGCGCGCGGCATGCTCGCCTCGACGCGTTCGCGGCGGCCATCCGCGTGGCGCACGCTCACGTAGCCCTTCGAGCGGACGGCGACCGGCGCAACCGGCGGCCGCCCCTCAGGCTGGTGCGACACGTGGCTCACGCGCCCGACGTGCCAGAGCTGCAGGAAGATGCGCCCGCCCGCTGCGTGCACGCGATCGGTCGCCAGCTTCCAGCCCGCGACCTGCTCCTCGGAGTAGATGCCCGGCGTCTGGGGATAGCCCTTGCCCTCGGGGGAGATCTGCGTCGCCTCGGTGATGAGCAGCCCGAAGTCCGCGCGCTGCGCGTAGTGCTCGGCCTGCAGCGCGCCGGGCACATCTCCAGGCGTCTTCGCACGTTGGCGCGTGAGCGGCGCCATGAAGACACGGTTCGGGCAGGGGAGTCCGCGGAGGTCGATCGGGTCGGTCAGGAATGGCATGGCGAGTTCGCGGGTCTTCGCAGTCGCATCGTCGACCGATGCACGGTGCGGATGGCAAGGCTACACTCCCGCCTCGCCGAAGGATGGACCCTTCGGCCCGCATTCGCCCGTCAAGGAAAGGCACCATCATGCGAATCACCGCACACATCATCGCCACTGGAAGCATCGTCGCCGCGTTGTCGCTGACCGGCTGCAGCGTGGCCCCCAAGGCCGAGAACCGCGAGACCTTCAAGTCGGAGTCGCAGGTCGCGAAGCAATGGTTCGCGAAGAACGTCAAGAGCTTCAACAAGCAGATCGACGACTGCGGCGGCTACATCATCTTCCCGAGCGTCGGTCGCGCGGGCGTCGTCTTCCTCGGCGGCACGTTTGGACGCGGCGCCGTGTATGACGGCAACGGCAAGCAGATCGGCTGGGCGCGCATGGGCAGCGGAACGCTCGGTCTGCAGATCGGCGCCCAGGGCTACAAGATGGCCATGATCCTCGAAGACGACAAGGTCCTGCGCCGCTTCAAGGAAGGCAAGTGGACCGGCGACGTCGCCGCGACCGCTGTCGCCGCCAACGAGGGCACCGCAGCCGACGCGCAGTTCAGCGACGGCGTGATCGTCTACGTGGGCGACCAGGCCGGCCTGATGGCGGGCGTCAACGTCGCGCTGTCGAACGTGACCTATCGGAACCTTGACGACGTCGAGTGACCCGACTCCTGCGGGCGCCAATCGCCGTTAGCATGGCGTGATGCGTCCCTTCGAGAAAGACACCCCGAGCCCGATGCGGCAGTGCGCCCGCGTCGGGCTCGTGCTTTTCGCCTCGGCGTTCGCCCCGCTGTCGCTCACGGGCTGCAGCCTGGGGCCGAAGGCCCCGCCCGAGACGCCGGCACCTGCCGCTGGCGCGCTCCTGCCGGTCGAGAGCGCGTCCGTGAGCGCCGACGCGGAGCCCGAGGCGCGCTGGTGGGAGTCGCTCGGCGATCCCGTCCTCAATGACCTCGTCTCCCGCGCCGATGCGGGCAACCAGACGCTCGCCGCCGCAGCGGCCAACGTCCGCGCCGCCTACGCAGCGCTTGGCGTCACCGAGGGCGACCTCTGGCCGACCATCGGCCTCGGCGCGCAGTACTCGCGCACGCAGACGAACATCGCCCAGCTCGCAGCCGCGGGCGTGCGGCTCGATCCCTACAACATGTACGCCTGGGGCGCGGGCATGTCGGCGTGGGAGATCGACCTCTGGGGCGGCGTCCACAAGCAGGTGGAGGCGGCGGCGGCGAGCGCCGCGTCGCAGGTCGACACGCTGCGCGATGCGCTCCTTTCGGTACGCGGGCAGGTCGCGTCGACCTACGTCCAGCTGCGCACGCTGCAGGAACAGCACCGCGTGCTCATCGAGAACCGCGACGCGCTCGCGAAGACGCGCGATCTCGTGAAGGGCCGCTTCGCAGCGGGCACGACGAACAAGCTCGACCTCGAGCGCGCGCAGGCGCAGCTCGATGCGGTCGAGGCGCAGATCCCGCAGGTCAGCGCGGGCATCGCCTCCGCGACCTCGATGCTCGCGGTCCTCTGCGGCATGGATCCCGCCCAGCTCGCGCCGACCGTCGCAGCCGCGAAGCCGATTCCGGCGGCGCCCGACGTCGCCGGCATCGGCCTGCCCGCCCAGCTCCTCGAGCGTCGGCCCGACGTCCGCGGCGCGTGGCAGCGCCTCGTCGCAGCGACCGCCGCGATCGGCGCAGCCGAGGCGATGCGCCTGCCCACGATCACCGTCTCGGGCAACTTCTACATCGCCGCCAACGACGTCGGCGGGCTCGGCGACCTCTCGAACAAGGCGTACTCGTTCGGACCGTCGATCTACCTGCCGCTCTTCACGGGCGGAAAGCTCGAGAACGCCGTGCGTCAGCAGCGCGCGACCGCCGACGCGGCGCTCGCCCAATACCGCGACTCCGTCCTGAGCGCGATCGGGGACGTGAGCGCGTGCGTCTCGGACTTCGTCTACGCCCGCGAGACCCGCATGCGCTCCGACGCAGCGCTCGCGAGCGCCCAGTCCGCGCTCTCGCTCGCGCAGCAGCAGTTCGACGCCGGCGTGACCGACTACTCGGTCCTGATCGACGTCCAGCGCGCCACGCTCGAGGCCGAGAGCACCGCCGTCGAGGCGCGCGCCGGGCTTGTCCAGGGATTCATCTCGCTCCAGCGCGCGCTCGGCGCAGGCTGGAGCGACAGCGACCAGATCGTCAGCACCGCGAAGTCGATGGAGGATGGCCGATGACCGCGTTCATTCGCAGCACCTTGCTCGGAGCGCTGTGCGCCCTCGCCGCGTCGTGCGGCGGGACGCCGCCGCCGCCGGCAGCGCCCGCAGAGATCACCGTGCGCACCGTGGTCGCCGAGACGAAGGCCGTCAAGCGCGAGCGCTTGTACCCAGGCGTCACCGCGAGCGTCCGTCCCGTCGTCATCAGCGCGCGCGTCGCCGGCTTCCTCGAGAAGCAGAACATCGACGACGGCGCGACGGTGAAGTCGGGCGACCTGCTCTACACGATCGATGAGCGCCCGTTCCAGGCGTCGCTCGCGCAGGCGCGCGCGGCGCTCGAGCAGGCGAAGTCGCAGGTCCCGAGCGCGCAGGCGTCGCGCGACCTCGCCGCCCGCGAGGTCGACCGCAACCGCCCGCTCGTCGAGACGGGCGCGATCTCGAAGCAGACCTTCGACCAGCTCGAGACGAAGTCGGTGCAGGCCGACGCGCAGCTCCAGGCCGCGAACGCGCAGGTCGACGCCGCGAAGGCGCAGCTTGAGGTCGCCGAGCTCAACCTCTCGTACTGCCGCATCACCGCGCCGATGGACGGGCTCCTCGGCGACACCGCCGCGTCGGAAGGGCAGATGGTCGGCCCCGGCTACACCGTGCAGCTCAACCAGCTCGTGCAGCTCGACCCGATGTGGGTCGAGTTCAGTCCGAGCGCGACCGAGTGGCCGATGATCCGCGACCTGCTCGCCAAGGGCGAGGTCAAGGCGCGCGTCGCCTACGGCGGCGTCCAGAGCATCGAGGCCGAGGGCACGCTCACGTTCAGCTCGAACGTCGTGAGCACCAGCACGTCGACGATCATGCTGCGCGTGACCTTCCCGAATCCGACGGGTGCGTTCCGCCCCGGCACCTTCTGCAACGTGAAGGTCGACCTCGGTGAGATCCCCGGCGTCGTGATGATCCCAGCATCGGCGCTCGTCGCGCGCGAGACCGACTTCTTCGTCTGGCGCGTGAAGCAGGACGGCACCGTCGAGAACCTCCGCATCGAGGCGTCGATCCGCGAGGCCGACATGGTGGGCGTCTCGAAGGGCGTCTCGCCCGGCGACCGCATCGTCACGGCGGGCACGCAGAAGCTGAAGGACGGCGCGAAGGTCGTGGAGCAGGGCGCAGCGCCTGCAGCAAAGTAAGCCGACAGGAAGGGAACCCGCATGCTTTCGCGATTCTTCATCAACCGGCCGATCTTCGCGACGGTGCTCGCGCTGATCATGCTGCTCGCGGGCATCGCGACGATGTTCACGCTGCCGATCGCGCAGTTCCCGCAGATCGTGCCGCCCACCGTGCAGGTGAGCGCCGTCTACAACGGCGCCGACGCCGAGACCGTCGCGCAGGCGGTCACGAGCCCGCTCGAGCAGCAGATCAACGGCGTGCAGGGCATGCTCTACATGAGCTCGAACTCGACGAGCACGGGGCAGTCGATCATCACCTGCACCTTCGAGGTCGGCTACGACCTCAACATCGCAGCCGTCGACGTGCAGAACCGCGCGCAGCAGGCGTTCTCGCAGCTGCCGCCCGAGGTCCAGCAGCTCGGCATCACCGTGACCAAGCAGGCGTCGAACATGACGATCGTCGCCGCGCTACGCTCGCCGGACGGCGCCTACGACTCGCGCTACCTCACGAACCTCGCCGACATCACCGTCTCGCCCGCGCTGCAGCGCCTGCCCGGCGTCGGCTCGGTGACCATCTTCGGCCTCGAGCAGTACTCGATGCGCGTGTGGCTCGACCCCGCGAAGCTCGCGGCGATGGGCCTGACCTCCGCCGACGTCGTGCGCGCCGTCCAGTCGCAGAACAAGCAGTCGGCGATCGGCGCGGTCGGCGCAGAGCCGAGCAGCGACAAGCCCGCGTTCGTGGTCAGCCTGACCACGCAGGGGCGCCTCGTGACCGAGGAGGAGTTCGGCGACATCGTCGTGCGCACGGGTCCCTCGGGTGCCGTCGTGCGCGTGCGCGACGTCGGCCGCGCCGAGATGGGCTCGTACCTCTACTCGAGCACCTCGCACTACAACGGCAAGGGCGCAGCGCTCATCGCCGTCTACCAGCTGCCCGACGCGAACGCCTTCGATGTCGCCAAGAACGTCCGCGAGGAGATCGAGCGGCTCGCGCCGATGATGCCGCCCGGGATCGTGCGCGAGGTCGCCTTCGACTCGACCGCGTTCGTCTCCGCATCGCTCGACGAACTCGTGAAGACGCTCATCGAGGCTGCGATCCTCGTCCTCGTCGTCATCTTCATCTTCCTGCAGGACTGGCGGGCCACGCTCATCCCGATGGTCGCGATCCCGGTGTCGATCGTCGGCACCTTCGCGGTCATGGCGGCGTTCGGCTTCTCGATCAACTCGCTCACGCTGCTCGGGCTCGTGCTCGCGATCGGCCTCGTCGTCGACGACGCGATCATCGTCGTCGAGAACGTCTACCACCAGGTCGAGCACGGCGTCACCGACATGCGCGAGGCCGCCGTGAAGGCGATGGAGCAGGTGACCGGACCGATCATCGCGACCAGCCTCGTGCTGCTCGCGGTGTTCATCCCCGCCGCGCTCATGCCCGGCATCACCGGCCAGCTCTACAACCAGTTCGCGCTCACGATCGCCTTCTCGATCGCGCTCAGCGCCATCAACTCGCTGTCGCTCTCGCCCGCGCTCGCCGCGGTGTTCCTGAAGCCGCAGCAGGAGCCGACGAAGTTCAAGCCCTTCGTCCTCTTCAACCGCTTCTTCGACTGGCTCCGCGAGAAGTACGGCTCGGTCATCCACTGGTTCGGCAGGCACTGGTACATCGTCGCCGGCGTGTTCTGCTGCGCGGTCGTCGCCATCTTCATCATGCTGTCGCGCACGCCCACCGCGTTCATCCCGAACGAGGACCAGGGCTACTACTTTGTCGGCGTGCAGCTGCCGCCGGGCTCGAGCCTGCCCCGCACCGTCGAGGTCAGCGAGAAGGTGCGTGCGATCGTGGCCGCGGACGAGGCGGTCGCGAACGTGCTGCAGATCGAGGGCTTCAACTTCCTCACCGGCACGCAGCAGACGAACGCTGCGTTCCTGATCGCCGTGCTCCATCCGTGGGAGGAGCGCGACGCGCGCACGCAGAACGCGCGCGCCGTGATCGTGCGCGCGCTGCCGAAGCTGCGCGAGATCCCCGAGGCGAACTGCTTCCCCGTTCCGCCACCGCCCATCCAGGGCCTCGGCGCTGCGGGCGGATTCCAGCTCCAGCTCGAGGACGCGCAGGGCGTCGGCTTCGCCGAGTTCAGCGAGGTCGGCCGCCAGTTCATCGCCGCGTGCCAGAAGCGCCCCGAGCTCTCGGGCATCAACTCGCCGTTCAGCGACGCGGTGCCCGTCATCCGCCTCGAGGTCGACCGCACCAAGGCGCAGCTCCTCGGCGTGGCGATGAGCGACGTCTACGCCGCGCTCGGCCAGAACCTCGGACAGGCGTTCGTCAACAACTTCACGATGTTCGGCCAGGTCTACAACGTAATGGTGCAGGCGGAGGCCGCGCAGCGCATGGGCGTGCAGGGGATCCTGAACATCCACGTGCGCAACGCGCAGGGCGGGATGGTGCCGATGTCGGCGATCGCGACGCTTCAGCTCGGCACGGCGACCGACAACGCCACCCACTACAACCTGTTCAACACCATCCAGGTGAACGGCAACCCCGCGCCCGGCTACAGCTCTGGCGACGCGATTCGCGCGATCGCAGCCGTCGCCGCCGAGACGCTTCCGAGCGGCTTCACCTACGAATGGACGGGGACGACCTACCAGGAGATCGAGTCGGGCGGCTACGCAGGGCTCATCTTCGGGCTGTCGCTGATCGCGGTGTTCCTGCTGCTCGCCGCGCAGTACGAGTCGTGGGCGCTGCCCTTCAACGTGCTGCTCGCGGTCGCCTTCGCCGTGCTCGGCGCGCTCATCGCGCTCCACCTCACGGGCATCGCGCTCAACACCTACGCTCAGATCGGCCTCGTCATGCTCGTCGGCCTCGCCGCGAAGAACGCGATCATGATCACCGAGTTCGCGGCCGAGCGGTACTACGCGGGCGAATCGGTGCTCGACGCTGCGGTCAACGCATCGAAGCTGCGCCTGCGCCCGATCCTGATGACGAGCTTCGCGTTCATCCTCGGCATCCTGCCGCTCGTCGTCGCGACGGGCGCGGGCGCGAACAGCCGCCGTTCGATCGGCACGGTCGTGCTCGGCGGCATGCTCGGCGCAGTCGTCGTCGACCAGATCGTCGTGCCGACGCTCTTCGTGATGATCATGGGCCTGCGCGAGAAGCTCTTCGGGCGCGCGACGGCGCCGGGCGCGAAGCACGGTGGCGCGCCTGCCCACTCGACCGAGCATCCCAGCGCGCACTGACGAGATTTGCAGCGAAACCCCCGAGACCCGCGTCGACATCGGCGCGGGTCTCGTTATCTTGGGCGGACGCGCAACAGCGCCTTCAAGGAGCAACGATGAACGAGCCGTCCCGCCGTGATTTCCTCGCCACCACCGCCGCAGTCGGCGCAGCCAGCCTGATCGCACCGAACGGCTTCGGCGCGTGGGAGTCGATCCAGGCGGCGGCGCCCGGCAAGATCATCAACATCGGCCTCATCGGCGCGGGAGGCCGCGGCTCGGGCGCAGCCAACGACTCGCTGAGCATCAACCCGAACGTCCGCATCGTGGCCATCGCCGACCTCGACGTCGAGCGCGCGAAGGGCGTGCGCGATGCGCTCGCCGAGGCCCACGACATGAAGGACGGGAAGTTGAAGGACGGCGCCGCCAGGCGCGTCGACGTGCCCGACGAGCGCGTCTTCGGCGGCCTCGACGGCTACCAGAAGGTGCTGGCGATGAAGGAGGTCGACCTCGTCATCCTCGCCACCTGCCCGGGCTTCCGCCCGATGCACATCACCGCAGCCGTCGCCGCCCGCAAGCACGTCTTCGCAGAGAAGCCCGTGTGCGTCGACGTCGCTGGCTACCACGCCTGCTGCGCGGCGCACGATAAGGCGCAGGCGCAGGGGACGACCATCGTCACCGGCACGCAGTACCGCCGCCAGACCAGCTTCGTCGAGGGCATCAAGAGGATCCGCGAGGGCATGATCGGCGAGGTCGTCGGGATGACCGCCCGCTACTGCTCGAACGGCATCTGGTACCGCGAGCGCAAGCCGGGCATGAGCGACATGGAGTACCAGATCAACAACTGGATGCACTTCATCTGGCTGTCGGGCGACCAGGCCGCCGAGCAGGCCGTGCACAACATCGACGTCATCCACTGGGTGATGGGCGGCCCGCCCGTGCGCGCGTTCGCATCGGGCAGCCGCTGGAACCGTCCCGCCGACAGCGAGATGTGGGACAGCGTCTCGTGCGACTTCGAGTTCGCCGATGGGCGCATCTGCTCGTTCACCGGCCGCCACTGGAACAACGCCGACAACCAGCTCGACAACGTGGTCTACGGCTCGAAGGGCATCGCCTACCTGCGCGCCTTCGACGGCGGCACGCTGATCACCGACCGCAGCGGCAAGGAACTCTTCAAGATCGCCGGCAGCCTCGGCGCCGCCTATCGCGAGGAGCACAAGCAGCTCGTCGATGCGATCAGCGCCGGCCGCCAGATCGTCGAGCTGCGCCAGACCGCGGAAGCCTCGATGATGGCCATCATGGCGCGCGAGAGCGCGTACTCCGGCCAGATCGCGACCTGGGACTTCATGGTCAACAAGTCGAAGCTCGACCTCTGGCCGAAGACGATGTCGATCCCGGGCGACGCGCCGAAGCCGTTCGTGCGTAAGCCGGGCGAGTATCGGCTGCAGTGACGCGCGGCGCTTCGCTCCACGCGCGGCGCTCAGCTCCACGCGCGGCGCTCAGCTCCACGCGTTGAGCAGGATCGCCAGGTCCGCTGCGTCGACCGAGCCGTTGCCATCGAGATCCGCTGCGCAGCCCGCGCACTTGCCCCAGCTGTTGAGGAGCGTCGCGAGGTCCGCAGCATCGACGGTGCCGTTGCCATCGAGGTCCGCCGGGCTTGACGCCGCGCTGAAGTTGATCCCGAGCGTCGCGCTCGCGCCTGCGCCATCGCGCACGCGCACCGCGTCGATCGTCGCCGTCGAGCTTGCCGCCGACGCGCTTGTGGCGCGCACCGTGAACACGGCGCTCTGGCCCGCGGCGAGCACGGCGCTGATGCTCGGCGTGAAGCTGACCTCGATCGGCGCGGCGGCGCCCGTCGCGCGCGGCGCGATCGCCGTCGCATCGGGACCGACATTGACGACCGTCAGCGTCGTCTCGAGCGCAGTCCCCGCATTGCCGGACAGCGACCCCGTGCCGAGGGCCGCCGTCGTGCGCGCATCGCGCGTGAGCGTGGTTCCCGCGACGGTCGCGCCGCCGCCCCACACCGCGGCGAATCGCACTGCATCCGCCCGCAGGTGCGTGTTGAAGAACTCAAGCAGCAGGGCGCGCGTCTTCGCCAGCTGATCCGCGCGGGTGATCGATCCCGAATCGCACGCGACGATCGCGCTGTCGATGAACCCGCAGTGCGAGCCTCCCGTGATATTGGAAAACTGCCGCGGCCCATCGGTGTTCGCGTACTGGTTCTGCGTCGTCGCCGGTGCGACGATCGTGTCCTGCGAGCCCACGATGTAGCGAGCGGGAACCTGGATCGCGAGCGCGGCGTTCGCGGCCGATGGATTCGTCTCCGCCGCTGCGAGCGTGGCGACGCACTTGATGCGCGTGTCCGCCGCTGCAGCGAGCGCGCTCGCGCCGCCGCCCATCGAGTGCCCCGACACGCCGAACTTCGCCTCATCGACCGCGCCAAGCAGCCATCCGCCTGCGAGCACATCCTGCTGCTCGAGCCAGGTCAGGCACTGACGGATATCGAGCGCGAAGTTCGAGTGGCTCGGGAAGAGCGATCCCTCGCTGGTGGTCGCGATCACGATGTAGCCATGGCTCGCGAGGTGATCCATGGTCGAGTCGTAGAGATCGACCGCGCTGAGGAAACCGTGCCCGAAGCTCACCGCCGGAGCGGGAGCCGCGGCAGTCGCGAACGGTGCGTTCGCGGTCGTCGACGTTGCCGGATAGCGGATCTGCGCCGTGAACGTCGAGCCGTTCGCGCGCGTGACCGTCACGGTTCGCTGCGAAACCGCATAGGTCCCCGGGAGCGAGTCGTCGGCAGACGCGATCGAAGCGCCCGCGAGGGCGGAAAGCACGGCAGCGAGTGGCGCGGTCCTCATCGCAGGAGTATCGCCCGAATCTCTGAAGATGCAACATATCGCGCCCCCGATCGGCCTTCATTCGCCCGCTCGTTCATTCGTTCGACGCGCCGTCTTGCGCGGGGCCGGTGCGCCTCTTCCAGCCTCCGGCCCCGCGCAAGTTCCGCATGGATCTGCCTCAGCGCGCGCGGCGGCGCCGTGCTGCACCGAGTCCCATCGCGAGGAGCGGCAACGCTCCCGGCGCAGGAAGCGCCGCAGCGACGAGATCGGTCGAGCCGTCGCTGAAGCCCCGGTAATGCGCGATGAATGCACGCTGCCCGCCGGACTCGTCGAGGAAGTCGGACGAACCGACCTCCTGGAGCAGCGCCTGCGACCCGCGCACCGTGAAGGTGAACGTGCGCAGCATGCCGCTCGCGAGTCCCTCTGCAGCGTCGCCATGCCCGCGGAAACGCCGCGTGAGCGACATGCCGAAGTCAAGCGTGCCCAGCGGATCCGCCTCGATGCGGCGCACCATGCGCCAGCGGCGGCTGATGTTCTCGCTCATGTTCCGCTGGAACTTGAGGTGAAGTCCGTCGACGACGTTGAAGCCGAAAGCGGTCACATAGCCGCCAAGTTCCGTCACCGACGTGTTCTCCAGCGTGACGGTCAGCGTTCCCTTCCTTCCTGTGCCCGCGTATTCCCACTCCACCGAGCCTGCGAACGCTCCGAGTCCGATCAGGCCTGGGCTGCTGGCGAACGGCGTCAGCGACCCCTCTGCAGCCGAGGCGATGATCATCGCTCCCAGCGCGATTGCAATCCCTTTCATCTTTGCGCTCCTTCCTTCTGCATGCTCTTCACATGCCTGCGGAATGCAGGCGGAGGACCCTAGAGACCACGCGCGTGAAGACAAGCGCGGCGCTCAATCGCACGCGCGATCAGGCATCGCTCCGCGCGCAAGCGTGCGGCGCGCGGCCGCGCCGACCGATGAGCCCTGCGAGCGCGAGCACGGCGATGGCCCCCGGCGCGGGAAGCCGGGCAGGCACCTTGTCCGAGCCGCCGTCGTTGAATCCGCGGAAACGCGCGGCAAACTCGATGGAATCGGTGGCGTGGAAGAGGTCCTCGACATCGAGCGAGCGGAGGAACTCCTCGTTTCCGTAGATCTCGAAGGTGAACTGCCGCGACTCGCCGACGCCGATGCCGAGCTCGGGACTGCCGCTGCCACCGCTCCCCAGCCAGTTGCCTCCGACCGCAGCTCCGGTGTCGAACGTGCCCCATGGCGGCACATTCGTGTTCGTGAGCTGCTGCCACTCGGGGAGCTCGGTCGCGTCCTCGAGGAAGTCGGGCGTCAGCCCTTCGACGAGATTGAAGGCGAACCCCGTGATGTACCCGCCGTTCGTGGGCCCGGAGGTGTTGACGAGGGTGAGGATGAACGTCCCCGGTCCGCCGCTGCCCGAGATGGGCGCCGTCCAGTTGACATTGCCGGCGTACGAACCGAGTCCCTCGGTTCCGAGCAGGCTGCTGAAGCGGAGGATCGCGCCCTGCGCGCCCGCCGTCATCGTCGCCGCTGCCAACGACATCGCCACCAGTCCCATGTTGATCTTCATTGCGTGCTCCCTTTGGTGTTGGTGCCGCTGTCCACGCGACAGGCGGCGGGCGACGCTAGGGGTGCGCACGCTCGGCCAAGCGAGCTCGGCGCGCGCTTGAGGAGCATTCCCACCATCAGTCCGTCGGTTCGGGGAGCGATGCGCGCGGAAGCATGCGATACTCGCCGCATGCTTGCAGTGAATCTCCTCGCGCTCGCTCTTCTCGCTGCGCCACCGGCGACGGACATCCCATCCGCGGGCCTCGCTTCGACGGATATCTTCGTCGGCGGCGAAGGCGGCCATCCCGTCTACCGCATTCCCGCCATCACGCGCATCACAGCGGATGCGCGCCGCAATCGCCTGCTCGCCTTCGCGGAAGGGCGCGGCAATCTCGCGGACAACGGCACCAACGACATCGTGCTCCGCTCGAGCGACGACGACGGCAAGTCGTGGGGTGCGTACCGCACGATCTGCGACCTGCCCGGTCGCTCGCTCAACAATCCCTGCGTGGTCGAGGTCGCCTCGGGCGCCCATGCCGGACGCGTGCTCCTGATGTTCCAGTCCTACCCCGAAGGTTGCGGCGAAGGCTGCGTGACCGTCGGATTCGAGTCGACCCCGGAGAAGGACACCATCTGCCGCACGCTGGTCATGCACAGCGACGATGCGGGCGACAGCTGGAGCGTGCCCCGCGAGGTCACGCGCGAGGTCAAGCGTGCGACGCGCGCCACCAGCGTCGCGACCGGTCCAGGCATCGGCATCCAGCTCTCGCGCGGCGCCCACAAGGGACGCGTGCTCATGCCCTTCAACGAGGGCCCGCCCGACCGCTGGCGCGTCTATGCCGCGTACAGCGACGACGGCGGCGACACCTGGAAGCTCGGCGAGGCCGCGCCCGATGACGGGAAGGGCGTCGGCAACGAAGTGCAGATGTTCGAGCGCGCCGACGGAACCGTGGTCCTCAACGCTCGCCAGCACCTCGGTCCGAAGCTGCGCACGCAGGCGGTCTCAAGCGATGGCGGCGCCACGTGGTCGCAGCTGTCTGACATCAGCGATCTTCCCGACCCGCAGTGCATGGCCGGCGTGCTCGCGCTCGATGGCTCGACGGTGGTGTTCACTGGCTGCGACAGCCCATCTCGCCGCGCGCTCGGCACCATGTGGATCTCGCGCGACGGCGGCGCGACCTGGCCGCAGAAGTTGCTCGTCGAGCCGGAGGGCTTCGCCTACAGCCTGCCCGTGCAGCTCGCGTCGGGCGAGATCGGCGTCGTCTACGAGACCGCGGGATACAAGCGCATCGTGCTCAAGCGCGTCAGCGTGCCTGCTGCACCCGCTCAAGCCTCGCCCGCTGCACGCTGACCAGCGGGCGGCAGGAGATCTCTCCGCTCGGCCCCGTTGCCGTCGCGTCGCGATCGCGCGCCGATGCGATCTCGACCTCGATGTGCTCGCCGCCGCTTGTGCGGACGAGCCGCTCGCGCACGCAGAGCCGCGTGCCGGCGACATCGAACCACGAGTAGAGCGCGTCGCCCAGCAACTGCTGCTCGAGCACGATGCCGTTTCGCTCATCGACCGCGTACCGCCCAGTCGCGGCGTCCCGCACCAACAGGCTGTACGCGCGCACCTGCGTGCCCGCGGATCCCGAATAGGTGATCGTCCAATCGAATCGGCTTGGGTCATCGGTCCGCGCGATGTCGAGCCGCATCCCGAAGCGATCGTTCGCTCCGTTCGCTGAGTACGGCGTCACCTCGCCGGCCCATGATCCCAGCCAGTCCTCCGGGAAACGCGGCGGCGTCATCGCGCAGCCAAGCATCGTGTGCGCAAGGACGATCGTCAGGCAGACAAGCAGGAAAGGACGCATCGTGGCGTCAGGGTAGCCCGCCGCTGTACGATGCGGGCAACACAGGAACACACCATGAAGCCACTTGCCCTCGTTCCGACGCTCGCGATCGCCACCACCATCTCCACGCTGCTTCTCGCCGCCTCGCCCGTCCGCCAGGATGGCGGCGCAGCGCCCGCCGCCGCAGCGCCCGCGAGCATCACCCTCGACCCCGTGCACTCGATGGCGGTCTTCCGCATCCAGCACCTTGGCGCGGGCTACTTCTGGGGCCGCTTCAACGAGCTCTCGGGCGGCATCACCTGGCCGCTCGACGACAGCGCCGCGCCGTCGTTCGACGTGACCGCGCAGGTGAACAAGGTCGATACCGGCAGCGAGAAGCTCGACGGCAACCTCCAGGGCCCGAACTTCTTCAACCAGGCCGAGTTCCCGACCATCACCTTCAAGTCGAAGTCGGCGAAGAAGCTCGGCGAGCGGCGCTACGCCGTCACGGGTGACCTGACGCTGCGCGGCGTGACCAAGTCGATCGAGGTCGACTGCACCGTGACGGGAGTCGGCAAGGCGCCGACCGGGCAGAAGGTGGGCATGGAGTGCACCTTCGCCATCAACCGCGCCGACTACGGAATGAAGTGGGGGATCGACGCGCCGAAGGGCGCGCTCGGCAGCGAGGTCAAGATGGTCATCGCACTCGAGGGCGACGTCGCCAAGGCGAAGGATTGACGACGCACGGACCAGTGACGGCGTAGCGAAGGAGGCCGCGTGAATCCGATCGTTCAATACGTGCTCGAGGTCGTGGTGCTTCCCGCGCTCATCGCCTGCGCAGCGTTCTCGCCGTTCCTGTTCCCGCCGCTTCGGCGTCGGGCCTGGCGCGTCGAGGCCGCCGTCGGCACCGTCTTCGCGCTCACGTTCTTCCTGAGCTTCATCACCGAGCTCGACCATCGCGCGGTGCTGCGGCAAGTCATCGCGATCGAAGGCGACGACGCGCCGTTCGAGCGCTGGCACCGCCTCGGACTCGTTGCGCTTCTGCTGGTTCCCGCGGCGTGGCTGCTCGGCTTTGCGCGGCGCAAGCGTTCCGCTTCGCGCGGGATGACGAGCACCCTCGGCTCCGCGCTCCTCGCCGCCATCCTCTGCGGTGTGTTCGTGAGCTTCCCGGGATCGGGCCTGCTCATCCAGGTCGCGCAAGGCGTGCTCATCCTCGCCTCGATCCTCGCGTGGCTGCTCACGAACCAGGCGGTCCTCTGGAACGCGTGGGTCGTGTTCGGCGTGCTCGCGGCGCTGGCTGGCCTCGGCGGCTTCGCGTCGCTCGCGGTCATGTGCGGCGCGCTCAGCGTGGCGGGCTTCGGCACGGCGTTCCTCGCGGGAATCGGCGCGCGAAGCGCGCTGCAGATCGATCCCGTGCGTCCCGCGGGCGCGATGGCAGTCGTGCTCGGCACGCTCACGGCGCTCATCGCCCGTTGCGGCATGGCGTACGACACGACGGGTGTCTCGCCTGTCGCATGGGCGGCCGCGGCACTGCTTCCGCTGGCGTCGGTCGCGTTCTCGGGGCGGTTTCGCCGCGCCGAGCGCAACCGGGCCAAGACCTTCTGGGCGTGGCTTGGCGTCGCGATCCTCGCGATCGCGCTGCTCGGGCTCGTCGGCTGGCAGCAGTCTGCGAAGGAAGGCGCTGGCGACGCCGGCGGCGACGACTACTCCGACATGTACGGCGGCTGAGCGCGCTCAGGCCTTCGCAGCGGGCGACTCGTCGAACATGATCTCGAACGAGCCGGTCGCGCTCGGGCCAGGCTCGCCCTCGTTCCACATGCCGAAGCGCACGGCGAGGTGCTTCGTCTGCGCCTTCGAGCGGGTCGCAGCGTGCGAGACGTCGATGCGCACGCGGACGGGGCGGCTGGTGCTCACCTGACGCGGCATCTGCAGGTCGAGCGACGTGCCCCACACGGGGAACGCCTTCGTGGCGTGGCCGAGCACCGAGAGCACGGCGACGATGGCGGCATCGCCGGCAAGGCGGATCGCAAGCGGCATCGACACGAATCCGATCGGGCTGCGCACGTCGAGCTCGAACTCGTACGAGCGGGCGCCGACGGCGGTGGCGCCGCGATAGTCCCAGCGCTCCTCGCAGAGATCCTCGCGCAGCACGCGGCTTGAGAGCGGTGCGATGGCGTCGGCGTCGAGCGCACGTGGGCGCTGCGCGTCGCCGTCCATGCCTGCGGCCGCTGCGGTCGTGCTCCAGGCGTGGGTGCGCGCGAGCGGCTCATCGAGCGCTGCGGCGGGCTCGGACACGCGGTGGACCGAGCCGTCTTCCGCGACCACCACCGTGCCGCCCGAGCGGCGGCCGTTGAACGTGCTCGCGAGCGCTGCGCAGTATGCGCCGGTGTGCTGTACGAGCACGGGGTCGCCGACGGCGAGGCCAGATGTGTCGGTCGAGGGCAGGAGGGTGTCGCCCGAGAAGCAGAGCGGTCCACCGAGCGCATCGGGACCGCTCATCGGCAGCGGCTCGCCGCTCGGGCCGAG
Source organism: Planctomycetota bacterium (assembly GCA_041183345.1). Classification (GTDB taxonomy): domain Bacteria; phylum Planctomycetota; class Phycisphaerae; order Phycisphaerales; family SM1A02; genus QWPT01. Next base: position 29,349 of record JBEGLX010000024.1, read on the forward strand.
GATGCGGTGACGCCAGTTCAGGAGCGTGATCTTCGCCAGCTGGTCGCTGCCGACGTCGGCGATCGCCCAGCGCACGCCGCGGGTCGACTTGACCGCGGTGACGGTGCCGACGAGGGCGACGGCGTTGCCGACCAGCGCGTGCCCAGGCTCGAACCAGTGCTCGAAGCGCGTCGCCAGCTGCGGCGCGAGCGCCCGTCCGAAGGCGCGGATCGACGGAAACAGGTCGTTGTCCGTGAAGGGGATGCCGAGCCCGCCGCCGAGGTCGAGGACCTCGATGCGGTGCGCCGACGAGTGCTCGATGTCCATCGCGAGCTCGCCGAGGTGGCGCGCGAGGTCCACGAACGGCTCCGCGTGGTCCATCTGCGTCCCGACATGCGCGTGCAGCCCGCTCACCTTGATCGACTGCAGCGTGCGGAGGAGATCGGTGAGCTCCTCGCTGGCGACGCCGAACTTTCCGGTCTTGCGGGCGTGGGCGGTCAGCTCGCTCCACGACTCGCTGCGGCGGTAGCGGATGTCGATCGACGGATTCACGCGGACGAAGATCCGTCCGCTGCAGATGACGGCGCGCTGTTCAGTCGCGCGGGTGTCGAGCGCGCGCAGCATCTCGGCCGAGTCGGCGACGACCGTGCCGCCGTCGCGGTAGACGCGCCACGCGGCATCGAGATCGGGCGCGGGCGATCCGTAGACGATGCGGTCGCTCGCGAAGCCGGCGAGGCGGGCAAGGAGGATCTCGGCGGGTGATGCGCACTCGGCGCGGGCACCGAACGACGCCAGCAGCTCGAGCACGGCGGGGGAGGGGTTCGCCTTCACGGGGAAGCACACGCGCGCTGCCGCGCCAGCGAGGCGCGCCCACTCGTCGAAGTTCGCCCGCAGTTGCGCGGCCGACACCACCCATAGGCACGAACCGAACTGGTCGCGCAGCGCGCGGAGGTCGAGCGCCGCTGACCACGCCTCGAGCGATGCGAACGGCGACTCGAGCCCGATCTCGACGGGAAGGCGGGCGGTCTGAAGGGCGGTGGCTGTGCGGTTCGACATGGCTCCTCGTTTCCGAAGGCCCGCGGGACGGGTGGAGCCTTCGAGAGGTTTCCGAGGCAGCGCGGTCGATCTCTCAGAACGGGCGAAGAATCGCTGCACGCGCCCGGCGGCGCGACGGACGGGCTTCCGCAAGCCGTTTCTATATATGGACTTGCACGCGCGACTCGGAGGGCGATCGCAGCCGACTTTCAAAGCGCTGAGACGCCCTCAGGGCATCGCCATACGCTGCCCCTATGCGCCATTCCACGCTCTGCTCTGCGCTCGTCGTCGCCACCACCTTCATCGCGCTCGCGCCCAGCATGCATGCCCGCACAGGGCATGTCTCCGCGCAGGACGACCCCCTTGTCGCCGAGAGCGTGGTGGCCTCCGCGCCGATCAGCGAAGTCACGCTCTACCAGGGTCGCGCCATGGTGTCGCGTACCGCGGAGTCGCCCGCGCGCGAAGGACTCTTCGAGCTCCGCTTCGAGAATCTTCCGCAGACGATCGACGCCTCGACGCTGCAGGCGACGGTGGCGAGCGCCCGCGGCGGCGCCAAGCTCCTCGACGTGCGCTATGAGGAGAAGGTCACGCAGAGCGACGTGTCCAACAACCCCGAGCTGAAGCAGGCGATCGCGCAGCTCGAGGCAGCCAAGCGCCGCGCCGAGCTCAACGCGATGCAGATGACCGCGATCAACGACCGCTACACGCTGCTCAACGCGATGCGCCAGAAGACGGCGACCGAGAGCGCCAAGGACTTCGGCTCGAAGTCGCTCGACCCCGAGGCGCTCGCGAAGCAGATCGCCTTCCTCGACAGCGCGCAGGCGCAGCTCATCACCGATCGCGCCAACCTCGAGGGACAGTCGCGGCAGAACATGGACGAGCTCAACGCGCTGCAGGCGCACGTGAACGCGCTCGGCGGCCAGACCAAGGTCGAGCGCACCGCGGTCGTCGCGGTCGGGCAGTCGATCGCGCAGTCGGCGACGGTGACGCTGCGTTACCTCGTGGTCGGCGCAGGCTGGAAACCGCGCTACGCCGTGCGCGCCGACGTCGAGCAGGGCAAGCTCGCCATCGAGTACGACGCCGAGATCTCGCAGGCGACGGGCGAGGACTGGGAGAACGTGAAGCTCACGCTTTCGACCGCGCAACCCACGCAGAAGGCAGCGCCGAACGACATCGCCGCTGCGTTCGTCGACGTGTACGTGCCACCGCCGGTGGCCACGGGCGGTCTCGTTCCGCCGGGCGCCCCCACGATGCGGGCCGCGCGGAGCGACCCCCGCAGCGCAGGTACCGAGGGTGGCCCCTATGGCGGAGCGGGCGGCGGCTACGGTGAGGCGACCGACGCCTACGTCATGGCAAAGGCGGTCGAGCCAGCGATGAACGCCGCGCTGGCCATGCAGTTCAACGACGCCCTCGTCTACCAGTCCGGCACGGTGGCGGCGTATCCGCTGCCGCGCGCGATCACGATCCCAAGCGACGGACAGCGTTCGCGCAAGCAGCGCATCGCCACCGTCGACACCAAGCCGAGCTTCATCCACGTCGCTCGCCCGCTCGTCGAGAGTGCCGTCTACCTGAAGGCTGTCGCCGCGAACTCCTCGAGCTTCCAGTTCCTCGCCGGTCCCGCCACCGTCTTCCTCGGCGGCGACTCGGTCGGCTCGACCACGCTGCCTGATCTCGCACCCGGCGCAGAGATGACCTTCTGGCTCGGCACCGACCGCCGCATCGAGGCGAAGCGCGTGCTCGTCAAGAAGGAGACCGCCGAGCGCGGCGTCTTCGACAAGGCCGATGAGACCGTCTGGCAGTACCGGGTCGACATCACGAGCACCGACACCAAGCCCGTCACCGTCGAGCTCGTCGACCGCGTGCCCGTCTCGCGCAACGAGCAGATCAAGGTCGAGCTGAAGGACCTCTCGCAGCCGCTCGTAGCCGACGCGAAGTACGTCGCCGACGAGAAGCCGCAGGGCATCCTCAAGTGGCTCGTCTCGGTGCCTGCGCGTACCGAGGCGGGGAAGCCCGCCGCTCAGGCTGTCTCGTGGCGCGTCGTCCTTTCCAAGCCGAAGGATGTGCAGGTCACCGGCGTGCCGGAGTAGCTGGTTCGGCGGGAGCCCCGAGTGCGTCCGTGGGGCCTCCGAGGGGTGTTCGTGCGATCCTGGTCCCCGCAAGGTCATTCCAGCCATGGAATTACGAGGCATTTGCCGCCTCGAGACCCGCTTTGAGCGAGGCGGATGCGGTCGTTTCACGGGCTTCCCGCATCGCTCCGAAGACCTCGGTTTTATTTGGAGTTGCATGAAAAGGTCTTACCTTTCCTACAGAGAGTCTGAACCGACCGAGGCGCGGATGGTCCGCCCTCGGTCGTCTGTGTTGCCGTCGCCGTGACGTTTCGGCGTGGCCCTGAGGGAACCTTGCTGGAGTAGGAGCAACGATGTCTACGAATCTGAACAAGACGGCGCTGGCCACGAGGCTGACGCGTCACTTCGCAGCGGGCGCCGCGATCGCCGCTGCCGCCCCCTTCATGACGACCGACTCTGCGTCGGCCGCCGTGCAGTACACCGCCGTGAGCTGGAACATCCCCGCGAACATCGACGGTCTCTACATCAATGTCGAGACGCTCGCGACTGGCTCGGCCGGCTCTGCCGTCGCTGGTTGGGACATCAACCCCTACTCCGCCACCTCGCTCACGTGGTTCAACGCGACCGGCACGGGCATGCTCCGTTACCCCGGCGTGACCGTTGGCTCCGCTGGCAACCTCGCCGTCGGCACCATCGTCGGCGCGACTGGTAGCTACGGATCGGGTGCGGTCGTCGTCGGCGCCGCTGCCGGCAACTGGCAGCTCAACGCAACCAATCGCTTCGGCTTCCGCTTCGTCGCCGCTGATGGCCTGACCCACTATGGCTGGGGAACGATGGTCGTCGGCGCGACGATCACCACCCGCACGATCACCGAGATCGCCTGGGAGACCACGGGCGCGACGCCGATCGCCGTTGGCGACACCGGCGGCGGCAGTGGTCCGTACGATCCGTGCGCGACGACGAACCCGACCGCGGCTGTGGGCGCGAACAACCTGTTCATGCGCACGGACGCCACCGTCGCCGACCTCGCGTCGAGCTGCGGCACGATCTACAAGGCGAACTACTACAAGTTCACCGCCCCGGCCACGCGCAACTACGACTTCTCGACCTGCGCGAGCACCGGCTCGTCGGCGATCGCGATCCTCGACGGCTGCGCCGCTGGCGCGGGCGTCGTTGCCTGCGGCAGCGCCTGCGGCACCTCGGGTGCGACCGCTACGCTCTCGGCCACCGCTGGCGGCGTCTACTACGTCGTCGTCGGAAGCTCGGTCGCTGGCGTCGATCTGCCCAATCCGTTCGCGATGCAGGTCACCCCGTGGTACGACTCGTGCGATACCGCGAATCCTGGCGCGAACAACGGCACGAACAGCCTCGCGTACAACAGCACGACGGCGACGGATCTCAGCACCTCGTGCGGCATCGTCTACGAGGCCAACTACTACAAGTACACGCCGTCGGCGTCGGGCTCGTACACCATCAGCACCTGCTCGGGTGGACTGAACACCCGCATCGCCGTCATGGACGGCTGCGCGCCCGGCTCGGCCGTGCTCGCCTGCAACGATGACTTCTGCGGCTCGTCGTCGTCGGTCACCGTGGATCTCATCGCCACCGTGCCCGTCTACTTCGTGGTCGGCTCGGGCTCGGCCAAGACCCAGCTCGCCTCGCCTGTCGCGCTGACCGTCGTCCCGCCGCCGCTCCCGGCGTGCGTCAACGCGGTCGCCGCCTCCTACGGCGCGAACGTCTTCGACAACACGGCGTCGACCACCCCTCAGACCGCGAAGAGCAATCTCGCCGGCACGACCACCGGCACCATCAACAAGTCGATGTGGTTCACCTTCACGCCGACCGCGACCGGTCAGTTCAAGATCGACATGTGCGGCGCGTCGGGTGACACCATCATCGCCATCGGCGATGTGTGCCCGGGCGTCGGCGGTCGCTTCGAGGGTCTCGCCTACAACGACGATGCCTGCGCCGTCGGCACGACGACCAGCCTCCTCGCGAGCTGCATCGACGCCACCAACTGCGGCGCGACCGGCACCTTCGCGGGCTATCCGCTCGCCCAGGACCTCGTCGCTGGCACGACCTACTACATCTGCGCTGGCTCGTACAGCGCGACCACCAACATCACTGGCACCCTCACCATCACGGGCCCCGAGGCTCCGAACAATCCGTCCGACCTCGATGGCGACGGCGTGGTCGGCGCGCAGGATCTCGCGACGCTGCTCGGTAACTGGGGCAACCCGGGTATCGGCGACATCGACGGTGACGGAGTGGTCGGTCCCGCCGACCTCGCGACCCTCCTGGGCGCGTGGGGCTAAATGCAAGGCTCCGCACGGGCTGATGAGGCTCGTGTGACAGTGTGAAACCGCGCGGCCGCGTCGATCTCGACGCGGCCGCGCTCTTTTTGACCCATCGCAGGATCCTGTAACCCTCCAGAGGGCCGATTCGATCGATGCACGGGGCGCGGCGTTTGTGTTCACTCGCCCCTGACGTACCTTTGAGATCGTGCAAGCTCGGTGACGCCCCGTGGAGGAGCATCGATGTCCTGTTGCCTGCACCGATCGACCCTCGCCCAACGGCTTGCCCGCCATCTCGCGGCTGGCGCCGTCGTCGCCGCTGCGGCGCCGCTCTGCAGCGCCCGCGACGCCGAGGCGGGCATCGTGCACGCCGTCGTCAACTGGACCGTGCCGAACACCCTCAACGGGCTCTACATCGACGTCGAGTTCCGCGTGACGGGCGAGCTTGATCTCGACGTTCCCGGCTGGGACATCAACCCCTACGGCACCAACTCGCTCATCTGGTTCAACGCACCGGGCACGGGCATGATGCGCTATCCCGGCGTGACCACGGGTGGTCCCGGATGCCTCACCGTCGGCACCACCGTGAATGCCGCCGCGAGCTTCGGCTCAGGTACCGTCGCCTTCGGATCGGCACCGGGCAACTGGAGCCTGAACAGCACGAACCACTTCGGCTTCCGCTTCATCGCGTCGGATGGGCTCGTCCACTACGGCTGGGGCAAGTTCGAGGTGGGGGCGTCCGTGGGTGGCGCCGACCGCCGCATCAGCGAAATCGCGTGGGAGACGATCCCGAACCGCGCCATCGTGGTCGGCGATACCGGAGCGCCGCCGCCGGGCTACGACCCCTGTGCGTCGACGAACCCCGTTGCCCTCGTCGGTGCGAACGCGCTGGCGATGAACCAGACCGCAGCCGCGGATCTCACCGTGCCCTCCTGCGGCTTCACCATCCGCAAGGCGAACTACTTCAAGTTCATCGCGCCGATGCCAGGCACGTACACCGTCAGCGCATGTGGCACGAACGCGGACACGCGCATGGCGGTCCTGAATGGCTGCAGCGCCGGCGCCAGCGTCGTCGCCTGCAACGACGATGCCTGCGGAAGCGCGTCGAGCCTGTCGTTTGCATCGCCCGCGGGCGGCATCTACTACATCGTCGTCGGCGGCGCGGATGCCGATCTTCCCAGTCCGATCAGCCTCTCGATCGATCCACCGTGGTCGACCTGCGTCGATCCACAGCCTGCGGTGCTCGGAGCGCAGCCGTTCGCGTGCATCCCCACTGCGGGCAGCCAGCTCGTGAGCATGGGGCCGAAGGGATTCAACCGCACCTTCTACAACACCGCGTGGTTCGCCTTCGTGCCGCCGGTGACGAGCCGCTATCGCTTCAGCACCTGCGGCGCGGCGGGCAACACCCAGCTTGCGATCGCGATGCAGTGCGCGGCGAGCCCGACGTCGATCCTCGCGACCATCGCCGCCGATGATGATGGCTGTCCCTGCGCGACGGGCGCATGCAGCGATCAGCCGTGGGCGAGCCTGATCGACGACACCGCGCTCACCGACAAGCCGCTCGCGCAGCCGATGATCGCGGGCACGCCCTACCTCATCGTCGTCGGCGGCTTCAGCCCGAGCGACCAGCCGACGGGCACTCTGGTGATCGAGGACAGCTCAGGCAGCTACAACCCGTGCTCGCCGGTGAACCCCGCTGCTGCCGAGGGCGCGAACCTGCTCGCCATGGCGCAGGCCAGCGCCGCCGACCTCGACCTCGGTGCATGCGGTATCGCGTTCCGCGCGAACTACTTCAAGTTCATCCCGACGTTCTCGGGTTCGTACACCGTGAGCACCTGCGCGAGCGGCGCCGATACGGCGCTCGCCGTCCTCGATGGCTGTGCGACCGGGAGCGCGGTGCGTGCGTGCGCTCGCGACACCTGCGGCGTCGGCGAGTCGGTCGGCTTCGCGGCGACGGCGGGTGCGACCTATTACATCGTCGTCGGCTCCGGCACGGCATCGACGGTGCTGCCCGCACTTGTTCCCGTGAGCGTCGCGACGCCGCCTGACCCCGCCTGCGGGAGCGCGCCGCTGCTTGCGTTCGGCGCGCAGCCGTTCACGAATGCGGCATCGACCATCACCCGCCTCGTGCGCGCGAGCGTCGACGGCGACTCCGCACTGCTCCAGAAGGCCGTCTTCTACAGCTTCACGCCCGCCGTCACCGGCGCATACCGGTTCAGCCTCTGCGGCGGGTCCGGCGACTCGATGATGGCGTTCGGGCGCGCCTGCGCGAACCTCGGCGTGCGCTTCGACTCGATCGCGTTCAACGATGAATCGTGCGGTCACCTGAGCGTGCTCGACGCGAACAACGGCGGCGCGGCGGGTACGGCGCTCGGCGGATTCCCGCTCACCGAGCAGCTTGTCGCCGGGCAGACCTACCGCCTCGTCGTCGGCAGCTTCAACAGCGGCGAGACGGTCGCGGGCTCGCTCGTCGTGAGCGGTCCGCCGCAGGGGAATCCCGCCGATCTCAACCACGATGGCGTCGTGGACTCATCCGACATCGCCATGCTGCTCAACAACTGGGGCGGCTCGGGCGTCGGCGACATCGATCAGGACGGCGTCGTGGGCGCGCAGGACATCGCCATGCTGCTCGGTGCATGGGGTTGAGTTCCGCGCGGACCACTCCGCGCTTTCGCCCTCGCCGCAGGCAAGTGGCTCGAATCCGCGTCGCGCCGACCTAGCGTGGGTGCAAAGGAGCAGCCATGATCCCTTCCGCCACGCTTGCCCAGATCGTCGACCGCGAACAGCTGAGCCGCACCGAGCTTGTCGAGTGGGTGGTCGCCTGCGCGCTCATCGTGGTCGGCATGAGCCTGCTCTCGCGGCCGAAGGCGTGGATCGCCGCCTTCGAGCCGGCGGCGCGGCACCCGATCGTGCCGCTTCTGTCCGGGCTCTACGCACTGCTCGCGGGACTCGTGGTCGTGAGCGCGCACAACCTCTGGGTGGGCGACGTGCGCGTGGTGGTCACGATCCTCGGCTGGGTCGCGCTCGCCTCGGGCGCGGTCCTGCTTCTGGCGCCCGAGATCTACGCGTTCATGCTCCGGCGGATCCCGGTCACCCCGGCGCTGGTCGCCTTCCGAGGGGTGGTGCGCATCGCCCTCGGCGGCGCGGTGATGGGCTATCTGCTCTCGCAGGCGTGATCGGACCGCAGGGGTTCGCTGCAATCGCAGCAAGTTCCCGTCCGAACTCGCCCTGGGAGGACCTTGGACGGTGGATTGCGCCTATCTTTTCCGCCCACCCGAATCGGCGACCCCGCCGCCTCCGATAGAGCAGACGACATGACCACCGCCACCGCAGGGACCGCGCTCGCCGACAAGATCGACATGCAGAACCGCCTCTTCGCAGAGCTGAGCGCGATGTTCGCCAGGGAGGTGCCGCTCTACGGGAAGTCGCTGCTGGTGAACAAGGCCTGCAACGAGGCCGTGTGCCGGCTCCTGTCGAAGCTGCACGTCGGCTTCGCCATGGCCGACGAGGAGCTCGAGCGCTCGAGCGGCGAGCGCCACGGTGCGATCCGCATCGGCCGACGCGACGAGTACCGCTGGATCGGACGGCTCTTCGCGTGCTTCGCGATGGAGCCGCACAACTTCTACGACATGACCGCCGTGGGTTCGAAGAGCCAGCCCGTGATCGCCACGGCGTTCCGCTCGATGTCGCGGCCCGAGCACCGTGTGTTCACCTCTCTGCTGGTGACCGACTACTTCGATGCGCCGACGCAGGCGCGCATCGACGCGCTGCTCGCGCAGCGCAGCGTCTTCAGCGAGCGCGCGAAGCAACTGATCGAGAAGAGCGAACGACACGGCGGGCTCGACTGGGCCGACGCCGATGCGCTCATCTCCGAGTGCACGGGGCGCATCTTCAAGTGGACGGGCAAGGCGCGCGACCACGCGCTCTACCGCGAGCTCACGGCGGCGGGCTTCAAGAACGCCGCCGACATCGCCTGCTTCCAGAGCCATCATCTCAACCACCTGACCCCGAACACCTTCTGCATGGATCTCTACACCGCGGCGATGAAGCACTGCCTCGGCGAGTTCGATGCCGCGTGGTTCGAGGCGCGCGCGCGCGCGGTGCTGGCGCGGCTCGTCCAGCAGGCCGACCATGACTTCATGAAGCTGCACTTCAAGCATGTGCCGCTCGAGGAGATCGCGGCCTTCGGCAAGGGCAGCGTGTCGGCGGCGGATGTCGCTGCGATCGTCGCAGGGCTCGTCGCGACCTTCGCGGGGCCGGAGTTCGCGCTTGCGAAGATGACGCATGCGGGCTTCAAGGACTTCACCGAGGGTCCGAGCGCGGACACGCCGGTGCTGCTCCGACAGGATTCCTACCGCGCCATCGCGGAGCCGGTCGAGTTCACCGAGGCCGATGGCTCCGTGGTGAAGACCACCCATACCGCGCGCTTCGGCGAGATCGAGGAGCGCTTCTACGCGTGCACGCCGAAGGGGCGCGCGCTCTACGACGCGTGCCTCGCCGCCGCCGACGCAGTGCGTGAGAAGGACCCGACCTGGCCGAAGCGCGACGTCGCCGGCTACGAGTCCGCGCATGCGGAGCCATTCAAGCCGTTTCCGAAGACGCTGCCTGAGCTCGTCGATGGCGGGCTTGTCTACGTGCGCTATGCGCCGACCGCGAAGGGGATCGCGGCAGGCCGCGCGGGCGCGGTCGCGAGCACCGACCTCCGCGAGCTCGTGCGCGCTGGCTTCGCCGACTACGAGGGGCTCCGCTACGAGGACTTCCTCCCCGTGAGCGCTGCGGGCATCTTCGCCTCGAATCTGCAAGGTCATGTCGCCAAGTCGACCGCTGCGGTGAAGCCGACGTACTCGCAGCGGTTGCTCGAGGAGATCCTCGGCAGGCCGATCATCGATGCGACGGCCATGTACGCGGCCTTTGAGGCCGAGTCGAGGCTCGAGACCTACGCGAGGCTCGGGATCCTCGACAAGGTTCCCGCCTCCGAGCGCGCTGCGCTCGAGTCGATTGCACGCACGAAGTAGGGGAGTGCTCCGCGCGGTCGCGCGAAGGAGCGGCTTCTAGGGTGATGCTCTGTCCGTGTGGCGCCTCGTGGCGCGCGCGGCGGGAGGCATCCATCCATGTGCAACGTGAGATCCATCGGGGCCGCTGCCGCGGCCGTCTTCTTCATCGCAACAAACGGCGCGACCGCAGGCGGGCCGCCGTGGCTCAAGATCGTCAACAACGGGCAGACGATGCCCGATTCGACGAAGAAGTTCAACAGCTACAACCAGCCGTCCGTCAACGACCGCGGGCTCGTCGTCTTCCGCGCGCGAAGCAAGGGTCCGCAGCAGCCGACGCGCGGCATCTACGCCGTCGATGCGTTCCTGCCGCCGCTCGCGGTCGCGCTCGTCGCCGACGTGAACAGCCAGGTTCCCGCGCCGAACAACATCCAGTATCCGCCGGGCAGCGGCGCCTTCGCGACGTTCCAGGAGTTCCCGTCGTTCCCGCGCATCGATGCGGCCAGCGACATGCTCGCCACCCGCGGACAGTCGCAGCCGGTGTGGAACTACCTGCTGCCCGATGGCACCGAGACGTCGGTCGGGACGGCCGGCATCTACGCGACGGTCGATGGTGCGCTGGTGACAGGCGTGAATCTCCTTGGCGCCGTGGCGGATCCGAAGTCGGGCGAGCTCGTCTTTCCGTGGTGGCAGGTGCCGGGCGCTGCACCAGGCACGCGCTTCGATCAGTTCCCCGGTGCGGGCAGCCCGTCCGACGGTGAGTTCATCGCCTTCAAGGGAAACTGGACCGATGCCATCGCGCTCACCGGGCGCACCGGCGTCTACTACCGCAGCCTGAGGGATGACAGCGGCGAGGCGCCAGTCGTGCGCATCGCCGATTCGCAGATGGCGATCCCGGGCCAGGATGCGAAGGTGCCCGTGCTCTTCGGGTCGACAGCGCCGCCGAGCGCTGCGGGCGGCAAGCTCGTGTTCGTCGGCCTCGACAACGAAGAGGCGCCGACGATGGGCGGCATCTATCTCGCCGCGCTCGCGCCCGATCCCGAGCTGGTCCCGCTCGTCGAGATCGGCGACGAGGTGCCGGGCGTGTCCGATGATCTCGACGGCGATGGCAGGAAGGACGAGAGCCACTTCACCCGCATCGGCGAGGCGCTTTCGTTCGACGGCCGCTGGGTCGCCTTCTGGGGCGCGTGGGGCACCGAGACGCGCGAGATCCTGCTCACCTGTCCGACCGATGGCAACGCAGACGTGCTCGCCTACTGCAACGAGCAGTATCCGAACGGATACGTCGCCCAGGTTCCGGTGCGTCAGGGCATCTTCATCGCCGACGCCCGCTCGGGTCGGGTGGTGCCCGTCGCCATCGCGGGCGAGGGCTTCGACGACTTCGTGTACTGGAACTTCTCTGGAAGCCCGGGTACGGGCGGGGACGAAGGTGGGGACCAGGAACCGCCGCGCTGGCGCTCGACGTCGTTCGTCGCCGTCGACAGCACGGGTCCCGCGGCGTATCGCGTCGCCTTCAAGTCCAAGATGGGCATCGACGACGTGATCGCCGCGCGCACGAGCGCGCCTGGCCAGCCGACGAGCATCGTGGTGTCGACCCAGACAGCGGGTGTGGCTGTCGACGCGCAGGCGCCCGCGGGTTCGCTGGTGAGCGCCATCGGCATCGAGCGCGACGGCCTTCGCAACGGCCGGCTCGCGCTGACGGCGAGCATGCTGAACGAGGTGACCGGCGAGGCGTGGGCCGGCATCTATCTCACCACGCTTCCGCCCGTGAACACCTGCACGGCAGACCTCGATGGCGATGGCGAGGTCGATGCGCAGGATCTCGGCGAGCTCCTCGCCTGCTGGGGACCTTGCGAGGATTGTCCTGCGGACCTGAACGCAGACGGCGCGGTCGATGCCAGCGACCTCGCGATCCTGCTCTCGGCCTGGGGCGACTGTCCGTAACGCATGATTGAGGCTTCGCCATCGGGGATTCGGTCGGATACAGTCACGGAATGCCCGTGCGTGAATCCCCGATGGCGAAGTTCGAGCGCCTGCTTGAGGCAGGCGACAACGAAGGCGCGCTGCTTGTCGCGAACGAAGTGCTCAAGCAGTCGCCAGGGAGCTTCTTCGCGCGCCTCGGCCGCGCGCGCGCGCTGATGCGGCTTCGGAACTTCATCGACGCCGACACCGAGTGCAACCTCGCCATCCAGATCTCTCCGAAGGACGATCTCGCCCGCGTCGTGCGCGCCAACCTCGACGTGCGGCTCGGTCGCACCGACGAGGCGCTGGTCAACCTGCGCGCCGTCGCCCATGGGCGCAGCGTGCATGCGCACGAGGCGATGATCGATCTTCTCCAGACCCTGAACGACGCGGGGCGCTACGACGAGATGGCCGAGGAGGCGAAGGCGCCGGGCTCGTGGCGCGAGGATCCCCGCGCGCGCCTGCACTTCGCGCGGCTGAAGGCGCGCACCGACCGCGAGGGAGCGGCGGTGGAGATGACGGCGATCTTCCGCACCAACTATCCGTGGGTGCTGCGGCGTTTCTCGGGCTTCGAGGCGGTCGGCATCCTCGACAAGCTCGGGCGCTACCGCGATGCGTTCGATCTCGCGACGGAGATCCATCGCGCGACGACGGCGCCGCTCAACCTCGATGAGTGGATCATCCCGCTCCAGCAGCAGATCGCCCTGCTTGAGAAGGGCCCCGGCTTCTTCAAGCCGCGCGGCGAGAAGGTCGAGGGGGTCGCCTTCATCGCCGCGATGCCGCGCTCGGGCACCACGCTGCTCGAGCAGATGCTCGATCGCCACCCCGCGATCGGCGGCATCGGCGAGTTCGATGGCATCGACCATGTCTGCCGCACGCTGTGGTCGACGGGCATGTGGCCGCGCGTGCCGTCGGCGGTGCCAGGTGCGATGCTCGCCGACCTCCAGCGCTTCTACCTCGCTGGCGCGCGGCATATCCGCAAGCCGGGCGCCACGTGGACCTTCGACAAGACGCTGCGCGGCTGGCGAGCGCTGCCCGAGATCGCGAGCGTGTTCCCAGGCGCCGTCTGCATCAACGTCGAGCGCGACCCGCGCGACATGGCGACGAGCATCTTCCTCTCGTACTTCAACCCGACCAGCTTCGAGTGGACGAGCAGCTTCGCTGCGATCCGCCAGATCACCGAGCTCCAGCGCAGGCTGGTGCCGCTCGCCTTCGAGGTGCTCGGCATCGCCAACGAGCGCATCGTGTACGAGGATCTCGTCGAGGAGCCCGCGCAGCATGCGGAGCAGTGCCTCGCGCGCATGGGGCTCGCGATGGACGAGCGCGTGCTGCGCCCCGAGGAGAACCGCAAGACCGCCGCCACGCTCTCGCATGCGCAGGTGCGCCAGCCGATCAACAAGAAGTCGATCGGGCGGTGGAAGAACTACGAGTGGGCGTTCGACGGTTCCTGGGACAAGGTCGTCGCCGATCACGATGCACGGCGGAAGTTCAAGTAGCCATGCGCGTCGCCCTCGTCACCTGCACGGAGATGCCGCGACCGGACGGTGATCTGCCGCTGCTCGAGCGGGCGTTCGCGGCGCTCGACGCGAAGGCATCGATCGTGTGCTGGGATGACGGGCGCGTCGACTGGAGCGCGTTTGATGTCGCACTGGTGCGCTCGACGTGGAACTACGTCGGCCGCTACCGCGAGTTCCATGCCTGGATCGAGCGCGTCGACCGCGCGACGCGGCTCCTGAACCCCCGCGCGGCGCTCGAGTGGAACCTGCACAAGCGCTATCTCGCCGAGCTCGCGCGTGCTGGAGTCGCCGTGGTGCCGACGGAAGTCGTGCTCCATGGCGTCGATCCGGACTGGCGCGCGCTCTTTGCGCGCTTCGGCGACCTCGTGGTGAAGCCAGCCGTCTCGGCCGGCTCGTTCGCGACCATCCGCGTGCGTGCGGGCGATCTCGCGCTGGCGCAGTCGCATCGCGCCGCGCATCGCGAGCGCGATCTGCTCGTCCAGCCGCTGCTCGCGTCGGTCGTCGCCCACGGCGAGACCAACCTCGTCCATCTCGGCGGCCGATTCTCGCACGCGATCCACAAGGG
>JBEGLX010000025.1:0-43735 GCA_041183345.1 Planctomycetota bacterium
TTGCCGTTCGCAGGGCTGAAGATGTTGTGCGTCGACATCATCAGCACGTGGGTCTCGGCCTGCGCCTCGACCGACAGCGGCAGGTGGACTGCCATCTGGTCGCCGTCGAAGTCGGCGTTGTAGCCCGTGCAGACGAGCGGGTGGATCTTGATCGCGTTGCCTTCGACGAGCACCGGCTCGAACGCCTGGATACCCATGCGGTGCAGGGTCGGCGCGCGGTTCAGCATGACCGGGTGGTTCTGGATGACCTGCTCGAGGATGTCCCACACCTCGGGATCGCGGCGCTCAAGCATGCGCTTTGCGCTCTTGATCGTGTCGGCGAGGCCGTGCTCCTTCAGCTTGCGGATGATGAACGGCTGGAACAGCTCGAGCGCGATCTTCTTGGGGAGACCGCACTGCCAGATCTTGAGCTCGGGACCGACGACGATGACCGAACGCGCCGAGTAGTCGACGCGCTTGCCGAGCAGGTTCTCGCGGAAGCGGCCCTGCTTGCCCTTGATCATGTCGGTGATCGACTTGAGCGGGCGGTTCGACGAGCCGAGCACCGGGCGGCGGCAGCGGCCGTTGTCGAACAACGCGTCGACCGCCTGCTGCAGCATGCGCTTCTCGTTGCGCACGATGACCTCGGGCGCATTGAGGTCCATGAGCTTCTTGAGGCGGTTGTTGCGGTTGATGATGCGGCGGTAGAGATCGTTGAGATCACTGGTCGCGAAGTTGCCGCTCTCGAGGAGCACGAGCGGACGCAGATCCGGCGGGATCACGGGGATCACGTCGAGGACCATCCACTTCGGCTCGTTCTGCGAGCCCTTGATCTGCTCGACGATCTTGAGGCGCTTCGAGAGGTCCTTCTGGCGCTGCTTCGACTTGGTGTTGCCGAGGTCCTCGCGGATCTCCTTGGCAAGGCTCTCGAGGTCGAGCTGCTGGAGGAGCTCGCGCACGGCCTCGGCGCCCATCATCGCGGTGAAGGTCGCGGTGCCGTACTTGTCGACCGCCTGGCGGTACTCGTCCTCGGTCAGGACCTGCTTGTGCTCGAGCTCGGTCTGGCCCGGATCGGTGACGACGTAATCCTGGAAGTAGATGATCTTCTCGAGGTCCGACGTCTTCATCGCCAGCAGGTTGCCGAGGCGCGAGGGCATCGCCTTGAAGAACCAGATGTGCACGATCGGCGCGGCCAGGTTGATGTGGCCCATGCGCTTGCGGCGCACGCGGCTGTGCGTGACCTTGACGCCGCAGCGGTCGCAGATGATGCCCTTGTACTTCGTCCCCTTGTACTTGCCGCACGCGCACTCGTAGTCCTTCTCAGGGCCGAAGATGCGCTCGCAGAACAGACCGTCACGCTCCGGGCGGTACGTGCGGTAGTTGATGGTCTCAGGCTTCTTGACCTCGCCGAAGCTCCAGCTTCGGATGTCGTTCGGGCTCGCAAGGGTGATCTTGACCGAGCCAAAGTCGTTCACGCGGTCGTAGACGCTCTCGGACATCGCAGTTGCCTTCCAAATGGACCCGCGTCAGCGGGGGGATTTCAGTTCTGTCGGACGGGACGGTTCACTTCAGCTGCACGGGGTCGGACCCGTCACAGCAAGCCGTCTGCGTCGGTCGTCTGCTTCTCAAGCTGGATGTTCATGCCAAGGCCCTTGATCTCGTGGCAGAGCACGTCGAAGACGACGGGCATGCCGGCCTGGAGGGTGTTGGTTCCCTTGACCATCGAGTCGTAGATCTTGGTGCGGCCCTCGACGTCGTCGCTCTTGACGGTGAGGAGCTCCTGCAGCACGTACGCCGCGCCGTAGGCCTCGAGCGCCCACACTTCCATCTCGCCGAAGCGCTGGCCGCCCGTGCGCGCCTTGCCGCCGAGAGGCTGCTGGGTGATGAGGCTGTACGGACCCGTCGAGCGAGCGTGGATCTTGTCGTCGACGAGGTGGTGCAGCTTCAGGATGTACATGAAGCCGACCGTCGTGCGCTGATGGAACGGTTCGCCGGTGCGGCCGTCGTACAGCTGGATCTTGCAGTTCGCGGGCATGCGGGCGAGAAGCTCGCGCGGATGTCCGGGATCCTTGCCGGTCTCCTTGAACTGCGCGAGGCGCTTCTCGACGTGCTTGTTGGCCTCGTCGATCGCCGTGAAGATCTCGCTCTCGTGCGCGCCGTCGAAGACGGGCGTGACCGCCTGGAAGCCGAGCACCTGCGCCGCCCAGCCGAGGTGGACCTCGAGGATCTGGCCGACGTTCATGCGGCTCGGCACGCCGAGCGGGTTGAGGAGGACGTCGACAGGGGTGCCGTCCTCCATGTAGGGCATGTCTTCCTCGGGAACGATGCGGGCGATGACACCCTTGTTTCCGTGGCGGCCTGCCATCTTGTCGCCGACCGAGAGCTGGCGCTTGGTGGCGAGGTAGACCTTCACCATCTCCAGCACGCCCGAGGCGAGCTCGTCGCCGCGCTTCATATGGTCGAGCTTGCGCGCCTTCTCGGCGCTGGTCGCCTGGATGCGCGGCCAGAACTGGCCCTGCACGACCTTCGCCTGCTCGCGTGCCTCAGCGGACCCCTTCATCCACTTCTCGTTGAAGTTGTCGATCTGCTCGACGATGACCTCGGGGATGTCGCTCGCGCCGACCTTCTGGCGGGTGGACGGATCGACCATCTCGGCGCCGAGGATGCGGTTGATCTCACCGACCATCTTCTTGAAGAGGTCGATGCGCTTGCCATCCATCATGGCCTCGTAGTCGGCCATGTCCTTCTTGAGCTGCTTCTTCTGCTCGTCGCTCAGGTGCATGCGGCGGCTGAAGCGCTTGGCGCCGATCACGACGCCCTCGGTGCCCGCGGGCACTTCGAGCGAGTCGTTCTTCACGTCTTCGCCCGCGCGGCCGAAGATCGCGTGGAGGAGCTTCTCTTCGGGCGAGAGCTCGCTCTTCGACTTCGGCGAGACCTTGCCGACGAGGATGTCGCCGGGACCCACGCGTGCGCCGATCGCGATCACGCCATTCTCGTCGAGGTTCCGCAGCATGCGGTCGCTGACGTTGGGAATGTCGCGGGTGAATTCCTCGCGGCCGAGCTTGGTCTCGCGGATCTCGACCTCGAAGCTCTCGATGTGGATCGAGGTGAAGGTGTCGTCCTTGAGCAGGCGCTGGTTGATGACGATGGCGTCCTCGAAGTTGTAGCCGTCGAAGGTGTTGAACGCGACGAGCACGTTCTTGCCGATCGAGAGCTCGCCCATCTTCGTGCTGGCGCCGTCGGCGAGGATCTGGCCCGCCTTGACCTTGTCGTTGAGCTTGACCACCGGCTTCTGGTTCTGGCAGGTGCGCTCGTTGAGTCCGACGAACTTGCGGAGCACGTACTCATCGGCGTTGTCGATGATGATGCGCTCGCTGTCGACGTAGGTCACGGTGCCGCCGCGGGTCGCGGTGACGATCATGCCCGAGTGGCGCCCGACGGCCTGCTCCATGCCGGTCGCGATGCAGGCCGCGTCGGTCTTCACCAGCGGGACGGCCTGTCGCTGCATGTTCGAGCCCATGAGCGCGCGGTTGGCGTCGTCGTGCTCGAGGAAGGGGATCAGCGACGCCGAGACGCCGACGATCTGCTTCGGGCTGACGTCGACATACTCGACCTCTGCGGCGGGGACTTCGACGAGGTCGCCGTCCTTGCGGGCCAGCACGATGCCTTCGAGCTGCTTGCTGGTGCCCTTCAGAACGTCCGACGTCGCGAGCACGCGCTTCAGCTCCTCGTCGGCGCGGAGAAGCTCCGAATCCGAGGACACCTTGCCTCCCTTGACCTTTCGGTAGGGGGTCTGGAGGAAGCCGTAGTCGTCGATCGCCGAATAGATGCCGAGGCTCGCGATGAGGCCGATGTTCGTGCCTTCAGGAGTCTCGATCGGGCAGATGCGTCCGTAGTGCGAGATGTGCACGTCGCGCACCTCGAAGCCCGCGCGCTTTCGGTTGAGGCCGCCTGGGCCGAGCGCGGAGAGACGGCGCTCATGCACGAGCATCGAGAGCGGATTCGTCTGGTCGACGACCTGCGAGAGCTCGCTGCGACCGAAGAAGAACTCGATCGCGCTCGAGATGGACTTCGAGTTGACGAGATCGGCGATCTTGGCGAGGTCGCCCGGCTCGCGCGTCGACATGCGCTCCTGGACGGTGCGGCGGAGCTTGAGGAAGCCCTTGCGCATCTCCTCGGTCGCGAGTTCGTCGAGCGTGCGGAGTCGGCGGTTGCCGAGGTGGTCGATGTCGTCGACGTGCGCCTTGTTGCGCTTCGCGCGCAGGTCGAGCATGTAGCGGATGACCGCGAGGAAGTCCTCTGCACGGATGTGCTGGACCTTCTCCTCCGGCACCTGCCCGAGCTTGCCGCCCGTGCAGTACACGGCGTCGTGCTCGAACTTGCGGTTGATGCGGAAGCGACCGACGCGGCCGAGGCGATAGCGGTTCTCGTCGAAGAACTTCTCGGTGAAGAGCGCCTTGGCCTTGTCGATCTGGGGCGGGTTGCCCGGGCGCAGGCGGCCGTAGATCTTCAGGAGCGCTGCCTCGTGCTCGGTCACGCCCGCGAGGAAGTCGAGCTTCTCCTCGGCGAGGGTGTTCAGGATCAGCGGATCGCTCGCGTTGGTGATCACGCGGATGGTGCCGAGGTTGGACGCCTGGATGGTGGCGACCATGTCGCCGATCGGCGAGCCGACGCGGCAGAGCTCCTCGCCCGTATCCGAGTCGATGACGAGCTCGGCGGCGTAGTGCTCGGGCTTGAGCTTGGCGACCTTGATCTCCTCGACCTCGTAGAAGAGCTCGAGCAGCTTGTCGGTCGACGAGTACTGCTCATCGAGCGCGCGGAGGAAGGTGGTCGCAGCGAGCTTCGTCGACTGGTCGATGCGCATCGCCAGGACGTCCTTCTTCGTGACCTCGAGCTCGATCCACGAGCCACGCTCGGGGATGATGCGCGCCTGGTGGAGCGGACGGTCGCCGAACGAGCTGACGATCGAGAAATCCACGCCGGGCGAACGGTGGAGCTGGCTGACGATGCAGCGCTCGGCGCCGTTCACGATGAACTCGCCGCCGCCCATCATGATCGGGATCTCACCGAGGTAGATCTCCTCCTCGGCGATCTCGCTGGTGCCCTCGCGGACGAGGCGCACGCCGACGCGGAAGGGGCGTCCGTAGGTGAGGCGCAGCTCACGGCATTCGTCGGCGGTGTAGCGGGGCTCGTCGAGCTTGTAGTGCTGGTACTCGAGCTTCATCGAGCCGTCGTAGCTCTCGATGGGGAAGACCTCCCGCATGAGGGCCTCGAGGCCGAAGCCGGTATCGCGCTCGTCGTGGCTCTTGTCCAGCTGAAGGAAGCGGCGATACGCGTCGGATTGAACGCGCGTCAGAACCGGCACCGGAAGTGCGTCGCCACGCTTCGAGAAGTCCCGAATCGTCTTGGATGACATCGACGAGTCCCCTAACTAAAGAACACCCAGTCGGACAGACTCCGACTCGGTGAAGGATCTTTCAGAGTGTGATCGAGAGTTGGTTCAGCAAGCGAAGCCGAGCCTCTTGCCTCGTGCCTCTCACGTCGGCACGTTCAGGCGAGATCACAAGTGTAGACACGGTCCCATCAGCAGACAAGCCACGGATCGCGAACGCCTGGGAGGAGGGCGTTCACCGTGGTTTCGCGGGCGCAGGGCCCGCGGGGCGGCGTAAGCCGTTGCCCGCGGGGCACCTGCAACCGCATCAGCCTGATTACTCGGCGGCAGCGTCGGCGCCGGCAGCCTTGAGGGCGTCGACGACCTTGGTTGCCTCTTCCTTGCTGACGTTCTCCTTGAGGGTCTTCGGAGCGCCGTCGACGAGGGCCTTCGCCTCGGCGAGACCGAGGCCGGTGGCCTCGCGAACCGCCTTGATGACGTTGATCTTGTTCGGACCGGCAGCCTTGAGGACGACGTTGAACTCGGTCTTCTCGGCAGCCTTGGCAGCGCCAGCGCCAGCAGCGTCGCCCGCGACGACGACCGCGCCAGCGGCGGGCTCGATGCCGTAGGTGACCTTCATGTAGTCGGTGAGCTCGACGGCCTCCTTGATGGTGAGGCTGGCGATCGAGTCGCCGAGGGTGCTGATCTTCGCGTCAAAGGTCTTGGTCTCGGACATGTCTGGTTCCTTGCGGCAGTCGCCGCTGTCTTGCCACCGAGAGGTGCCGCAACGCGCGGCATTTCATCCCTGTCTGGGACCAGTCGGTGGCGGACTGGAGACGGGTAAATCGTTTGTTCAATCCCGCGTGGTTCACGCGGCCGAATGTGCGCCGGAGCGCGGATCCGCCTACAGCTTCGCGATCGCTTCGCCCTTCTCGAGCTTCTCCTGCAGGGTCTTGACCACGCCCAGGATCTGGCGCGCGGGCGAGAGGAGCAGGGTGACGACCTTGGCCTGGGCCTCTTCCTTCGTCGGGAAGCTGCCGAGCTTCTTCACGCCGGCGTCGCCGTCGTAGTACTCGCCGTCGAAGATCGCGCCCTTGAGCACGATCTTCTTTTCGGCCTCGGCGGCCTTCACGATCTCGCGTGCGACGAGCACCGCGCTCTCGGGACCGGTGAGGATCGCGGACGGGCCCTTCAGCGCCTTCTCGAGCGTGCCCAGCGGTCCGCCCTTGAAGGTGCGGCGCGCGAGCGCGTTCTTGACGACGGTGATGCGGATGCCCTTCGAGCGGAGCGTGTTGCGCATCGACGTGGTCGCCTTCGCGTCGAGACCACGGATCTCGACGACGACGGCGCCCGTTACGTCCTTGAAGCGGTTGGTGTACTCCGATGCAATCAGATTCTTGACTGGCTTGCTCATGGTGTTTCCTTTCGGAGTACGCGCTTAGACGGCGACCTGCACGCCCGGGCTCATGCACGCCGCGATGGTGCACTTCTTGATGTAGGTGCCCTTCGCGGACGAGGGCTTGACCTTGTTGATGTTGGCGATGAACGCCTCGAGGTTCTCGACGAGCTTCGCGTCGGCGAACGAGAGCTTTCCGATGACGCCGTGGACGTTGCCACCGTCGTCGTTGCGGAACTCCTGCTTGCCGTTGGCGTACTCCTTGACGGCGCCGATCACGTCAGGCGCCACGGTGCCGGCCTTCGGCGACGGCATGAGGCCCTTCGGACCGAGCACCTTGCCGAGCTTCGACACGACGCGCATCATGTCGGGGCTGGCGACGGCGACGTCGAAATCCATCCAGCCGCCTTCGATCTTTGCGACCAGATCATCCGAGCCCGCCTCGACCGCTCCGGCTGCCTTCGCTGCAGCGACCTTGTCCGACTGGCAGAAGCAGACGACGCGAGCCGTCTTGCCGGTGCCGTGGGGCAGGCCGATCGAGCCGCGGATCAGCTGGTCGGCCTGCTTCGGATCGATGCCGAGGTGCATGACGACGTTGACCGTCTGGTCGAACTTCGGGGTCTTGAACTTGCGGAGTGCGGCGACCGCCTCTGCGGGCGTGTGCACGTTCTTGGTTGCCGAGGCGAGGTTCGCCTTGCGACGCTTGGAAATCGTTGGCATGGTTTAGCCCTCCACCGTCACGCCCATCGAGCGTGCAGTACCGGCGACGACGCGCATCGCGGCTTCGATGTTGGTGGTGTTGAGATCCTTGAGCTTCTCCTCGGCGATGGCCTTGACCTGCGCCTTGGAGAGCTTGCCGACCTTGTCGGTGTTCGGCTTGCCCGAACCCTTCTCGATCTTGAGCGCCGCGGCGATCAGGACCGACGTCGGCGAGCTCTTGATCTCGAAGTCGAACGAACGGTCGCTGTAGACCGTGATGACGCAACCAACGACGCGGCCATTGAGCTGGCGCGTCGCCTCGTTGAACTTCGTGATGAATTGTCCGGGGTTGACGCCGTTTGCGCCCAGCACGGGGCCGATCGGCGGGGCGGGAGTGGCCTTGCCACCCGGCGCCATGATCTTGAACTGCTTGGTGATCTTCTTTGCAGCCATGGTTTCCGTTGACCTCCCACTGGACTCACGAACTTGAGCGCACGCGGCTCTTGTTCATGCGGACCCGGCATCGCTGCAGGGGCCCAGTAGTTCGAGCGGTTTGAAATGTCGAGTCGCGCAATGTAGCGGTCCCCCCGCCGGCTTGCAAGCGCTGGCGGGGGCTGAAGTCCCGCCCGCGAAGAGGCAGGAAGGCGAAGCGCCTGGCGTGTTATGGGCCCCAGTTCGACAGGAGCCGCGCCATGTCCGAGGCGTCCACGACGCCGTTGCGGTCGAAGTCGGCGGGGGTGTTCGCGGCCGCGGGTCCCCACGCAGCGAGCAGGGTGGCGATGTCTGCGCCGCCCACCTCGCCGTCGCCGTTCAGGTCGAGCTGCATCGGGGTGCCAAGCTTGTAGAGCGCCGAGGCGGGCACGATCGCGCGCGCCGTCCCTGGTCCCTGCCAGCGGAAGATCTCGCCCGCACCGCCGAAATTCTCGAAGAACTCGACGCGGTACCGGTGGTAGCCCCATTCGAGCGCGATCTGTCCGGAGCGGTCGACCATCCCGTGCAGTCCGTCGTTGTTGACGACGAGCTGACCGTCGATGAAGACGCGCGAGCCGTCATCGGACTCCGTCGAGAAGGTCCACAGTCCGCTCGCGGGCACGCTGATGTACCCCTCGAAGACCGCGGCGACGAGGTCCGCGCGGCCGCTCTGCGAGAAGTTGCCGCCTGTCGAGGCGATGTTGATGTCGGCGAGCACCGACGCGCCGTAGCTCGTGAGCGTCGAGAAATCAGGCAGCGCGGGCGTGTCGCCCGCGAGCGCGTACCAGGAGGCCGGCACGCCATTCGCCGCGTCGAGGAGATACGTGCGGTCCATCACAGGGCGCACTGTCACATACACCGTGCCGAGGCTGGTTGCGCCGCCTTCGGCGATCATGGTGTACTTGAAGTTGTCCTCTCCCGAGAAACCCGCTGGCGGGATGTAGCCGAGCACGGGCGGCTCGCCAGGCTGCGAGGGCGCGAGCACGACGCTTCCGCCTGCTTGGCTGACCTGATCGTATGCGCCGAGCGAGATTGTGCCGCAGTTCACGAATGCATCGTTCGCGAGCGGCGCGATCGATGCACCGACGCCCTCGATGGTGCTCATCGCGTCGTTCACGGCATACGCGGGCGCGTTTCCGCAGGCTGTCGACGCAAGGTGTGCGTTCATCGACGCGATCGAATACGGATGGAACTTCAGCGAGATGTTCGACATGCCGCCGTTGCAGATGTGGCAGTAGGACATGATCGTGCCGTCCCACGCAAGCGAGCAGTCGTTCGCGCCGCAGCCGTCGGCGGGCGGCACGTGGTCGTGCGTGTGCGGGGCGCCGAAGTTGTGCCCCATCTCATGCATGATGACCATCGGCTCCCAGTTGCCGTGGTCATGGTCGATGAGTGGGTAGGGGAAGCCGTAGCCGATGCCAGACGAGAGCGCGTAGTGCCAGTCCCAGTAGAGGCACGAGACGCCGACCCAGGCGACGCCGCCGCCGAGCCCGCGCCCTGCGATGTGATGCGCCATGTCGCGCGGGACGCCGCCCATGTTCGCGACCCAGTGGTCGCGGTACTGCCCGAGCTGCGCGCCCATTTCGGTCTGGGTCCACGGATCCTCGCCAGTCCAGAGCCGCAGGTAGCAGACGGGAATCCTGATGTTCACGTCCCGGTCGTAGACCACGCTCGACGCACCCATCAGCAGGAGCGCGTACTGCGCCGCGGCGACGGTGTTCCCAGCGTGCGCCGACATCGTGTACTCGGTGTCGGTGTCGATGGCGATGCGGAACTCGCGGCATGCGGCGCCGCCCGCAACACCGCCTTCGCCCGCTGGCGGGACCGGCGGCTGCTTCAGGTCGTTCGCGAAGCACGTCGCGCCGTCGGTGCGCGCATTCGCGAGCGCCGAGCCATGTGTGAGCATGATCGGAAGGCCGGCGCGGCGCGCAGCCTCGTTCCCGCTCGAGATCCACCACGTCTCGTCTCCGATCGCGATGAAGCCCGCAGCGAGGCCGCTGGCCGCGCCGGTGCCGAGGCCGATGAACACGCGCGAATCGTCAATGCCTGCGATGGAGCCCGCGTACGCGTTCGGCAGGATCGGGCGCATCGTGCGTGCGAGCGTCTTGCCTGCGTCGACGCGCGCGGACTCGAGGCGGAAGTCGTCGGTCACCAGCGTGGTCGCGGCGAGCTGCAACTCGACGCAGCCGACAAGCGGGAGGTCGAGCACGATGCTCGCGGCGGGCGCGCCGGCGACGAGCGGCGCGATCTCGCGTAGCTCTAGCGGGCGCGCGGCGGGAGTCGGTTGAACGGATGGCTGACCGCCGGGGGCGATCAGCTGGAGGGCGGTGGCGAGGGCGATGGAATGCATGGTGGCTCGGGGAACGTACGCAACCTATCGCCCCGTGTCGCCAAATTCGCGGTTCCCGACCCAAACTCGCCATTATCCGACGCGGTCGGCGAGGGCGAGCGTCACCATGGCCTCGATGCCGTGCGGGAGCGCCGCATCGTTGAAGTCGTACGTCGGCTGGTGCAGGTGCGCGCTCTGCCAGCGCCCGTCCTCCATGCCGAGCAGGTAGAAGCAGGCGGGCACCTGCTCCGCGTAGAACGCGAAATCCTCGCCGCCCATGACGGGCACGTCCATGTGCACGAACTCCTGGGAGGGGAGCTCCTCGCGCAGGATGCGCTCGAACTCGGCGACGCTGCCGTCATCGTTGCGGGTGACGGGATATCCGCGGAGGTAGCGCGTGCGCGCCTCGCAGCGGTGGGCGCGCGCGATGTCCGACGCGACCGCGGCGAGGCGGCGCTCGATGTGCATGCGCGTCGATTCATGCAGCGCGCGCGTGGTTCCCTGCAGCAGGGCGCTCGAGCCGATCTGGTTCATCACCGTTCCCGCGTGGAACATCGTGGTGCTGATGACGCCTGCATCGACCGGATCGAGCTCGCGGGAGACGATCGACTGGAGCCCGAGCACGATGGCGCTCGCCGCCACGATCGGATCGCGCGAATGGTGCGGCCACGCCGCGTGCGCGGCCTGTCCGATCACGGTGATCTCGAAGCGGTCGCTCGAGGCGAAGAGCGCGCCGCGCCGCGTCGAGAGTGCGCCCAGCGCAAGCCCCGGAAAGTTGTGCAGTCCGTAGATTCGGCGCACGGCGGGGCCCTCTGCGCGCGCGGAGAGCGCGCCGTCCTCCACCATGCGCTTGCCGCCCGCGCCGCCCTCTTCAGCAGGCTGGAAGAGAAATCGCACGCTGTTCGGAAGTTCATGCTCCGCACCGAGCCGCTTGAGGACGCGGGCCGCGCCGACGAGGATCGCCGTGTGCCCGTCGTGTCCGCAGGCGTGCATGCGCCCTTCGGTGCGCGACTTCCACGCGCACGTGGTCTCCTCGACGATCGGAAGCCCATCGATGTCGGCGCGCAGCCCGACCGCGCTGTCGGTCCGCCCGTGCAGGAAGGCGATGGTGCCCGTGCCGCCCGCCAGTCCGTCGGTATGGGCGATGCCCGCCTCGTCCAGCTCCGCGCGGATGCGCGCGCTCGTGCGGACTTCCTCGTAGCAGATCTCGGGATGGGTGTGCAGATCTCGACGCAGACTGACCGCGCGGGAAGCCTCCTCAGCCACGAGTTGCTTGACGCGGTGCCTGAGTTCTGCAGTGATCGCGGGCATGGTCCGATGGTAGCGCAATCGAAGCGGCTAGCTTCGGAGTTTCGCGAGCCCGATGGCCTCGCGCCCGGCGTTCACAAGCGCGAAGGCATGGCGCTCGTGGCGGATAAGCCGCGTCAGCTGGCTCATGGTGATGCCGAGGATTCCCGCGGCGCCAGCGACGTCGAATCGACGCGCGGTCACCACGTCGAGGGCCTCGGCGAGCAGCGCGGGGTAGTCGTGGTTCTCTGGGTTGACGGGGAGCTTCTCGCCTTGTCGGCGACGCTTCCAGAGTTCGCTCGGCTTATGACCATCCCGGCTCGTGATCGTGCGCACCTTGCAGGCGAGCTTCAGGCGGAGGCGGAAAATCGCCATATGGCGGTTCTGCGCCTGGCTTCGCCGCTCCGTGGCATGAGTCTCGACCTGCGTCGGCACGTGCTTGATCCACACGGCGGTATCGACCCGGTTCCGATGCTGCCCGCCAGGGCCCGACACGCGTCCGGTCTCGATCTCGCACTGGGCGAGGAAGGGACCGTCCTCGAGTGTCGAGGGGTGGGGGCCCTCGATGGTGATCGCGCGCTCGTCGACGAATGGTGGGCGGTACGCCATCGGGTCGCGCATTCTCTACCATGAAGGCGCGCCCGGTGCGCTCCATGGACCTGATTCTTGGCATCGAAAGTTCCTGCGACGAGACGGCGGCCGCCGTGGTGGATGCGTCCCTGCGCGTCCGCTCGAATGTGGTCGCCTCGCAGCACGAGCTTCACCTCGAGTATGGCGGAGTGGTTCCCGAGATCGCCAGCCGCGCGCACCTCGAGCGGATCCTGCCCGTGGTCCACAAGGCGCTCGCGGAGGCGGGAGTCGGGATCGGGGAGCTTGCGGCCGTCGCGGCGGGCGTGCGTCCAGGCCTGATCGGAAGCCTGCTCGTCGGTGCGAGCGCCGCGAAGGGGCTTGCCTTCGGGGCGATGCTGCCGTTCTATGCCGTCGATCACGTCGCGGCGCACCTCTTTGCGGGCTTGCTGCGCGATGAAGCGGTCGGAAGTCCCTCGGACTGCAGCTTCCCCGCGCTCGGTCTCGTCGTGAGCGGCGGGCACACCAGCCTGTTCCGCCTGGATGGGCCGACGGATTGCACGCTGATGGGTCGCACGATCGACGACGCGGTCGGCGAGGCGTTCGACAAGGCGGCGGTGATGCTCGGACTCCCGCATCCGGGCGGGCCGAACCTGGAGCGCTGTGCGCGCGGCGGGGATCCTTCGGCGCTTCGCTTCGCGCTGCCTCAGCTACCATCGGCGCTGGATTTCTCGCTTTCCGGGCTCAAGACGAAGCTTCTCTACGAGGTGCGCGGCGTCCCCAAGGGCCGCGGTGCGAGCGCGACCTTCGCGCGCACCAGCGAGGAACTCTCCGACGAACGGCGGCGCGACCTCGCGGCCAGCTTCCAGAGCGCAGCGATCGCGCAGGTGATCGATCGACTCTCGCGCGCGGCGGATGGCGTCTCCCCGCGCGCGGTGCTCGTGGGCGGCGGCGTGGTGGCGAACGGAGCATTGCGCGAGGCTCTTTCCGCGTGGAGCGCGAGGCGCGGCGTCGCGCTCATCGTGCCTGCACAGCGGTACTGCGTCGACAACGCAGCGATGATCGCGGGTTTCGCGCAGTTGCGGCGGGTCCGCGGCGACCGCGGCGATCCCCTCTCGGTGCCGACGGAGCCTGTGTCGCTGCTCGCCCGCGGGTCGGCGCCGAAGCGCGTACAGTGACCGCCTCGGCATGAACACCAATCCGCGCGAAGGCATCCAAGTCACGACTGAGCCAGCGATCCTCGTCGGCGTTCGGCTGCCAGGCTCGCGGATGGACTTCCACGACCCGCTTGGCGAACTCCGGGCGCTTGCAGAGACCGCTGGCGCGCAGGTCGTGGGCGAGCTCATGCAGAACCGTGGCGCGCCGGCGGGCAGGACCTATCTAGGCAAGGGCAAGGTCGAGGAGCTCGTCGCCATGACAGCCGAACTCGGCGCGCGCGTCGTGATCTTCGACAACGAGCTCTCGCCGTCGCAGATCCAGGAGCTCGAGAAGGAAGCCAAGGTCAAGGTCATCGACCGCAGCGAGCTCATCCTCGACATCTTCGCGAACCGCGCCACCACGCGCGAGGCGCAGCTTCAGGTCGAGATCGCGCAGCTCGAGTACACGGCGCCGCGCCTGCGCGCGATGTGGTCGCACCTCGGGCAGGTGACCGGCGGCGCACCCGTCGGCGTCGGCACACGCGGTCCCGGCGAGCAGCAGCTCGAGATCGACCGCCGCATCGTGTCGCGCAAGCTCACCGCGCTCAAGCGCGAGCTCGAGGATGTGCGGATCCGCAAGGCGCGCGAGGTCGAGTCGCGCCGCAGCGAGCATTTCACCGTCGGAATCGTCGGCTACACCAACGCGGGCAAGAGCACGCTCTTCAACGCGCTGACCGCAGGCGGCGCGTACGCGGCGGACAAGCTCTTCGCCACGCTCATGACGCGCGTCGAGCGCTGGAACGTGGGCGGCGCCAATCAGGTGCTCCTGTCGGACACCGTCGGCTTCATCCGCGATCTTCCCCATCATCTGGTGGCGAGCTTCCGCGCGACGCTCGAGGACGCGATCCACGCCCATGCGCTCCTCATCGTGCTCGATGCGAGCGACCGCGAGGCGCCGCACCAGCTCGAGACGGTGCGGGACGTGCTCGAGGAAGTCGGCGCGAACACGCAGCCTCGGTTCCTCCTTCTCAATAAGTCCGATCGCATCGCCGAGATGCGCCCCGATGAGCGCGAGTCGCTCCGGACGCTTGCGGAGTGGCAGGAGCGCGAGCCGGGTGCGATCGCGATCAGCGCGGTCACTGGGCAAGGCTTCGACGATCTCCGTGCGCGAATCCTGGCGCTGGTCACGGGCGGGGTGCGCCGTCGCTCGATCCGCATTCCCATCGCAAGCGCACGGCTCATCGACGCGATCGAGAAGCGCTGCGCGGTGATCGAGCGCAACTACGGCGACAGTGAGGTCGAGCTGATCGCTGAGATCGGCGACAAGCAGATCGAGGCGCTTCTGCCGATGGGCGAGGCGTTTCTCGTCGACGGCGAGGATCCGCGTCCGAAGCGCGCCTCATGGAGTGGGCGCGAGGGCAAGCGACGTGCGCCTCACTTGCTCGAGCCATCGGACGACGGCGACGCGCCGGACGCCTGAGCGGCGCGGTACTCCACCCACGGGAGCCCGAGCGATCCGCGCGAAACGACGATCTGAAGCATCTCGCCGGCCTTCACGGAGTAGTACACCGACGGGCTCACGGAGATCCTCGACGGCGGTGAGAAGTCCCCGATCGCAGGTCCGGTTTCAAGCGTGAAGCGGTAGGTGGTTCGCCTGCTTTTGCCGGAGCCGGTCGTGCGCCGCTCGGCGTTGAGCACACGGCGCTCGCCGATCGTGCTCGTGACCTCGCCCGACCGCGCGTTGATGTCTGCGACGGACTGGACTCCGATCACGGGCATCGAGAAGACGAGCAGCGTCAGGCATTCGGCGATCACGAGGCGGGCTCGCGAGGATCCTCTGAGGGTCACGATCACGCCGAGCGCGGCGAGCACTCCGACGGTGGCGCCTGCGCCGACGCCGTAGAGCAGGAGGGTCGGAACGGCGAGCGAGTGACGCAGCGAGTCCATCGCCAGCGGGAAGGAGGCGAGCGCGAATCCCGCGATGCCCCATGCCGTCGCCTCGCAGAGGATCGGACGCCACACGAAGGGGTTGGGATGAAGCCGGAGCCGCGACTCGAGGTCTCCGAGTGACTTCACCATGGCTCCGAGGAGGGCGCGATCGTCGTCATCAGGCTCCCTGCTCGCCGAGCGCGCGATCCAGAGCACCCGCCCGTCATGGCGAATCTCGTGGCAGCCCGACTCGAAGATGTCGCGGATTGCGGCGCGTGCTGCACCGTCCTGGGTGAGCAGCTCGTGCACTCCCGCGTGGTCGCACGCCACGTACACGAGGCAGTCGAACGACTCGTCGCCGGTCTGCACCTCGCGGGCGATGCCGAGCGACTTGAACAGCCGGTCGGCGCTCGATTCCCGATGCATGCGGAGCACCAGGCGCGCGGGCAGCTCGACTCCGAGCGAGAACCCCTCGATCTCCTTCGACTTCCGCCTCCGCTGGATCTTGCAGTAGGAGGTGCGGCCGTCGATGGAACCATCGGGCTTGCCGCGCGCGCGGCGAGCGAATGCGCGGATGCAGAACGCGATGCAGAAGATTGCAAGCCGGATCGCGATCCACATGGCGCGCGGATTCTACGGCGAATCGCGGGCAGTTCCCCAGCGATTCACGCGAACACGGCGCGGGCCAGATCGATCGCAGGCGATGGCGCGCGCGACGCGGGCTCGCGTAGGAACAGCAGGGGGCCGTTGCCCTTCGCGAGCGTCCAGTAGGCGGCGAGCCGCGATTGGTTCCGCATCGAGCCAGCCCAGAATCCATCGCCGCCGCGGCCATAGGCGACGAGCTCGCCGACGCGCGGGCGCTTGTCCCATCGCTCGATCTGCGAGCCGAGGAGCGCGGTCGCGAACGCATCGATGCCCCCCGCGCTGCCGCACACGACGATGAGGTTCTCGCTGCGCGGAAGGAACTGCGCGAACGCCTTGCGGAGCGTCGATTGGAAGCGAGGCACGTGGTCATCGAAGCTGGCCGAGAGGTCGGCGACGATCTCGACGCGGCGCTGCGTGGACGGCGCGATGACTCGGAGGCGCGCTGCGATCCGCGACTCGGAGTCGCGCAGCGCGAGCTCGTCGCCGACCGACGCCTGCTCGACGAACGTGAAGGCGTCGTCGAGCGCTGCGAGAAGCGGCTTCCCACGGAGGTTGCGGGTGAGGCTGAGCGCGATCACGAGCCCGCGATCGACGGTCTCGAGCGCGCGCCATGCGGCGGGGATGCTGACCTGCGCGTCGCGCAGCGTGGGCTGCGGCGCGCGCTTCACGTGGATGCAGAGCGTCGCGCCGTCCCTTCGTGCGCGGAAGTCGACGTGCTTGCCGGCGGGGGTCTCGACTTCGTGCTCGACGGTGCAGCCCGACTCGAGCAGCTGCGCGGCGACGAGCATCTCGGCTGCGAGCGAGCGGGCGCGGTCGAGCTCGCGAAGATCCGTGCCGGCCCCCTCAAGCCGCTCCGAAACGTCGTCGAGATCGCGCTGGTAGCGGCGGAGGATCTTGGCGTCGAAACGCGGCGCCCAATCGCCCGCCGAGGCGCGGAACTGGCGTTCGAGCGCCGCGAGCAGCGGCCGAAGGGTGGAGCGCTCGTCGTGGGGGCGGCCCATGCGCGGTTTATCGGTGTTCACGTGCGAGACCGCAAGGGCAACGGTCCGCCGATGCCTCGCTTCATGCGGGTTGCGCGGGCGCGGCTGCGCCCGAGTTCACGTTTCTCCCGTTCGCGTTCAATCGCGATTCAGAGTCGCGCCGACACAAGCATCGGAGGAGATGTCATGCGAATCGGAGAAATGCTCGTCCGTATGGGCGTTCTGAATCGCGAGCAAGTCGAGGCCATCCTCGATGAGCAGCAGGCCAGCAACGAGGCGTTTGGCTCGATCGCCGAACGCCTATTCAGTATCCCACCCGACACCATCGAGCGCGCCTGGATCGAGCAGACGCAGGAGCGCGCGACCATCTTCGACGCCGAGCGCGGCGTCGAGGACGAGGCGCGCGACCTCGTCGTCCGTCGGCAGGCGTGGCAGTTCGGCATCGTGCCGCTGCGCCTCGACGACGGCTACCTGATCGCCGCGACCAGCCGGAAGCAGCTGCCGCGCGCGGTCCGTTTCGCGACTCGGGTTCTCGGAATGCCCGTGCAATTCGAGATCGCGGAGGACGACGAGCTCTCGCATCTCCTCGCGCTCCAGTATCCGATCCGCGGCATGGACAAGAGCATCTTCGACGGGACGGTCTTTGCCGGGCTCTTCGCCCGCAAAGCGGCCTGATCGCAGGGCTTTCTCGGTCGGCTTGACACCGCACGAGGTTCGGCTAACCTTCTCGTCCCGCGAACAGCGGTTCGCCAACTTAGCTCAGTTGGTAGAGCATCGCATTGAAAATGCGAGTGTCCCCGGTTCAAGTCCGGGAGTTGGCATCAGCGCACGACCCGCTTCAAGCGGGTCGTGTGCGTTTTTCGGCGAGTTGAAGCGCTCGAGTTGGGGCGCTTGCGACTTGGCGCGGTGGCGGCCGCTCCGCAGCCGCGTGCGCGCCTTCGCTCGCTCCGGTGCTCGGGCGTCGGGTCTCCAACTCCAGCGTCACATGCACCAGAGGGAGCCGCCGCAGCGGCGACCGCTCGAACCTCGGGAGCCGCCGCAGCGGCGACCGCTCAAATGCGGCGACCGCTCAAATCACGGCAGGCGTCAGCCCGTTCGAATCACGCCAGCTGTTCGCCGACGAGTCGCAGCGGGATCGGGCGACCGAGGTGCTCGCGGCGGATCTCGAGCCGCCCCTGTGCGCGCTCCTCTTCGAGTGTGCCGAGCAGCTCTTCGACGATCCACAGGCGGATCGGTCTCGATCCGTCGTACTTCACGAGGCCCCCCGAACCCTCGCGCGAGATGCGCTCGAGGCGCGTCCAGTATCGGCGGGTCCATGTGAGCGCGAGCGTTTCCGGCAACCGACCCAACGCAGCGCGCGTCATCGAGGGCTCCGCGAAGATCCAAAGTTCGTTCCACGCATTCGCGCGGCCGAGGCAGCACGCGGTCGCCACGGCGAGATCGGCGACGCAAGCCACTGGCTTTAGCAGGCAGCCGCGCTCGATGCGCGGGCGCACGAGATCGTGCGCATGCTGCGCGACGTCGTCTCCGCTCACGCGGTAGCGCGCCGCCAGCGCGGCAGCGTCGCGGAAGAAGCAGCGGAGAAGGTCGGAGCGGAACTGATTCCAGTCGCCGGTGAGGCGTGATTGCGCCTCGAGTCCGGCGGCGCGGCGCGATGCGAGACGCGCGCTCGGCTGAGGCTCCGCACCCACCCGCGTCGTCCGCTGGGATTCGTCGACGCAGGCGCCAACTTCATGCGCGCGTGGCTGCTCGTGTCGATCATCGTTCATCAGTTCAGGCCCTCATGCGCCTCGCGGCGCGTGACTCGCAATGTAGCGAACGAGCATCGCCGTACGACGCACGGACTGAAAAACACAAAAAAGATCCGCGAGCAATCAGAAGCGCTCGATCGCGGTGCTTCCGAGCAGCGATGGACGGATATCGCGAAGCGCGCCGAACTTCTCTCGCCACGTCGTCAGCGCGTCGCGCTTGAATTCGAGCACGACAGCGCGTTCTTCTCGGCCTGATTCATCAAGCCTTGAGCCGAGAACATCGATCGCGACCGAACCGCCTGCATATTCATTGGTCGGATCGGTCCCGCAGCGGTTGGCTGCGATAATGCACGCCTGATTCTCGATCGCGCGCGCGACCAACAGGCTGCGCCAGTGCTCGTGTCGCACGGAGGGCCACGACGAGCTCACCGCGAAGACCTCGGCGCCGGCCCGGGCAGCGAGTCGCCACAACTCTGGGAAGCGCAAGTCGTAGCAGACGAGCGGACAGACCTTTGCAGCACCGACATCGATGATGCAGAGACCGTCGCCTGCCTCGAACGAATTGCGCTCGCTTGGAAACAGAAAGTTCTTGCGATAGGTGGCGCGTAAGCAGCCATCGGGTCCGATCACCGCAGCGCTGTTGGAGAAGCGACCGCCCGCGCGTTGCTCGGGAAATCCAGCTTGAATCCAGACCGCGCGTGCGCGGGCGACGGATGAGAACCATGCGACGCTGTCATGCGCCCGCGAGAGCGCCGAAGTATCGGTCGTCCACGCGGTCTCGCACATCTCCGGCAAGACGATGTAGTCACCGGGCTGGAATCCGCTTGCATCGAGCGCGCCTTCGATGCGCCGGCGGTTCTCCGCGACATCGTGCCACACCGGATTCGTCTGCAGGGCGATGAAGCGCACGGCGGGAGCGTAGCGGGAATCGTGACTGAGCGGTCGCCGTTGCGGCGGCTTGCCCGGGTGCTTGGAAGCGTCGAAGTTCGCTTGCAACGAGTGCCCGCAGACGGAGTCTGCGGAATCGGTTGCGTGGGAGTCCATCCACTTCTGACCGACCGACTCCTGACGCGCGTGGTTCCGCAGATTTCGGCCTTGCCTTCATCTGCGGGCACTCAAGCAATGTGACGTCTTCGCGAGCATGAATCGCGCAGGGGTTCGTCAGGCGTGTATCTCGCAAGCGCGAAGGTGCGCACGCGGCTGCACCGCGAGCGCCAGCGCTCATGCAACGGCGTGGGAATCTCGAAAGCGAGCGAAGGCGCGCACGCGGCTGCACCGCAGCCGCCAGCGCGCCCAGTCGCGAGCGCTCAATTGAAGGGAGACTAACGGGGATCGAACCCGCGACAGCCGAAACCACAATCCGGTGCTCTACCAACTGAGCTATAGTCTCCGTGAGAGCGAAACCTTACCCGACAGGGGGTTGCAGGTCAACGGAACCGCGCTGCCGAGAGGCATCGGAAACGGACCCTGCTGTGCTACCATCCGACCCCTGCGCCTCACCCCAAACGGGAGGCGTTGTCCGCGACCCTCGACCGAGACCTCATCGACATGGCACTCACGACTTCCCCGGTTCAGTTCGGTTCCGCAAAGCTCCACGCGAACCTCTCCGTGGCCTCCCTGGTCGAGCTCGCGCTCGCGCGCGGCGAGGGTCAGTTGGCCGCCAACGGCGCCCTCCAGTGCGACACCGGCGAGCGGACCGGCCGCAGCCCCGACGACAAGTTCCTCGAGGACACCGCGGGCATCCACGGCAACATCAACTGGGGCAAGGTCAACCAGCCTGTCTCGCCCGAGCACTTCGAGAAGCTCAAGGCTGCTGCGCTCGCCCACCTGAATTCGAAGAAGGACGTCTTTCGGTTCGACGGCTACGCGGGCGCCGATCCCAAGTACCGCCTCAAGGTCAGCGTCTTCACCGAGAAGGCCTGGCATTCGCTCTTCGCCAAGACCCTGTTCATCAATGTCCCCGACGCGGAGATGCCGTCCTTCAAGGCCGATTGGACCATCATCAACGCCTGCGGCATGAAGATCACGAATCCCGCAGAGTTCGGGCTTAAGACCCACATCGGCATCGTCCAGAGCCTGGAGAAGAAGACGGTCGTCATCGTCGGCACCGAGTACGCGGGCGAGATGAAGAAGTCGATCTTCTACGCGATGAACTACGACCTTCCCGACATGGGGGTCTTCCCGATGCACTGCTCGTGCAACGTGGACCGCAAGGATCCTGCGAACGTCGCGCTGTTCTTCGGTCTCTCGGGCACGGGAAAGACCACGCTGTCCGCCGATCCGAACCGCGACCTCGTCGGCGACGATGAGCACGGCTGGTCCGATGCGGGCGTCTTCAATGTCGAGGGTGGCTGCTACGCCAAGTGCATCAAGCTCTCCAAGGAAGGCGAGCCCGAGATCTGGAACGCCATCCGCTTCGGCTCGGTGCTCGAGAACGTGGTCATGGATCCCGTGACCCGCGTGCCCGACTACGACAGCGCGAAGAAGGCGGAAAACACCCGCGTGACCTACCCGGTCTCGTTCATCGCCAACGCGAAGATCCCGTCGGTCGCCGGTCATCCGAAGAACGTCGTGTTCCTCTCGGCGGACGCGTTCGGCGTGCTGCCGCCGGTGTCGAAGCTCACGCCGGAGCAGGCGATGTACTACTTCCTCAACGGCTATACCTCGAAGCTCGCGGGCACCGAAGCGGGCGTCAAGGAGCCGCAGCCGAACTTCTCGCCGTGCTTCGGCGGGCCGTTCCTCCCGCGCGCTCCGATGGTCTACGCCGAGATGCTTGCCGAGCGCATCAAGAAGCACGGCGCCAACGTGTGGCTGCTCAACACCGGCTGGACGGGTGGCCCATACGGCGTCGGCAACCGCTTCAAGCTGTCGTACACCCGCACCTTCGTGACCCGCATCCTCGATGGCTCTCTTGCGAAGTCGTCGTTCGAGACGCATCCCATCTTCGGCCTCTCAATGCCGACCGCGGTCGAGGGCGTTCCGAGCGATGTGCTCAATCCGCGCAACACGTGGGCCGACAAGGCTGCGTACGACGCGAAGGCGACCGAACTCGCCAAGAAGTTCCGCGAGAACGAGAGCAAGTTCAAGATGACCGCCGCGGTGATCGCGGCTGGTCCGCGCGTCTGAGCGGTCGCCGCATGCTTGAGCGGTCGCCGCTGGCGGCGGCGACCTTTCTAGGGAACGGAACGTAGGGAATCCGCAATGTCGATCTACTTCTGCCAGCTCGATGGTCACGGCACGCCTTGCAACCTCGGTCGCACGCTTCGCGCGTTCGGCCAGCAGGTGGTGCTGGTCGACGTGCACAACGCATCCTCGCTGCCCGGCGATCTCGATGAAGTCCACGGCATCGTGGTGTGCGGCGGCGGATCGTCGGTGACGGCCCACAGCGGCGCGATCGAATCGTTCGTGAAGGCCGCGGCCAAGGCTGAGATCCCCGTTCTCGCCATCGGTTCGGGCGCACGCCTCGCCGCACGCGCGCTCGGCGGCGAGGTCAGTCCATGCTCGGAACGGGGCGTCGTGACGGTGAAGCTCAGCGGCATCGGCCGCGAGGAGCCCCTCTTCGCTGGCCAGCCGTGGTCGAGCCAGCAGGCGGTGTGGAACGACGAGTGCGTTTCGAAGCTGCCCGACGGGGCGCGGCCGTTTGGCTCGACGCCCTCGGCGAAATTCGCTTCCTGGGGCATCGGCCCGTGGATCGTCGCCGTCGACTGGCACTTCGAATGGGATGCCAAGGAGATCGCCGAGTGCGCGAAGGCGCAGGGCGCGGTCTCATCGGCGACCATCGCGAGCATCGAGCGGCTCGGCGGGCTCTTCGCGGAGCGCGCGAGCATGATCCTGATGCCTGTCGATCGCATGTGCGCGGGACGCGCGCGCGACGTGCGTCATTGATC
Source organism: Planctomycetota bacterium (assembly GCA_041183345.1). GTDB lineage: Bacteria > Planctomycetota > Phycisphaerae > Phycisphaerales > SM1A02 > QWPT01. The sequence goes on from JBEGLX010000025.1 coordinate 22,428, forward strand.
GAGCGCTCGCAACTGGCGAGCGGCTGCAGCCTCGCTGCAGGTCGCTCGCCTTTGCGCGCTTTGGAGGCGTCAGACGTCGACGCCGACGCCCCTCCAGCACCAGAGGGAGCCGCCGCAGCGGCGACCGCTCTAACCTCGGGAGCCGCCGCAGCGGCGACCGCTCTAACCTCGGGAGCCGCCGCAGCGGCGACCGCTCAAACACGGCGTCAGACGCCGACCGTCGAGCGTGAAGCCTTCAGCGCAACCTGCCGAGCTGCCGCAGCGATGCTTGCGGGATCGAGTCCGACCTCGGCAAGCTGATCCTTGCGCTCGCCCTGGAAGACCCAGCTGTCCGGCATCGCAAGTCGCGTGATGCCGCGGGTCTCGACGCGGCGCTCGTTGCACGCCTCGAGCACGCAGGAGCCGAATCCGCCGCGGATCGAGTGATCCTCGACGGTGACGATCGGGATGCCCCGCGCGACGAGGCTCGCGATCAGATCGATGTCGACTGGCTTCGCGAATCGGGCGTCATAGACGTCGGCCTTGATTCCGTCGAGGGCGAGCTCGCGGGCCGCCTCCGACGCGTCGATCGCGCTGGTTCCGTAGCCGATGATGGCGACCTGCGCGTCGGGATGGGTGACGAGGGCGCGTGCCTTGCCCAGCGCGAACGGCGGACAGGGATCCTTCGCGTACATCGGGCTCACGCTGTCGCGCGGGTAGCGGATGGCGGAGAGGCCTTCGTCGAACCCCGCCATGAACTCGACCGCAGCCTTCAGGCTCGCCTCGTCCATGGCCGCCATGAGGCAAGCCTTGGGCAGGGTCGCGAGCAGCGCGACGTCGCAGAATCCGTGATGCACCGCACCGTCGCCGCCGACGAAGCCCGCGCGGTCGAGGCAGAGGCGCAGCGGCAGTCCCTGGAGCGAGGCTTCCTGGAAGCACTGGTCGAAGGCGCGCTGGAGGAACGTCGAGTAGACGGCGAGGAACGGCTTCCATCCCGTCTTCGCGAGGCCGCACATCATGTCGGCCGCGTGGCTCTCGCAGATGCCGGTGTCGAACACGCGGTCAGGGAAGCGGTTGATGACCTTCGAGATGCCGGTTCCATCCGGCATCGCGGCGGTGCAGGCGACCACCTTCGGATCGCGCGCCATGAGGTCGCCCATGATCTCGCCGAACGCGCTGGTGAAGCTGCGCGCGCTCTTCTTGAGCTCGACGCGGCAACCCTCGCTGACGAGCTCCTCGCCGTCCTCGTTCATCATCGTGAACGGGCTCGGCGAATGGAACGTCGTCGAATCGCCCTCGGCGAACTTGAAGCCCTTGCCCTTGACGGTCTTCACGTGGAGGACCATCGGGCGGTCGAAGTGCTTCGCCTCGTTCAGGACATCGATCAGCGTCGGTAGATCGTGCCCGTCGATCGGTCCAACGGTCACGAGGCCGAAGTGCTCGAACCAGGCGTCCTCGCTGACGAGGGTCTTCGACATCTCGCCCATCTTGTGATAGGCCTCGGCCATCGCCTTCCCGCCCGGAACGACCTTGGCGAACTCCTTCGCTGCCTTCTTGAACTCGCCGTAGGTGTGGGAAAGGCGGAGCTTGTCGAAGTACGCAGCCACAGCGCCCTGTGGCTTGGCGATCGACATGCCGTTGTCGTTCAGGATCACGAGGAACTGGCGCTTGAGCGTGCCCGCATTGTTCAGGCCTTCCATCGCGACGCCATTCACGATCGATGCGTCGCCGATGATCGACACCACGCGGCGACCGTTGGGATTCGACTCTGCGTAGCCTTCGCCGTTGAGGGAGTCGCCCCGCGCCATGCCCACGGCGGTTGAGATCGCGGTGCCTGCGTGTCCCACGGAGAAGAGGTCGTAGGGGCTTTCGCGCGGCTCGGGGAAGCCAGCCATGCCGCCGCGCTGCCGGAGCTTCGAGAGCAGTGGGTAGCGCCCAGTCAGGAGCTTGTGCGGATAGCACTGATGCCCGACGTCGAAGAGCAGGCGGTCGTGGGAGAAGTCGAACACGCGATGCATCGCGATCGTGAGCTCGATCACACCCAGGTTCGGTGCGAGGTGCCCGCCTGACTTCGCGACCTGCTCGCAGATGGCGGCGCGCATCTCGGCTGCGAGTTCCTTGAGCCCGTCGGTGGACAGGCTTCGGAGGAGGTCAGGCGACGTCAGGGTGGGCAGAATCTTCTGTGGCACGGCGGGTTCCATCGTCCGCGGGTACTCCCGCGGTCGCAAAGGGGTTCGACCATCATATCGGGACCCGATGCACCCCCCGTGCAAAGCGGTTGCAAATGGGGGTTTTCGGTCCTCAGCGGGTGCGCGCGGCGAGGTACTCCACCAGGGCGGCGAGGCGCGCGCCCCGCTCGCCGAGCGGCGCGAGTGCAGCAAGAGCCTCGGTGCGGAGCCGCTCGACCTCGCGTCGGCTGCCCACGAGGCCGTGCACCACCGGATAGGTGAGCTTGCCCGCGTCTGCATCCTTTCCCGTGGCCTTGCCAGCGTGCTCGGCCGACTGGGTAGCGTCGATGAGGTCATCGACGATCTGGAACATGAGCCCGATCGACTCGGCGTACGAGGTGAGCGCGGCGAGCGTCGGCGCATCCGCTCCCGCCGCGAGCGCTCCCATCCGGCACGAGCACTGCAGCAGGGCGCCGGTCTTGTTGTGGTGCACGAGCTCAAGCTGCTCGCGGTCGGAGAGACCCTCCGGGAACCCCTTGAGGGTGTCGTAGACCTGGCCGTTGATCATGCGAACGGTCGCCTGCATGAGCTCCTGCACGATTTGCCCACCGTTCCGTGGGCATCGGGCGGCTGCGATGGGAGCAAGGGACAGCAGGCAGTCGCCGGCGAGGATCGCCATGGCCTCGCCAAAGGCGACATGGCAGGTGGGCTTGCCTCGGCGAAGCAGGTCGTTGTCGAGCGCGGGGAGATCGTCGTGGACGAGGCTGAATGCGTGGATGAACTCGATCGCCACGGCCGCGGGCATCGCGTCGTCGAGCGATCCACCCGCCGCACGCGCGCACTCGAGCACCAGGACCGGGCGCAGGCGCTTTCCGCCCGCGAGCACGGCGTGCAGGCACGCGGCGCGGAGGTTCGTCGGCAGCGGATGGCCCTCGAGGTAGCCGAGCAGCGCGCGCTCGATGGCATCGAGCAGGGCTGGATCGAGCGGAGCGGCAAGCGGGGCTGGCATCTGCGCGGACATCCGCCCAAATGTAGCGCATTCGCGGGAGGTACCGCGCCCCGCTAGGATGCGCCCGATGCAGGGCGTCTGGGATTTCTTCACCATCATGGAGCGCGGCGGTCCCGTCATGTGGCCGCTTCTCATCGTGAGCATCGTGGCGCTCGCGGTGACCATCGAGCGCACGTGGTTCTGGTTCAACCTCCACACGGGCCGCGAATCGCGGCGCTATCGCCAGCTTCTCAATGCGTTCCGCAACGGCGACCGCTCGAAGGCGGAGTCGATCCTGCGGAACCCTGGCTCCGTCTACGACCGACTCGCCCGCCGCATGCTGGAGGACGGACCGGATGATGCGACCGCACTCGAGGAGATCGACAACCTCCGCACCCAGACCGAGCGATTCTCCAGCGTGCTCTCGACCATCGTGACCGCGAGCCCGATGCTCGGCATCCTCGGAACGGTCACGGGCATCATCCAGTCGTTCGAACTCCTCGGCGGGAACCAGTCGATCATCGATCCGAACGACGTCTCAGGCGGCATCGCCGAGGCGCTGATCACCACCGCCGGCGGCCTTGTGATCGCCCTCATGGCGCTGTTCCCCTACATGATCTTCCGCACCCAATCGGACCGCGCGCTGAACCGCTTCGAGGCGATGGTCACCGCCGCCAAGCAGGGACTCGGCCCCACGCGCAATTGGTCGGTGCGCAAATGAGACGGGGCGCGGGACGATCGCTCGGTTCCGCCGTCGCGAATCCTCTCGCTCTCGCGTCCCTCGTCGTGAGCGCCGCCGCGATCGCATCCGCTGCCCAAGCGGACGACGCGTCGAAGTTCGTCCGCTCGGGAACCCGCGACGGGCTCACCAGCTTCGAGACCGGCACGCGAATCTACCGTCCGTCGTCCGCCGACGGGACCTCCGTGTCGCTTGTCGGCGTCGTTCACATCGGCGACAAGGCGTACTACGAGCAGATCGTGGCGCTCCTCGAGACGCACGAACTCGTGCTGTTCGAAAGCGTGCTCCCTCGAGGCGCCTTCGGCACGGGTGGCGACAGCGACCTCGCGCGCCAGCGCAGCACGCAGGACGCGATGCTCTTCCTTCGCAAGCTGCTCGCCGACTTTGCCGTGACCAACGGTGCGCTTCCCGAGTCCCTCGCGGAGCTCCGCGCGTTCGTGGTCGCGCGCGACACGCGTCTGGCGCGTCCGCTCGATCTTGCCTGCATGGACGGATGGGGCCGTCCGCTCGCGTATGCGCGCGATGGCGCTGGGCTTGGCTTCCGACTCGCATCGCTCGGTGCCGATGGCGCGGCAGGCGGACGCGATTTCGCACTGGATCTTGTGCTCCGCGTGCTGCCATCGGCCGCCGCTGAGCAGGTTGGCAAGCCTGATCAGAAGCAGGATTCGCAGCGCGACCTCTACGGCGATCTCGCTGCGGCGCTCGAGACGAGCCTGCAGGTCCGCTCGATCGACTACGACCGCGCCAACTGGGTCCCCGCGGATCTTCCGATGGAGGAGCTGCTGGATCGGCTGTGGAAGCGTGGCGAACGGAGCATGACGCTGGAGATGCTGTCTTCTCAGGACGGTCTCGGGCAGGGTCTCGTGCGCTTCCTGCTCTCGCTGGTGTCCAAGTCGCCCGGCTTCAAGAAGATGGTCATCGAGGCGCTTGGGAGCGCAGGCGAGTCGGCTGGCAGGCGCGGTCGGAGCGGACTTGGCGCCGTCGATGAGCGCATCATCCTCGATGAGCGGAACGACGCCGTGATCGACAAGCTGCGTGAGGTGCTCGCGGCGCCGAAGCCACCGAAGTCGGTGGCGATCTTCTACGGTGCCGCCCACATGGGCGACTTCGAGCAGACGCTGCGCAGCGAGTTCACCCTTCAGCCTTCCGAGTCGTTCTGGTTCCGCGCCATGTCGGTCGACGAGTGGAACGCCAAGCGGATCGAGGCGCGCATCAAGAAGCTCATCGAGGATCGCGATGAGCTGGTTGCCGCCGATCCCGCCGGCAACGCCCCGGCATCGGACATGATCGATCGCCGCATCGGCGAATTGCGCGAGCGGCTCAACGGCAGGAAGTAGACGCGTCGATCAGCCTTCCGGATGGGAGAAGCGCACGGGATCCTCGGAGTATCCCGCGTTGTTCATCCACCGCCCCTGATTCATCAGGTCGCGTAGGCCTTGCGATTCGGTCGAGAGATCCGCACGCACGGTCGGCACCGTGTTCTTGATGCGGCGGAGCGGCACGCTCTCGGCGACGAACACGTCCATGCCCGCGCCGCCCTGCGTGAGCACGGCGGTCTGCCGCACGCGTGGCGCCTGGCTGCCAAGCAGGCTCGCCCAGAGTTCGCCCGCGCGCTCGGCGCTGGTCAGCGTGCCCGGAGCCGGCATGGTGTTGAAGCTGGTTCCGTCGCTCGACGCCCAGATCTCGGTGGTCGCGCGCCGAGAGGGCACGATCCACGCGCTTCCGCGGGCAAGCTCATCAGGATTCTTGAAGAAGCCCGGCTGCGCCGCGAAGCTCGAGCCGAAGACGACCATGTCGCTCGGGCGCTGGATCTGCGCAAGCGTGCGCGCGACCATTTCCTGGCGCTGGACCAGCTGTCCGGGCGCGCGGAAATAGCCGGTTCCCGAGAAGCGCACGCGCGGACCCGATGGGCCCTCCTCGGTCTGCCCGGGCGCTGTGGTCCACCAGCCGCCGACGTAGTACGCGTTGTAGCCGAACGCAGGATTCGCGGCGATCTCATCCTGAGGGATGAGGCTCGTCTGCTCATAGTCGGCGAGGTAGTCGTACATCAGCGAGCGATCGTGCTCGAGGAACGGCAGCAGGCGGAACGGGTAGGTCCGGCAGAACTGCTCGGGCACGCGGTTTCCGTCGCGATCGCGCACCTTGATCTTGAATGCCGCCTGCGTCGCGTCATCCATGAATCCGGGCAGCGCGCGATCGTCGTTCTGGTTCGCATACTGCGTCCAAGCAACGGCGACCTGCTTGAGGTTCGAGAGCGCCTTCGTCTGCCGCGCGGTCTTGCCCGCCTGCACGATGCCCACCGAGATGACGGCGAGCAGCAGCGCGATGATGCTGATGACGACCAGCAGCTCGACGATGGTGAAGGCGCGAGGGCTCTGTCGACGGGCGATCGGACGGGTCATGCGCATGGAAAGTGGCTCCGTGCCCGCCGAAACTGCCAGTGCGGGTCGTCGCACTATACGGAAAGCCCCCTCGCGCGGAGGCACGAGATCGGCTCGATGCAGGAAAGCGGTTTGGACAGCCATTCGGGCTGCGCGGGCTCAGTGCGGCAGGGGCGCGGCGGGCAGGGTCGAGAAGGGCGTTTCGCCACGGATCCGCCGGGCGATGTCCACGACGATCCGTGGATCGAAGAACGCCTGCATGTGCGCCCATTCGCCGATCGGCGTCGGCACCCACCAGAGAGGCGTCCCCTCCGGCGCGCAGAACTCCTCGCCGACGGTCACGTCGTCAAGCCGGCAGTAGCAGATGAGGTCGTACTCTCGGCGTGCGGCCCGGATCCGCAGGATGAAGTCGGACGTCGGCGTCATGTCGTCGCTCTGCGGAGTCCCGATCGGGATCGCCGCGAGCCGTGCGCCTTCGTGCGGGGTGCAGATGGTGAAGAGTCGGGCGATCGGGAGTCGCCGTCCCGCGCGGTCGGGGATGGCGGCGTCCCGTGCCACGAGTCCGCCCATCGAGAAGGCGATCACGTCGACCTCGGGAAGATGGTCGAGATCGGTGGCGAGTTGCGCCGCGGCCTCCCGAAGCAGCTTCTGCCGGGCACCATCGAACGTCGCTTCGCTGAAGAAATCGATGCCGATCACGCGCCCGTCGACCACGGGCTCGATGCGCCGAAGGATGGCGGTTCCCGAGATCGCGGGGTCTCCGATGCCCGAGATCACGATCAACGGTCGATCGAGTCGGACGGGAAGAGCAGCCATTCGCCGAAAGTCGGACTCCGCCTCGTCCCGACTGATGGGGAACGATGGATTCGGCGCCGAATGCGTGGTCAGGCATCCCGGCAGCGCGAGCAGGGCTGCGATGGATGCGATCGTCGCAGCCAGCCGCCTTCCCGCTCGGCGATCCGTCACGAGGTTCGTCCGATGGTGACCTGCTCGACGAGCCCGGCGCGGATCTTGTCCTTGCCTGAGCCCAGTTCGCCGATCGGGTCAGGCGGGACGATCTCGACGAGCTTCTCGCCGAGCTTCGCCTCGCCGCGCTTGACCTTCGCCTCGAACTCTCGGCATTCATGCAGCAGGCGGTCGAGGATCTCGGCCTCCGTGACGTTGGCCACGCGCTGGCCCTGGACGTAGATGATGCCGCGTCGGTCGCCCGCGAAGACGGCGACATCGGCGCCCTCGGCCTCGCCCGGACCGTTCACCACGCAGCCCATGACGGCCACCTTGATCGGCAGCTCGAGCTCGGGCATGAGCTTCTTCTCGACCTCCTTCACGAGGGTGAAGAGGTCGACCTGGATGCGTCCGCAGGTCGGGCAGGCGATGAGCTCGACGCCCTTGCGGGTGCGCTTGCCGAGGCAGTAGAGGAGCTCGAGCCCGTCCTTCACCTCGTCGATGTGATCGCTCGCGTAGGAGATGCGCAGCGTGTCGCCGATGCCGTTCGCGATCAGCGTCGAGAGCGCCGCGATCGAGCGGATCGCCCCCGTATCCCGCGGTCCCGCGTGGGTGACGCCGAGGTGCAGCGGATAGTCGAAGCGCTTGGAGATCTCGGTGTAGACGTCGATCACCATCGCCGCATCCATCGACTTCGCGCTGATGGTGACGTCGTGGAAGCCGCGCGCGTCGAAGATGTCGAGGTACTCCTCGAGCTTCGCGATCATGAGCGCCAGCATGTGCCCCGACTTGTGGCCTGCGAAGAACTTGCCCAGCTCCTCGGCGCGGCGCTGCTTGTCCTTGCGCTCGATGATCGAGCCCTCGTTCACGCCGATGCGGATCGGGATGCCGCGCTCCTTGCAGGCGTCGATGACCTGGTTGACCTGCTCGCGGTCGCTGATGTTGCCTGGATTGAGACGGATCTTGTGGACGCCCGCCTCGATCGCCTCGAGGGCGCGCTGGTAGTGGAAGTGCACGTCGGCGACGATGGGCACTGAGACCTGCTTCAGGATCTCGCGCAGCGCATCGGTGTCCTTGCGCTCGGGCACCGCGACCCGCACGATGTCGGCGCCCGCGGCTGCGTAGCGCTCGATCTCCCGCACGCAGTTGTCGATCTCGTGGGTGTAGCCCGCGGTCATCGTCTGCACGGCGATGGGGGCGTCGCCACCGATCTTCACTCGGCCGACGCGGTCGTCACCAACGGTCACCTGGCGGGTATCTCGGCGTGGAACCATAGAGGACGAGTATAGGGCGGTTCTCAGACGCTTCGGCGGGAGTTCCTGTAGAGTGCGCGGGTCTCGTCCCAACCAGGAGGTGTCAGCGATGCAAGCCGCTCCAGCGCCGTACGTCCGTTCTCGCCTCTCGATCATGATGTTCCTGCAGTACGCGATCTGGGGAGCGTGGCTCCCGATCCTGTACCCGTTCCTCATGGGGCACCGCGGATTCTCGCTGGACCAGACCGGCCTTTGCCTGATGGCGGGCGCCGTTGGTGCGCTCGCGGGTCCGTTCATCGCAGGGCAGTTGGCCGACCGTTCCTTCGCCACCGAGAAGCTCCTCGCGATCAGTCACTTCATCGGCGCGATCCTGGTCTACTTCCTTGCCGGAGCGGACAAGTTCGAGGTCTTCCTCGCGCTCAGCTTCGTCTACGGCCTGGTGTACGCGCCCACGATGGCGCTGACGAACTCGATCTCGTTCGCGAACCTCCCCGACCGCGACCGCGACTTCGGCCCGGTTCGCCTGTGGGGCACCATCGGCTGGATCGCCGCCGGCATCGGCATCGGGCAGATCCTCCTGCGTTCGTACAACGACTCGCCTGCCACCCTGAACGAGGGGCGCGGCGTGGGATTCATGATCGCGGCGGTCCTCGGGGTCGTCATGGCGGTCTACTGCCTCACGCTGCCGCACACGCCGCCGACCAAGTCGGCGGAGGAGAAGACGGCCTGGCTCGAAGGCGTCAAGGAAGTCTTCAAGCAGCCGCTGATCACGCTGTTCCTCATCGCGATCCCGGTGAGCATGATCCATCAGTTCTACTTCGTGTTCACCAGCGACTTCGTGACCAAGGTCCAGACGGCTGCAAACAGCCAGAGCGCCAACGCATTCTCCGACTGGGTCAACAAGATCTTCGGCGTCGGCGGCGGCGGACTCATGACCATCGGCCAGATGACGGAGATCGGCGTGCTCGCCGCCATCCCGTTCTTCGCGAAGTCGATCTCCCGCAAGAACCTGCTGCTGATCGGCCTTGCCGCCTATGCGGCGCGCATGGCGCTCTTCGCCTTCGCCCCGACCCTGCCCACCGTCATCCTCGGCATCGCGCTGCACGGATTCTGCTTCGGCTGCTTCATCTTCGTGGCCTTCATGGTGGTCGATGAGAACACGACCCCGGACATCCGCGCCACCGCGCAGAACCTGTTCAACCTGGTCATCGTGGGCATCGGCATCATCGTCGGCAGCCTGTTCGCAACCAGCGTGGTCGCCAAGTACGCGACGGCGGGAGGCACGGCGGACATGGACTACACCAAGCTCTTCAGCGTCCCGATGTACATGGCGCTCGGCTGCTTCGTGCTGCTGCTTCTGCTCTATCCGTCGAAGAAAAAGGCCGCCTGACGCTTGGCGGGCGAGGCGAACATCACCGATGTGGCGGCGCTCGAGGAGTTCCGCCGCGCGTTGATCCGGTTCCGCGAGGAGATCGGCGTCGCCATCGCCGAGGCCGACAGCGAGATCAAGTCGACCTTCATCTGGCTCGAGCGCGACCGCGTGCTGCATTGGCGGCGTGCGGTCCCGCGCTTCGAGGAGGAGCTCACGTCCGCCAAGACGGCGCTGTTCCGCAAGGAGATGCAGACGATGGGAACGGGGCAGCGCCCCTCGACCATCGACGAGAAGAAGGCTGTCGAGCGGATGAAGCGGAAGGTGGAGGATGCGCGGGACCGCCTCGAGGTCACGCGCCGATGGCTCGCGACGCTCGAGCGCGACGTCTCCCTCTTCAAGGGCGCCATGTCTCCCGTGTCCTGCCTCTATGACCGGGACCTGCCCGATGCGATCCAGCGGCTGAAGAACATGACGCTGGCGCTCGAGGCGTACCTTGCGACGCCGACCGTCGCGCTCGCCGAGCAGGTTGAGCGTGCACGGGCGAAGGTCGCTTCGATGCGTCGCGGCGGCGAGGTTCTGACTGCCGAGGAGCAGGCTGCCGCCGACCGCGAGCAGGCCGAACTTGAGGACGACGAGAAGCGCCTTGCGGCCGCCCGCGATGCAGCGCTGGCCGCGATCACGCCCGCCAGCAAGGACGGGGGCAAGCCGTGAGCCTGTCCGATTCAAAGGCGCGTCTCGCGACCGCCCATCGCGACCTCATGGCGGCTTGGTATCGCGTGAGCGAGGCATGGCATGACGACGCCTCGAGGGCGTTCCGCGAGCGCTCCGTCGAGCCGCTCGACCGCACCCTGCGCAGCGCGATGAACGCGCTCGACGCCATGGATGAGACGCTTCGGCGCGTGCGGAATGAGTGCGGCGAGGGGCGCTAGACTGCCCGCATGGCCAAGGCAATCGCAGATCCCGCTGAACTCCGCCGCTTCGCCCAGGACCTCCATCGGTTCAATTCCGAGCTTCAGGCGCAGGTGTCCGCCATGGGCGCCAAGATGGGCGCGCTGCAGGGCACGTGGAAGGATCAGGAGCAGCAGAAGTTCGCCGAGGAGTTCGACACGACCATGAAGGTGCTGGTCAAGTTCCTCCGGGTGTCCGAGCAGCACGTGCCGTTCCTAGTCCGCAAGGCCGAGCGGCTCGAGGAATACCTCAAGCAGCGCTGACGCGATGAGGACCGACTGCTACATCGACGGAGCGTTCGTACGTGGCGATGCCGCGCCCGTGGCGATCGTCAACCCGGCTACGGATGCAGCGCTTGCCGAGGTCCGCGGCGCCAGTCCGGTGCTCGCCGCGCGAGCGACGGAGGCGAACGCTCGCGCCGCACGCGCGATGCGCGGGCTCAGCGTCCTCAAGCGTGTCGAGCTCGTGCGAAGGCTCGCTGCGGGCATCCGCGCCGAGGCGCCGCGTCTCGCCGCGCTGCTGACGGCGGAAAGCGGCAAGCCGATCATCGAGAGCCGTGGCGAGGTTGAGTACGCTGCCAGCTTCTTCGATTTCGCGGCCTCGGCGGCGGAGTCCGCCACGGGCGACCTGCCCGCATCGCGCACCGCCGACCGGCGCATCCTCGTCCTGCGCGAACCCATCGGCGCCACCGTTGCCATCACGCCGTGGAACTTCCCGCTCGCGATGATCGCGCGAAAGCTTGCTCCCGCCCTTGCGGCTGGATGTTCGCAGCTCGTGAAGCCAGCCGAGGAAACACCGCTGACTGCGCTGGCATTCGCCGAGATGTTCCATGGCGCCGCGCACGCAGCGGGGGCTCCAGCGAACGCGTTCGGCGTGATCGTTGGCGACCCTCCGACCATCGCCGGCGCCATGCTCGACAACCCGGCTACGCGCAAGCTCACCTTCACGGGATCGACCGAGGTGGGGCGCATCCTCGCCGCCCGGTGCGGGCCGCGTCTCATCCGCACCGCACTCGAGCTTGGCGGAAACGCTCCATTCATCGTGTTCGCCGACGCCGATCTCGATCGGGCCGCCGACCAGGCGATGCTGGCCAAGTTTCGCTTCATGGGGCAGACCTGCATCTGCCCGAACCGCTTCCTGCTCGAGCGCTCCATCGCAGAGCCGTTCCTGGCGCGGCTCGAGGCGCGCATGCACGGCCTCGCGATCGGCGACCCAACTCTCGAGTCGACCCGGATCGGGCCGCTCATCAACGACGCGGCAGTCGCAAAGGTCGAGGCACACGTCGCCGATGCGATGGCCGCGGGCGCCTCGCTTCGCGTCGGCGGCAAGCGCGCGAGCATCGCGGGCCTCTCGAAGCGCTACTTCGAGCCAACCATGCTGACCGGCTGCCTTCCGTCGGCGCGCTGCGCCTGCGAGGAGACCTTCGGCCCCGTCGTCGCCGCGATGGAGTTCGGGCGCGAGGATGAGGCGATCGCGATCGCGAACGGGGTCCCGCATGGCCTTGCTGGCTATGTCATGACCCAGGACGCCGATCGCCTCCTGCGCGTGGCGGAAGCCCTCGAATTCGGCGTGATCGGAGCCAATGACGGCGCTCCCAGCACCGCCGAGGCGCCCTTCGGTGGACGCAAGGACTCGGGGCTCGGCAAGGAGGGCGGAACCTACGGGCTCGACGCCTACGTCGACCTCAAGTACGTCAGCTTGCGCGTCCGCGGAGCGTGACCAGACCGCAGCTCAAAATGACACGCGGCACGGGAAGCCCGTGCCGCGTGGTTCGATTCACACTGCTGGATCGGATCACTCGTCCGAGCCGGAGAACTCGCGCTCGCCATCGGGCTCGCCTTCCAGGTCCGCCATGTGCCCGGGAAGGAAGCTGGCGAGACGCTGGCGGCGCACGGGGTGCTGCAGCTTGCGGATCGCCTTCGACTCGACCTGGCGCACGCGCTCGCGCGTGACCTTGAAGATCCTGCCGACTTCCTCGAGCGTGTAGGTGTACCCATCGCCGATGCCGTAGCGGAGCTTGAGGATCTCGCGCTCCCGGTAGGTCAGGGTCTTGAGCACGTCATTGATGCGCTGCCGCAGCATCTCGCTGGTCGCCGAGTCGGAGGGGCTTGCCTGCCGCTCATCCTCGATGAAGTCGCCGAAGTGCGAATCCTCGCTCTCGCCGACCGGACGGTCGAGCGAGATCGGATGGCGCGAGATCTTCATCACGCGGCGCGTCTCCTCGATCGGCATCTTCGCCTTGATGGCGATCTCCTCGATCGTGGGCTCGCGTCCGAGCTCCTGAAGCAGCGCCTTCTGGATGTTCCGCAGCTTCGACATCGTCTCGATCATGTGGACCGGGACGCGGATGGTGCGGGCGTGGTCGGCGATCGCGCGGGTGATGGCCTGGCGGATCCACCACGTCGCGTACGTCGAGAACTTGTAGCCGCGCTTGTACTCGTACTTGTCGACCGCGCGCATGAGGCCGGTGTTGCCTTCCTGGATGATGTCGAGGAAGGGCAGGCCGCGGTTGCGGTACTTCTTGGCGATCGAGACCACGAGGCGGAGATTGCCGCCCGAGAGGTCGCGCTTCGCCTGCTCGTACTCGCCGAACACGCGCTGGATGTCGCGCATGCGGCGCTCGAACTCGTCCATCGGCTCGAGCACGAGGTTGCGGAGGCCGTCGAACTCCTCCTGCATCACGTACACGTCCTCGGGGTCGTACCGATCCGGGTGCTTCTCCGCCTTCTGCAGGTTGCGCTGCATCTCGCGCATCTTCGAGATGATGCCGAGGAGCTTGCGGTAGAGCGGGATGATGCGGCCCGTGCGCAGGCAGCACTCCTCGAGGAGGGTGCCGATGCGGCGGCGGCGCAGGGTGATCTCGCGATTGAGCTGCGTCTTCTGCGCGGCGCTGATGCCGCCAGCCTCGAGCTGCTCCCATGCGGTGAGGTTCAGCTTCAGCAGGCGCTCGATCGTCGGCAGGTTCGCGGGGATGCGCTGCTCGATCTTCTGCTTCGCATGCGGCTCGGCGGTCGAGATGCGCATGGTGCGGTCGAACGGCAGCTTCTGGGCGTGCACGTCCTTCAGGATCTTCACCGCCTCGTTGGCGGCGTAATCGCTCTCGAGCACCTTGCGGCGGAAGATCATGCGCGTCGTCTCGATCTTCTTGGCGAGACGGATCTCCTCCTCGCGGGTGAGCAGGGGGATCGTGCCCATCTGCGTGAGATACATGCGGATCGGATCATCGATCCGCTTCGAGCCCTGCTCGGCGAGCGCCTTCTCCACGGCCGCCTGCATCTCGGTGTCGTCAAGGATGTCCTCCTCGACGTCGAAGTCATCAGGGTCCGGGCCCTCTTCGTCCCCGCGGGCCTCGCTCTCGGCAGCCTTCTTCTTCCGCTTGTTCTTCTTGATCTCGAGCTCGGCTGCGGCGAGCGCTGCTGCAGACGGCTGCGAGGGACCAGACGACTCGCTGCGCCCAGACTTCTTGGGGTCGTCGCGCTGGAACTTCAGGTTGGTCTGGAGCGGCGCATCGAAGCAGACGTAGTTGTTGCGCCTGATCTCGACCTCGTCGACCATCTCGATCTGGTGCTCGCCCATGAGGACAAGCAGCTCGTCGATCTTCTCGGGATCGACGAACTCGTCGGGGAGGCACGTGTTCAGCTCCTCGTAGCTGATCCAGCGGCGGCGGATGCCGTGCTCGATCAGCTCGCGGAGGACAGGCGATGCGAGTTCCAATGTTTCGATGGTCATGCTCACTGTGGGCTACTCCGTCCTGGCTCGGTCGCCGATGATCGGCGCCCGAACAATCTGCTCACTGCGGTGGCGTCGTGACCACGCTCGCGCGCGCGCGCGAGGCGTTCCACGGCGTCATCGGTGCCGAGCGACTTGGCGTCCGCGGCGCGGGTCGTCACATCCCGCGCTTCCGCACGCTGCTCGCTCGCATTCCTGAATCGAACACGCCGCTCGAGGTTCTCGAGGTCGTGCCAACTGACGACAACTTCCTCCGAAGCGGTCCGGCGCTGACCCGCCATCGCTGCCTGAGACTGGGCTGCGTGCAGGAGGTCCTCGCCAAGGGTGTAAAGTTCGGATGCTAGGCTCTTTGCCGTTGGTTCGGCAAGTTCCCCGAGAAGGGAAGCGAAGCGAAGCGGGCGATTCGACTCGGCCGCGTCGCGGATAACGGCAAAGATTGCCGAAAGCCGCTGATCCGAGAACTCGCCGGGGTCGATCGCCTCGGATAACGGCAGCGCTCCGCAGCCCTCGACGGTCACCTGCACGGAGGCGAGCGAGGGATCGATGCAAAGCAGTGCCAGCAGCCGCCGCTCCGCGTTCGAACGCGCGCGCTGCCGCGCGGCGCTTCCGATCATCGGCGGCTGCGGCTCGACGATGGTGCCCGGCTGCGCCGACGGCTCGCCTGCTACACCGCGCGGACGCATCGACTGGCACAGCCGATCGAGGTCGCGCACGGGCATGTCGAAGAGATCGGAAAGCGATTGAAGCACGAGGTGCCTGCGCACGCCACTCATCGTGTTCAGCCCGAGATCGACGAACTTCGCGATCGTCGCCTCGATCATCTGCTGTCTGCCCGACAGCCCTCGTCCAGCGAGTTTCTGCCGAATGCGCGAGGTCATGAACGCGAGCAGATCGGTCGATGCGTCCAGCGCGGACTGGAATCGTTCGGCACCACCCTCCTGACGGAGCAGGTCATCGGGATCGAGCTGGTCAGGCAGGGTGCAGACGAGGATGTCGACGGGCTCGGTGAAGAACACCTCGAGCGCGCGGTCCGCAGCCTTCATGCCCGCCTCGTCGCCGTCGAAGAGCAGCACGACCTTGTCCGCGACGCGACGCAGCATCTTCGCGTGCTCGCGCGTCAGCGCCGTGCCAAGCGTCGCGACGGCGTTGGCGAAGCCCGCACGGTGACATGCGATCACGTCGGTGTAACCTTCGGTGATGATCGCCGTCTTGCTCTCGATGATCGAGCGCTTGGCGCGATCGATCCCGTAGAGCGCCTTCGACTTGTGGAACACGGGCGACTCGGGGCTGTTGAGGTACTTCGGCTCCTGGTCTGCGTTCAGCACGCGTCCGCCGAACGCGATCGCGCGGCCCATGTCGTCGCGGATCGGGAACACCAGCCGGTCGCGGAGGAGATCGATGTGCCCGTCGCGTCCGGGGCGAATGACGCCCGCCTGAACGAAAGCCTCGAAGGGCGGGAAGTCGGGGACGTTGCTCTTGATGTTCTTCTGAACGCCCGTCACGAGCGCATCCACGCTCGCAGGCGCGGCGCCAAGGCCAAAGCCCTCCACGATCTCGGGCTCGAAGCCGCGGCGAGCGACCTCGGCGCGCGCCTTTGCGCCCTTCGCCTCATCGGCGTAGGCGCGACGGAAGAAGCGCTGCGCGACCTCGTTGGCGCGGAAGACGTCGTCGCGCGTGGGCTCGCCATCGCGCCGCTGCGCACGCGCGCCTTCCCACGGAGTGAGCTCGATTCCTGCGCGCTCAGCCAGGAACTTCAGCGCGTCACGGAATTCGAGCTTGTGATAGTTCATCACGAAGTCGATGGCGTTCCCACCCGCGCCGCAGGCGAAGCACTTGTAGAACGCATCCGCACCAAAGCCACCCTTGTGGGTGACCACCGCCATGGACGGCGACTTGTCGTCGTGGAAGGGGCACAGGCCGACGTGCTCTCGCCCCTTGGGGCGCAGGGCGACCACCTCGCCGACGATCGACAGCATGTCGGTCGCCGCGAGCACTCGGTCGCGATCGTCGTTGTGAGCTGTGCCAGCCATCCGGTTGCCTGAGCCGCTTGTCGTCCTTGCGGGGGATCCGTCGACGGACCCGTGTTTCTGGTGCCATCCACCCGCCGCAGCGCCCGAGCGCCCAGCGGTACCCAAACCGACGTGACCCGAGACGATCGACCGAACCCGCCGCAGCAGGGTTCTCCGACTGAGCCGTCTCCGAGGTACGTCGCCAGATCCTTCAGTCGTGGATACGCAGGAGCCCAAGAGTCATCTCGGACAACGCAAGCCACAACCACCGCCTGAGCGCGGACTTGCCGCGCTCGACTTGTGAACGGAACAACCCGCGCAAGGCGCAGAGGAACCGAGCCGGTCACAAAACGGCCGAAATTCTGGATTTTTGGCAGCTTCGGAGATTTGTCCTGCCCGTCGTCGCGGGTCGTGGGACCAGTTCGCTGCCGCGGAGACGATATCCCTGAAATGAAGGTTGAGCAAAGACGGCTGTCAGATTTCCGAGTTGTTTTTCCTTGCAATGCGCAGTGAAGATTGTCCAAGTCGCGGCGAGCCAACGGCATCGGCGGCGTGCGCGCGGAAATGAACAGGACCGCCCTCTCGGACGGTCCTGCAAGTTACGAGCATGCTGGGGTCGGTTCTTAGACCGACTCACCATTCTTGATGCGGCGCGTGTACGCATACTTGCGCTTCACGGGCTTCACGACGAGACCCTCGCGGATGGCGCGCACGGACGCCTTCACGCGGACCGGGCTTCCGCCCTCGACGATGGTGACCGTCTGGAGATTCGGCTTGAAAGTGCGGCGCTTGCGCGACGTGGTCTTGACGCCGACGCCGCCAAGGTACTTGGCCTTGCCGCGATACTTGCAGACCCAACCCGACTTCGTGGACGCACCGGTGAAATGGCAAACGCGTGGCATAGGGAATCTCGCTAACCGCCCGACAGGGCGAGTTCCGCACTATAGCGAACCGCCCGCAGCATGCAAGCGGTCCGCCCGCAGCGGGGGATCGCGATCCAGGAGTCCAGCCGCCCGGAGCACTCCGGCCAGCCCTTCCACGTCCGTGCTGCCGAAGCAGGCCGCCTCGTGGCTGTCAGCGTCCAGGACCCCCCAGCAGCTGCCATTCCGATAAATGGGGACAACGACCTCCGAGCGATCGCGGGGATCGCAGGCGATGTAGCTGGCACCGAGAAGGGCGACGTCCTCGACCAGCCTGATGGCGCCCTCGCGGAACCCCTGTCCACATACGCCGTGCAGCCCGATCGGCGAGCATGCAGGTTTGTCGCGGCGCGCGGCGAGCAGCATCTGCCCCTCTCGCGCCGTCCCGCCAAGGGGGGCCTCGGGATCCTCGAGGTAGAACCCGATCCAGCTCAACCCGTTGGGCGCAAGCGCGTCCCACAGCGCATCGCAGAGCGGCGCAAGCCGATCGATCGGGTCGAGGTGTCGCACCTCAAGCCACATCGCGCGCTCGCGGAGGGCACGGTAGATCGCGTCATTTCCGCAACCGCGGCGCAGTCCATCCGCCCTCGCTCCGTTCACGCCGATTCCTTCGCCACGCGGCGGACCATCTGCCCGAGCGGCGTGCGCCGCTCGATCGCTTCGGCGGTGAGCGTGTACACCGCGTCGGCGTTGTCGAGGTCGGGCAGGTGGTACATGTGGGGGACCATGATCTCGTCGATCACCGCCCGGAGCGCGCGGGCGCCGGTGTCGCGCGAGAGCGCGCGGTCGGCGATGAGCTCCAGCGCGTCGCGCGAGAATTCGAGACGCGCGCCTTCGATGGAGAACAGGTACTGGTACTGGCGGATGATCGCGTTCTTCGGCTCGGTGAGGATGGAGATCATCGCAGCACGGTCGAGCGGCATCAGCGGGGTGATGATCGGCAGTCGACCGACGAGCTCGGGGATCATGCCGAACTCGAGCACGTCCTCGGGGAGGACCTGCGACAGCACGAAGCGCGAGTTCTCCTCCTTGGGCTTGTTCTCGTGGATATCCGAGCCGAAACCGATGCGGCGCTTGCCGAGGCGCTTGCGGATGATGTCCTCGAGCCCGACGAACGAGCCGCCGCAGATGAACAGGATGTGGGTCGTGTCCATCTGGATGTACTGCTGCTCGGGATGCTTGCGGCCGCCCTGTGGCGGTACGTTCGCGATCGTGCCTTCGAGCATCTTGAGAAGCGACTGCTGCACGCCCTCGCCGGACACGTCGCGGGTGATCGAGACGTTCTGCGAGGTCTTGCCGATCTTGTCGATCTCGTCGATGTAGATGATGCCGCGCTGGGCGTTCTCGAGGTCGTAGTCGGCGGCCTGCAGCAGCTTGAGCAGCAGGTTCTCGACGTCCTCGCCGACGTAGCCGGCCTCGGTGAGCGTGGTGGCGTCGCCGATCGCGAAGGGCACGTTCAGGATGCGCGCCAGCGTCTTGGCGAGCAGCGTCTTGCCGGTGCCCGTCGGGCCGATGAGCATGACGTTCGACTTGTCGATCTCGATCGAGTTCTCGTCGCCCTCGATCACGCTCAGGCGCTTGTAGTGGTTGTGCACCGCGACCGACAGCGCGCGCTTGGCGGCGTCCTGCCCGATCACGTACTGGTCGAGGAATTCCTTGATCTGGCGCGGCGCCGGGATGGTCGCGAACAGCGGGCGCGCCGCAGCGACGCGGCGCTTCTCCTGCTTGAAGATGTTCTGGCAGAGATCCGTGCAGTTCGAGCAGATGTAGACGTCGCCTGGCCCCTCGACCATCGCGCCGACCTCTCGCGAGGTCTTGCCACAGAACGAGCAGGTCGTCATCTTCTTGCCGCGGAAGCCGCCGTCGCCGCCGCCGCTACCCGAGCTCCCAGCGCCGCCGCCGCCGAACTCGCCAGAGTCGCCCCGACCTGAGCCGCCGGTCCCGCCTGGACCGCGCCGGACGGGTCCGTTGGCATTGATGATGTCGCTCGCGCGCTCGGCGTCGGCGCCCTTCGCGGGGGCTTGTGCCGAGGAGGCGGCGGTCTTGGTCTTGCGGATGGACTTCTTCATGGTTCTACAGGCCGATCTGGGGGCGCGGAAGGCGCGGAGGGACTCTACCGCCAGATGGCGGGAGGGCGGGCTCAACCCCCGCAGGAGCGTGGAAATCGGGTTTCAACCGAGTTGCGGGGGGCGTTTGGGCGACCTGGTGGGTTGGGTCCCATCAGTCGCCGCCGGCGGCGGGAGGGGTTGTGATGGCTGGATGCCCGACTCGGGGCCGTCGGAGCCCGAACGATCGTCTGGAGGCTCGCGCTCGAGCCCTTTCGGGCGCTGCGGCTTCACCTTCAGCGCATCTGCAAGTGGAGTCACGGGAGGCGCCGTACGCGGCGCCTTCGCCTGCGCCGCCTTGATCTCCTTCAGGGTCGGCGCGCGCCGCACGCTGCCGATCATCATCTCCTTGGCGCGCTCGAACTCCTCGTCTGAGAGCTGACCGCTGCGATGGAGCTGCCGTAGGTCATCGAGCGTGAACGGCTGAGATGCTTCGGCGCTGTCCTTCATCCAGCTGCGGATGCGGGCGATCACGAACCAGCCGATCACGACGAGCACGATCAGCGCCAGCAGGGCGCCACCGATGTTCTGGAAGAGGCCAAGCGCGGGTTGCATCGAAAGACGAATCGGCTGAGGGGCTGCGACTTCCGAAAAAGCGCGCGGAGCCTGAAGGACGCGGGTGCGATTCCTCCAGGCTCCGCGGGTTACACCTCTGGATCAGGCGGTCTTCGCCTTGGACTCGACGATCTTGTTCCATTCCTCTGCGGGAATGTCGGTGATCTTCGCCTGGCTGATGATGCGGTCGCTGACCTTCGCGTCGCGGATGAGCGAGATGAGCTCGCCGCCGCGACCGGTCTTCTCGATCTCGGCGCGCATCTGCTCGGGACGCATGTTCTGCTGCGACGCCATCATGGCGATGCGGCCGTTGAGCTCCTGCTCGGTGACCTGCACGCCGAAGTGCTCGGCGAGGCGGGCCATGATGAAGAAGAGCTTCAGGCGGGTGCGGGCGTCGGACTCGCTCTTCGAGCGGAGCTCAGCGAGGCGGTTCTCGACCGCCGCCGGCTCGAGCCCGCGCGACAGGAGATCCATGCGCTGCTGCTCGAGCGTGCGGGCGATCTGCGCCTCGCTGATCTTCGCGGGCAGCGGGAAGTCGATCGTGGCGGTGAGCTGCTCTGCGATCTGCTCGCGCATCGCCTGGCGCTGCTCGCCATCGCGGCGCTGCTCGAGGGCATCCTTGACCTGCTCGCGGAAGATCTCCTCGCTCTCGACGCCGAACATCTCGGCCAGTTCCTTCGCGGTGCGCGGGGTGATGCGCTCGGCCTCGCCGATCGTGAAGGTGATGGTGATGTTCTTGCCGCGGAGCTCCTCGCGCTCGTGGCCCGCGGAGCCCGTGGTGGTGATGGTGACGGTGTCGCCCGACTTCTTGCCGAGGAGCGCCTTGTCGAGCCCGTCGATCATGAGCCCGAGCAGCGCGCCCTTGCCCTCGTCCTCCTTGGCGGGGACGACGCAGAGCGCCTTGTCGGTCTCGAAGTAGGTGCCGTCGCGGCCGTCGACGGTCACGACCGCCTTGCCGAGCATGCGGTCGAGGTGCTCGAACGGACCCTCGATGCGGGCGGGGGTGCCCCAGCGGTACGACTGGCGCAGGATCTCGCCGTCGATGTGCTCGCCAGTGACCTCGATGGTCGGCTTCTTGACCTCGATGTTTGAGAAGTCAGGCACCTCGAAGTCGGGAGCGACCTCGATCTCGACGTTGAACTTGAAAGCCTTGCCGCGCGCGAGCTCGGGCACGGCGTCGCCCTCGACCGGACGCGGATCGCTGATCGGGCGGAGCT
>JBEGLX010000026.1:0-42465 GCA_041183345.1 Planctomycetota bacterium
TGCCGTAGTTCGTCCAGATCAGGAACACGCCGAGCGCAAGCCCGAGGTCGCCGATCCGGTTCATGATGAACGCCTTCTTCGCAGCGGCAACGGCGCTCGGGCGCGTGTAGTAGTAGCCGATCAGCAGGTAGCTGGCGAGACCGACGCCTTCCCAGCCGAGGTACAGCAGGATGAGGTTGCCGCCCATGACGAGCGATCCCATCGCGAAGAGGAAGATGCTCACCGATCCGAAGAAGCGCGCGTAGCCCTTGCCTGTATCCGCCTCCATGTACTCGGTCGCGTAGATCGCGATCAGCGAGCCGAGGCCGGTGACGAAGAGCATCCACAGGAGCGTCAGCGAGTCGATGTAGAGCGAGAACGGCGCGAGGAACGACGTCCAGGTCGCCGACTGTCCCGCCCATGTGAAGGCGACCCAGTCGAACAGATGGACGACGCGCGGCGCATCCTGCGGCATCTTCAGGAAGAGCGAGAGCGTCGTCGCGAACGCTGCGAGGAGCGAGACCGCCGTGATCGCGCCCGGCAGCTTGTTCTTGATGCCCATTGCGGCGCAGACGCCGCAGAGGACGGCCGACAGCGCAGGGAGCAGGAGGATGAGCCCTGCCCAAGCGAACTCAGGCGAGGCGACCGCTGCGGGGATGCCCGCGTCGGCGAGGGTCGGGAAGAAGGCGAGCGATGTCATGGAGTGGACTCTGGTTCTCGTTCCGTCGGCATCACGCGGATTCGCGCAGCTCGCTCCACGCCTCGGAGTCGAGGGTCTCGCGGCGGCGGTAGAGGAGGACGACGAGGCCGAGGGCAAGCGCTGCCTCGGCGGCGGCCACCGTGAGGATGAAGATCACGAATACCTGCCCCGACACGTCGTGGTGGACCTTGCCGAAGGCGATCATCGCCAGCGCCGCCGCCTGGAACATGAGCTCCGTGCAGAGGAACATGATGATCATGTTGCGACGGCTGAGGAACCCGATCAGGCCGCAGGTGAAGAGGAGAGCGCTCACGAGGAGCGCGCCGTTCACGGTCTGCGCATCGCTGGCTGCGAGCAGAGTCGCTGGATTCATCGGAGACCTCCCGTTCCGCCGGCTTCGCCTTCGACGGTGAAGCGGCGCATGCCCGCGAGTCCGCGGCGCTCGTCCTCGCCGAGCTCGATCTGCTTGCGGGCCAGGATCACGGCGCCGAACAGCGCCATCAGCAGCACCACGCCTGCGATCTCAAGACCAGCGGGATACTTCGAGACGAGTTCGACGCCGACCTGGCGGCCGTTGTCGGGCAGGTACGACGGATCAAGCTCGATCATCGCTCCCGATCCATCCGCAAGCTTCGCGGCGACGGTCGCGTTCATTCCCGAGACCTCGATGCGCTCGACGCTCGCGACCTCGGGGTTCTTGCGCTGCGCCGTCTCGAGGAGCAGCTTCGGCATCGATTCGAGCGCAGCCCAGCCTTCCTGCGCACCTGCCTCCGCGGTCTGCTCCGAGATGGTGGTGCGGAACGCCTGTCCTTCCCCAGAGAAGTAGGCATCGGTGAGCGTGGACACCATGAGGAACCCGACGAACACGGCGGGAACGGCCTCGCGCGGCATCCGGTCGTACCACGCCTCGCCGGCGCCCTCGACGGGCGACTGCTGCGCGAGCATGAGCACGAACATGTAGGTGATGAGGATCGCGCCCGCGTACACGATGATGAGTGCGAACGCCATGAACTCCGCGCCGAGCAGCAGGAACATGCCGCCCGTCGCGATCACGACCAGGATGAAGTACAGCGCCGCGAACACGGGGCGAGGATGCGTGATCATGCGCACGGCACCCGCGAGCGCGAGGAAGCCGAAGATCACGGGGAACACAGGCGGAATCGCGCCCTCGTCGCCGGTCGAGGCGCGCTTGAGCACCTCCACGAAGAGCCCTGCGAAGGCAGCCAGCGCAAGAACCGTGGCGCCCATGCGGACGCCCGTCTTGTTCGGGCGCATGAGGAAGATGAGGGCGACGGCGCCGATCGCGCACATCACTGCCACAGGGTCGCTGAGCTTGGCTGCGATGACCTGCAGGAGCTTGGAAAGCGTCGCAGACACGCCGCTCGGCGCCTCGGCAAGAAGCGAAGCAGGCGCTGTCCCGAGCCAGGACGAAAACCCGGAGGAGAGCAAGGGCGTCTGCAGCGCAGCGGTGGGGGTAAGGGCGAGTTCCATGCCGCAGTCTCGGAAGTTCTCGGTCGCGGCGGACCTCGGCACGAGGGTCGAGGACAGCCATCCTTGGACGCAGGGGCGCCAGGGACCGATCGCCCGACGGTCGGGAGATCGAGAGCGGGAATGTAGGGCTGACAGGGGTTTCCCGCAACCAAGCGGGAACTCGGGAAGGTGCGCTCGCGGGTAGCATCCGACCCATGCCGATCGGGCTGCGGCGCATCCTCCCCAACGCGATCACCATGGTTCGGCTCGTGATGGCCGTGGTCTTCTTCGTGATCCTGGGTCGGATCGACCGAGAGGCTCCGGCTGCCGAGATCGCCCACCTTGGCGCCTGGGGCATGGGACTGTTCGCCACCGCCGCGCTCACCGACATCCTTGACGGATATCTGGCGCGACGGTGGGGGGTTGTGAGCGCCTTCGGTCGAATCATGGACCCGCTGGTCGACAAGACCTTGGTCCTCGGTGGATTCATCTACCTCGCGTCGCCGACCTTCGAGCCCATTCCTGCGAACGCGATGATCGGTTCGGGCATCGCCGCATGGATGGTCGTGCTGATCCTGGTTCGCGAACTGCTCGTGACCGGCATCCGCTCGTACGCGGAGTCCCGCGGGATCGCATTTCCAGCGGATTGGTCGGGCAAGCTGAAGATGTTCGTCCAGTCCTTCTGCGTCGGCTGCTGCGTCTACGTGGCGACGCGCGTCGAGCCGTACGGCTGGCAGGTCTTCCTGCGCGACGCCTCGACCTGGGGCACGGTCGTGCTCACGGTCCTCAGTTCGTTCACCTACATTCACCGCGCGCTTCGGCTTCCGCCTGAGGGCACGGAGGGCCCGACATGAGTGCACGCAACGAGCAGAGCGGTTTCGGGATGTGGATGATGACGGGCATGGGGTTCGGGCTGCTCCGTCCAGCCCCAGGCACGTGGGGCTCGCTGCCGCCGGTCGCACTCGCGCTCGTGCTCGCCTTCGCCGACACCAACCCTCGCACGATCGACATGGCCCTCGCGGGGCTCGGCATCGTCTTCGGCCTTGCGTGCCTGGTCTGGGGCGAAGATGCGGAACGTCGGTTCGGGAGGAAGGATCCGGGCTCCGTCGTCGCCGATGAGATCGCCGGGCAATCGCTCTCGCTCATGTGGCTTCCGTGGACGCTCGGCAACAACGCCCGCATCATCGCAACCTGCGCCATCGCGTTCTTCGCCTTCCGCGTGTTCGACATCGTCAAGCCGCCTCCCGCCCGCGGCTGGCAGCGCCTGCCAGGCGGGCTCGGCATCCTGATCGACGACCTCGTCGCGGGTTTCTACGCGCTGATCGCGACGCACATCCTGGTGCGCGTCCTGTGGGGCTGACATGCGTGAATTCAGCGTGCTCCAGCGCATCTTCAAGGACAACGCGGGGCTTCCCGAAAGCGTGATCGTTCCCCCTGGCGACGACATGGCCATGCTCGCCCTCGGTGGCGCGCGGCGCTTGCTCGTGGCCTCCGACAGCGTGATCGAGGGTCGCCACGTGCCGATGGGCACCGATCCATTCGTGATTGGGCGAAAGGTCGTGCTGAGGAACGTGAGCGACGTGGCCGCGATGGCCAATGCGACTCCCATCGCGAGCGTCGTGTCCGCCGTGCTTCCAGCGGGGACGAGCGAGGAGCGCGCGTGGAGACTTCACGAGGGACTGCGCGACACCTCTCGCACGTGGGGTGCGCCTGTCGTCGGCGGCGACATCGCCACCAGTCCCGTCGCGGCGTCGATCACGGTCAGCCTCACCATCCTCGCCGTGCCGTGCGACGAGAACCGCGCCGTTGCCACACGGGCCGATGCGAGGGTCGGCGATGGCGTCTTCGTGACGGGGACGATCGGCGGCGCCTGGGATGCCGCCACGGGCCTTGGGAAGCATCTTGATTTCACCCCGCGGCTGGGCGTCGCGCAGGAACTCTCGCGCGTACTCGGCGACCGGCTGGGCGCGATGATCGATGTCAGCGATGGACTTGGCCGCGACCTCGGCCATGTCGCCGCGATGTCGCGGGTCTCGATCGAGATCGACCTCGCGTGCGTGCCTGTCGGTGCCGGGCTCGATCCACGGATCGCGATCGGGCAGGGCGAGGACTACGAGCTCGCCTTTACAGCGCGCGGCGAGGTTCCATCGGTCATCGCGGGCGTGCCTGTGACTCGCATCGGCACCGTCGTCACGGGCGACGGCACCGTCCGCGCCGCGATCGACGGAACATGGCTCGACGCGAGCCGCGCAGGATTCGAGCATGACGGCGGGGGGGCGCCATGAACCTGCCTCTTGCCTTCCATCTTCGGAACCGCGAGGAAACCGAGCAGTTCGGAGCGGTGCTCGGCGATCTGCTTCGCTCGACATCCGCGCACGCGGGGAGCGTCGCCATCCTGCTCTCGGGCGAACTCGGGGCTGGCAAGACCACCTTCGTGCGCGGGCTTGCCCTCGGACTCGGCGCCGACGAGTGCGCCATCGCCAGCCCGACCTTCACGCTGCGCATGGATCATCGCGGCGCGGAACGCTCGCTCGCGCACATCGACGCCTGGCGCATGGGCCCCGACGACCTCGAGTCGCTCGGCTTCGATGAACTGCTCTCGGGCGACGGGATCATCGCCATCGAATGGCCGGAGCGGATCGCGGGGCACTTGCCTGCGCGTCATCTCCGCGTGAGGCTCGAGCACGCGGACCCGATCGAGGAGGGCGCTGAGCCTGGCCGAACCGTGACGATCGATGCGGCAGGCATGAGCGACGCTGGGCAGCGGCGGATCGCGGAAGGGCTCTCGCTCCTCGCGCGGGCGCCTCGGATCTCGCCCCCCTGTTGTCCTGTGTGCGGACGCCCTCCGGCAGGGGTGCTCGCGGACCATGCGCCCTTCTGTTCTCCGCGCTGCCGGCTCGCGGACCTCGGCGATTGGCTGCTCATGCGCCATCGGATCGTGGGCACCGAGACACCTGAGTTCGATGAATGAATCGAGTCATCGTGGCGCGATGGCGAAGATCTGGAACCGATGTCCGACTGGCTGCCATCCGAGCTCGCGGCAGATGCGGTCGCGGACGGAGGTGAGCTCCTTGCTCGAGAACTCGACGCGACGACCCGTCTTCATGCACACCATGCAGTCGCGCGGCTCGCGCCCGTACAGCAGTTCGTAGTGGGATTGCTTCGCATCGAACAGCGACTGGGTGATGATGCCCGCATCAAGAAGCAGCCTGATCGTGCGGTACACGGTCGCCTTCGAGACGTCGTGTCCCTTCGCGCGTAGGTCGAGCAGCAGTTCCTCTGCCTCGAATGCGCCGTCTCGGGCGATGATCGCGTCGAGCACGTCTGCGCGCTCCTGCGTGTACTTCAGGTCGCGGCTCTTGAGGAACCGGCGGAACACCGAGCAGAGCGGCGCGAACGAATGGGCCTCGGGCGAGAGCACGGGGTCGTCGGTCGGACTCGCGGAACCATCAGGATCGGCTTCGACGGGCATTCGGCGATCGTAAGGCCACCCAACCCCTCCGCCAAATCGAACGTCCCATAATGGATATTATGTTAAGTAGGGCTAGCTACTCCTCGCCGCCATAGCTGCAATCGGTCATCGGTCCGCCTTCACAGCAAGAATCCGCTCCAGGCGGCTGCTGAGCGCGACGTCGCCGCTCGCCTTCGCCGCCTCGAGCGCGATCTCGACGGCGCGTCGCTCGATGCGTGTGAGTTGCTGGCCAGGACGGGAGAGCGATTCGGCATCGGCGAGTTCGGCAAGCGCCCTCGCGGGCTGGGACATGCCCATTCGTGCTCGGGCCAGCGTCGTGCGGGCGGCGAGGCATTGCGGATGCGAGCGCCCGAGCTCACGCTCGATCAATGGTGCGGCGCGCTCGAGGACGACGACCGCCTCGGCGAAGCGCCCATGCTCGGTCAGGAACGCTGCGTAGTTGGCGTCGTTGGCGAGCGTGATCCTGCTTGAGGGACCGAGCGCGCGGAGCGCAGCGTCGGTTGCCGACTTGAACTCGCCTTCGGTCCGCGCGTCGTCATCGAGCAGCGCGAGGCACTGGGCGAGGTTCGCGACGGCGAGGATCGAGCGTACGTCGTTCGCCCCGAGCTTCCGGACGAACGCATCGCGGTTCTCCTCGTAGAGCCGCGAGGCCGCGGCAGGATCGCCGAGCTCCAGCATCGCCGCGGCGAGGTTGTTGCGCGCCGAGAGCGTGTCCTCGTGATCCGCGCCGAGCACCTCGGAGAGCGGCGCGATCGCATCGGTCAGGAGCGCCTTCGCCTCCTCAGCCTGGCCGAGCGCCAGCAGCGATTCGGCGAGGTTGTTCGCCGATCGCAGCGTGCTCGGATGACGGGGGCCGAGCATCGAGAGCTTGGCGCGATACAGCTTTCGCGCGATGGGCTCCGCGTCGGCGTAGCGCCCGCGCTCGGCGAGGACGAGCGCCAGCTCCTGCTCAGTCTCGAGCTTGCTCACGGCGGGCACGTCACGGAGCGCCGACTTGCGCTCGATCGCGTCCCGCAGAAGTTCCTCCGCGCGGACGAGATCGCCGCGCTTGCGTGCGAGCGAGGCAAGGTTGTGCACCGCGTTTGCCGCGACGAGATCGTCCCCGCGGGACGCGGACTCGAGCGGCGCCTTGGCGTCGTCCAGCTCATCGGACTCGACGAGCGCGTGCCCGATGGCATTGTCGATCGCGCGCACCGTCGGGGAACCTTCGCGCGCACCCGAACCCACGCGCAGCTCGCGCTCGCGGCGGAACTGCTTGAGCGCCTCGTCGAAGTTGCCGGTCGCCGCGTGGGCGAGCCCGAGCGCCGAGCGGACTTCCGCCTCGACCACCGGATCGCGGTCCTCGCGCCCGAGCTCTAGCTCCGCCTCGATCAAGACGAGCTTGAGGAGCTTTGGATCAAGCCCTTGCGCGACGGCCGGATCGAGCGCCGTCAGCATGGAGCGGTTGAGTCGGGCGATCTCTCGCCAGCGCTCCGCCTGCTCGCTGCTCCGCACGAATCCGTAGCTCAGTCCGCCCACGGCGATCGTCAGCGCGCCGACGATGGTGCCACCGACGACGAGTGCGGCGCGATGCCTGCTCGCGAGCTTGCGGAGCCGATACATCGCGGTCGACGGGCGCGCGCGAACGTTGCCGCCGGCGAGGAAGCGCTCGACTTCATCCGCGAGTTCATCGGGCGTCGTGTACCTCCGCGCGGGCATGCGCTCGAGCGCGCGCAGCACGATCCAGTCGAGTTCGTCCTCGAGCGCCGAACGCAGCTTGCGTGGCGTGTTCGGCGGGAGCGCCTGGCTTGGCCGAGGGATCCGGCCTTCGGTGATCTGCTTCTGGAGGTCGATCGCGCCGGCCATGCCGTCGAGCTCGGTGCGGAAAGGACGCGAGCCAACCAGCGCCTCGTAGAGCATCACGCCGAGCGACCAGACATCGACCCGTCCATCGAGCTCGGTGACGCCGGTCGCGATCTCGGGCGACATGTAGGCAGGGGTTGCGGCGGCAGGGCCCTGCCGCGTCTCAGTCCGCAGGGCGTCGTATCCGACCAGCTTTGCAACCCCGAAATCAATCAGCTTGGGTTCCTCGGCGAGCGAGGTGTCATTGGCCGAGCCGATGGCGCGCACCAGCACGTTCGCAGGCTTCAGGTCGCGGTGAAGGATCCCCTGGCGGTGGGCGTAGGCGATCGCGCGGCACACCAGGACGAACATCTGCAGGCGTGCTGCGAGGTGCTCGCGGTTCTTGTGGCACCAGACGTCGAACGGGATGCCGTCGACGAACTCCATGACCAGGTAGGGCGCTCCCTCCGCGGTGTTGCCTGCGTCGAGGATGCGCGCCACGTGGGGATGCTCGAGCCGCGCGAGCGCGAGCTTCTCCGCCTCGAATCGCTTGAGCGCGCTCGAGCTGAGCGATCCCATGCGCAGGATCTTGACCGCGACAGGGCGCACGACAGGCTCGAATTGCTCGCCCTTCCACACCACGCCAAAGGCGCCCTCGCCGATCTGCTTGTCCAAACGGACACCGCGGACGCGCGGAGGCGGGGCTTGCGGGCCCTTGTCCACGTTTCCGAAGAGAAAATCCGTTGCCAGGTGCTGCTCGCCTGGTTCCATAAGCGAAGCAGACTGTACCCGCAGCCCCCCCGCTTCCAAGCGTCGCCCTGCGAGGCGCGGGAAAATGACGCGGACCTGCCCGTACAGACGGCGCCATCCGCACATCCCGCGCGTTCGTTCCCGTCGTCAACGGCCAGACGCCGCGCTCACGACGCGGTCGCCGCCTGACGCGAACCGAGCCGGTCGAGCCCGAAGACCTCGTGGGTGATCTCAAGGGCGCGCTTGGCGTGCTCCTTGCCAAGGATGCACGAGATCTTGATCTCGCTGGTGGTGATGTTGTGGATGGGGATGCCCGCGTCGCCGAGCGCCTTGAACATGCGGCTTGCGACGCCGACGTGCGTCTTCATGCCCGTGCCGACGACCGAGATCTTGGCAAGGCCGATCTCGATGGCGAGTTCACCGGTGCCGACGCGGTCGAGCACCTGCGACGCGGCGAGCTTCACGTCTGCGAGCTCGCCATGGTCGACGGTAAAGGAGATCGATGCGATCTCGCCGAACTCCGTCTGCACGATGTCGTCAACGAGGATGCCCGCCTTCGCCACCGCCTCGAAGAGCATGCCTTGCACGCCGGGGTTGTTGGGGATGCGTCGCAGGCTCACGCGGCCAAGGTCGGGCTTGAGGGCGGCACCGACGACCATCACTTCTTCCATCTCGGGAGTCTCCCTGCAGATCATCGTCCCCTCGTCGGGGCGCTGGCTGTGTCGGACATGGATCGGGACGCCGTATCGCTCGCCGAAGAGCACGGCGCGTGGGTGCATGACCTGCGCGCCGAGGAGGGCGAGCTCGAGCATCTCCTCATAGCTGATGCGCGCGAGCTTCGATGCGCTCGGCACGAGCCGGGGGTCTGCGGTGTAGACGCCATCGACGTCGGTGAAGATCTCGCAGCAGCCGCCGTGCTCGGCGACCTGCAGCGCTGCGGCGAGCGCGACGGCGGTGGTATCGGATCCGCCGCGGCCGAGCGTGGTGATCTCGCCCTCGGTCGAGACACCCTGGAAGCCACAGACGACGGGCACCCGGCCAAGCGTGAGCTCGCGATCGAGCCGATCGCGGCGCACGCGCATCACCCGCGCGCGCCCATGGGCTCCATCGGTCTCGATGCCCGCTTGCCCACCGGTCAGGCTCGTCGCTGGCACGCCGAGCTTCTCGAGTGCCATCGCGACCAGCGCGACGGACACCTGCTCGCCCGTGGCCATGAGCATGTCCATCTCGCGCCGCGAAGGACGATCCGCCACCCTTGCCGACAACTCGATGAGCTCATCGGTCGCATGACCCATCGCGCTCACGACGACGACCACCTTGTGTCCTTCGTCGACGCGCTGCTTCACCCGCGTCGCGCAACGCGCGATGCGCTGGGGGTCTCCGACCGACGTGCCTCCGAACTTCTGAACGAATACCGCCATGGGTGCATCCTTGCACGGGCGAATGTACACGCTTTCCGAGCGTGCGGGGCGCTGGGAAACGCGCCCTCGAGGGGGTCAGGACACCGATGCGGCGCGATCGCGCTCGGCCCGCTCGGCCCGCTTGCGGGCGCTCTCGTCAAGGATGCGCTTGCGCATGCGGATCTGCGATGGCGTGATCTCGACAAGCTCGTCGCCCTCGATGTACTCGAGTGCCGCCTCGAGCGAGTAGTCGCGCGCACCGCGCAGGACGACCGTCTGGTCCTTGCTGGTCTCGCGGAAGTTCGTCAGCGGCTTCATGCGGGTGATGTTGATCACCAGGTCGTTGTCACGGTTGTGCTCGCCGACGATCTGCCCGGTGTAGACCTGGTCGCCAGGGCGCACGCACATCACGCCGCGGTCGGCGAGGCCTTCGATGGCATACGCAGTGACGCGCCCGCCCTCGAGCGCGATCATCACGCCGTTCTTCCGCTTCTGCGTCTCGCCGCGCACGGGCTTGTACGCGGAGAAGGTGTGGTGCATGACCGCCTCGCCGCCGGAGGCATTGAGGATGCGGGTGCGGAGGCCGATGAGTCCGCGGGCGGGAATCTCCGCCTCGACGTGCATGCGGCCGGCGCGCTCCTCCATCTTCAGGATCTCCGCGCCGCGCGAGCCGAGAAGCTCCAGCGAACCGCCGAGGCCGTTGCTGCCGACGTCGAGCGAGAGACGCTCGAACGGCTCGCAGCGGACGCCGTCGATCTCGCGCTCGATGACCTCAGGCTTGCCCACGGTGAGCTCGAAGCCCTCGCGGCGCATGTTCTCGAGGAGCACGCCGAGGTGGAGCAGACCGCGGCCGGATACGTGGAACTCGTCGGCGGAGTCGCCGGGCGAGACGCGAAGCGCGACGTTGGTCTCGAGCTCGCGGTCGAGCCGCTCCGAGATCTGCCGGCTGGTGACGAACTTGCCTTCCTTGCCTCCGAAGGGGCCGTCGTTGATGCGGAACACCATGTGCAGCGTCGGCTCGTCGACCTTCACGCGCGCCATCGGCAGCGGATTGTCTGGGTCGCAGATGGTGTCGCCGATGTCGATCTTGCCAAGGCCCTCCACGGCGCACAGATCGCCGGCCAGGATCTCGCTTGCCTCCCGGCGGGCAAGACCCTCGAAGCGGTTGACCTTGAGGACGCGAGCCTTGCGCACAGAGCCATCGGAGCAGCACACGGAGACTTGCATGCCGCCCTTGATGACGCCGCCGTACACGCGGCCGATGCCGATGCGCCCGACGTAGTCGCTCCAGGCGAGATTGGTCACCAGCATCTGCAGCGGCGCGGTCTCGTCGGCGTTCGGCGCGGGCACGCGCTCGACGATCTCCTGGAAGAGCTCGTCGACTCCCTTGTCGCGGGTATCGATGTGGCGCGCGGCCCATCCATCGCGGCCAGACGCGTAGATGATCGGGAAGTCGAGGGCGTGATCGTCGGCGCCGAGGTCGACCAGCAGGTCGAAGACCTCGTTCACGACGCCCTGCACGCGCGCCTCGGGGCGGTCGCACTTATTGATGACGACGATCGGCTTGAGCCCGAGTTCGAGCGCCTTCGACAGGACGAAGCGCGTCTGCGGCATCGGCCCCTCGAGTGCGTCGACGAGCAGCAGGCAGCCGTCCGCCATGCGGAGCACGCGCTCGACCTCGCCGCCGAAGTCGGCGTGACCAGGCGTGTCGAGGATGTTAACGCGGTAGACCTCGCCGCGGTGCTTGCCACCGCGGATCGTGTAGGTCACGGCGCAGTTCTTGGCCAGGATCGTGATCCCGCGCTCGCGCTCCAGCGGGTTCGAGTCCATGACGCACTCTCCGCCCTCGTCGAGCTTGACGGCTCCCGATTGCGAGAGCATGGCATCGACGAGCGTGGTCTTGCCGTGGTCGACGTGGGCGATGATGGCGATGTTGCGGAGGTATTGGTCAGCCATGGCGGGCAAAAACTCGAAAGACGCACAGTGTAGCACGTCATCCGCCCCGATTCACGCCCCTTGCTGATTCGCATCGGCTAGATGCCGTAGAGCGGACGCAGCTTGCCCTCGAGATGACGCATAAGCGGCTCTGCGGAGAGCGGTTTTCCGGTCACCCTATGCACCAGTTCCGACGGCGAATACCGCTTGCCATGCGCGTGGATGTTCTCGTTGAGCCACTTCCTGAGCGGCATGAACTCGCCTCGGCTGAAGCCGTCAGAGAGTCCCGGCATCTGTGCGCACGCAGCCTCGAAGAACTGTGAGGCGTAGAGGTTCCCGAGGGTGTACGTCGGGAAGTAGCCCATCGCGCCCATCGA
Source organism: Planctomycetota bacterium (assembly GCA_041183345.1). GTDB lineage: Bacteria > Planctomycetota > Phycisphaerae > Phycisphaerales > SM1A02 > QWPT01. The sequence goes on from JBEGLX010000026.1 coordinate 11,905, forward strand.
CCAATGGATGTCCTGAAGGCAGCCACGTCGATCATCGGGCACATCGAGCCCGAGCAGGTCCTTGTAGAGACGGTTCCAGACCGACGGGATGCCGGCGACCTCGAGGGAGCCGCCGATGACGGCACGCTCGATCTCGAACCGCACCATCACGTGCAGGTTGTAGGTCGCCTCATCCGCCTCGACGCGGATGAAGCCAGGCTCGACGACATTCGCGGCGCCGTAGAGGTCGTCGAGGGTGAACTTACGCGACTCATTTCCGATGATGTCGGGAAGACGCGGCGCGAGCCAAGACCAGAATGCGCGGCTTCGGCCAACCTGGTTCTCCCACATGCGGCTCTGGCTCTCATGGATGCCGAGCGACACGCTCTCGCCGAGCGGCGTGCCAATGCGCGCGTAGTCGAGCCCCTGCTCGTAGATCCCGTGCCCAGACTCGTGCATGGTCGAGCCGAGAGCGTCATTCACGCAGCGCTCGTTGTAGCGCGTTGTCATGCGCACGTCGTTGCAGTGCGTGCCGCCGCAGAACGGATGGGTCGAGCGATCGAGCCGTCCGCGGTTGAAGTCGAAGCCGATTGCCTCGGCGACGAACTTCGACAGCGCCTCCTGGCGATCGATGGAGACCGGGAAGTCGTTGAAGCCATCGGCTGGCTTCCGCGGCGCAGCCTTGATCTCCGCGATGAGCTTCTGGAGCCGCGGGCGCAGCGGATCGAACACTCCAGCGACGTACTTCGCGGTGCAGCCGGGCTCGTAGAGATCAGCAAGCGCGTCCCATCGCTCCCCATCCTTTGCGAAGCCGTAGCAATCGGCTTGCGCGCGAAGCAGCCCCACAAGCTTCTCGAGCCACGGCGCGAAGCGCTTGAAATCGCTTGCCGCGCGCGCCTCAGCCCACTCGTGCTTGGCGACGCTCGAGGTCTTGGCCATCTCCTCGACGAGGCTCGCGGGAAGCTTCGTCGCCTTGGTGTAGTCGCGCCGCGCCTCGCGGACGAGCGCGGCGGTCGCCGGATCGGCCATCGCGCTGCCATGCGCCTCGACCGCGGCGATCAGGTCGCCACGCTCGCGGCTCGAGGAGCGCTCATGCACCAGGCGTGCGATGAGCGCTTGCTGGCGTGCGCGCCAATCGAGCCCCCCCGCCGGCATCTGGGTCTCTTGATCCCAGTCGAGGAGGTTGTTCGAGGTCGAGAGCAGCGCCGTCTCCTGCAGATGGGTGACGAGCGCATCGAGCGGCGATTGGGCAACAGCGGTCATGGGGTTCTCCGTGCGGCGCAGTGTAAAAGAAACGCCGCGCCCCCAAGAGGAGCGCGGCGATGCTTCGCATGTCGTGCGGGCGTCACTTGGCCGCGGGCGCCGTGACCTTGGGAGCGGGGCTCACCGGCTTGAGGACCTCGATGAGCTTCGACTTGTCGCCCGTCGTGCGGTTCATCGCGTGGTCGAGGGCAGTCCAGCCCTTCTCGTCGGTCGCCGCAGGATCAGCCTTGGCAGCGAGGAGCTGCTGGACCTTCTCGGCGGAGCCGCTCGCTGCGGCGAGGTGCAGCGCGGTCTGCCCCGCCTTGTTCTTGGCGGTCACATCAGCGCCGGCAGCGATGAGGATCTTGAGGCTCTCAGCCTTGCCCGTGCGCGCGCCGCGGAGAAGCGGCGTGTCGCCGGTCTGCTTGTCGGCAGCCTTGAGGTCGGCTCCAGCCTTGACGAGCACCTCGACGGTCTGCGGCTGGCCGAGACCGGCAGCCCAGATCAGCGGGGTCCAGCCGTTGTCGTCGGCGGCCTTGACGTCCGCGCCCTTCGAGAGCAGGAACGCCACGGTCTCGGGCTTGCCGAAGCCGGCTGCCCAGAGAAGCGGAGTCGAGTTGATCTGGTCGCGCGCATTGACGTTCGCGCCCTTGTCGACGAGGAACTGCACGGAGCCGAGGTCATTCTCGACGGCGCCCCAGAGCGGCGTACGGCCCTGGCGGTCCTTCACGTTCGGATCGGCCTTGGCGGCGACGAGCGCTTCCATGGCGGCGCGGTTGCCGCTCTTCGCGGCCCAGTACAGCGCGGTGCGCTGTCCGGCGCGGTCGCGCTCGTTGACATCGGCGCCTGAGGCGATCAGCGCGCTCACCTTCGCGAGGTCGCTGGCTCGGACTGCGTTGATGAGGTCGGTCGTGCCCGGCCCAGGCGGGGTGACCGGCGGGGTCGGCGGAATCTGGCCGGCGTTGAGCGCGCGCTTGATGAGCAGCGTCATGCTCGGCGCCTTCTCGTTGTCGGTCTTGACCAGCACCTTGGGCTGGCGACCAGCCGCATCCCACATCGACCAGTCGATGAGGAGGACGTGCTTCGTCGCGGCATCCATCGGCGGGTTCTTCACGACCGGCGGCTCGATCGCAGTGACCTTGAAGGCCTTGCCTTCGGTCGACTCAAGCACGATCTCGCCTGGAGCGATGCCGGCCGCGGTGGGATCGGCGGGACCGTCGATCATGTCGGGGGTCATCGTCACGAAGGCGACGACGTCGCCCTCGACCGTGAGCACCACGGGGGCGTGGTTCTCGATCTGGAACGTCACGCGCTTCGAGAGCTTGATGCCCTGCTTCGCGCCCGGCGCCAGCGTGATCTCGCAGTCGGCGCTCGCGCCCGGTGCGATCGGATCCTTTGGCCAGTTCGGGGTCGTGCAGCCGCAGCCGGGGATCGCCTTCGTGATGCGGAGCGGCTTGTCGGTGACGTTCTTGATCTTGATGGTGACGGTCTTGGAGACGTTCGCCATCATCTCGCCGAGGTTCGCGATCGGCGGATCGAACTGGATCGCCGGCGGCTCGTTGGGGTCGTAGGTTTCCTGCGGCGCATTCGCGTCAAGAACCTTGGGCCCCTGGTCGGTCGACTGCTGCGCGCTCAGGAGTTCCTTCACCTCGCGCGCCTTCTTCACGGCATCGGGTGCGTTCGGGCCAGGGCCGAGCGTGGGAGTGGACGGAGCCGCGGGGGCTGGCTTCGGGGCGTTCTGCGCGGAGGCGTTGCTGGCGGCGGCGATGACCACCGCGAGAGAGGCGCACCATCCGATCGAGTTCCAACTGCGTCGCATGTCGGTTCCTTTTTGCTTCCTGGCTAGGCGTTCCTGAAAAGCTACACGGGCGAGACGTCTGTCTGGCAGCCGGTCGATCCGACCGTCGCCGTCGTTCGGACCGCGGAATCTATCGGGCGGCGTACCGCCTGCGGGTGAACGGAGTTGAGGCAAAAGCGATTCTACCGACGAACTTCTCCGAAACGAAGGATGAGCCGCGGGCTGGGAGTTACACTGCCGCCCCCCTACTGAACCGAGCAGCCATGAGCACCGCCGAACTCGCAGAGCATCTCCAGCGCCCCGCCCTCCGCCGCGTCCATCCTGTGCCACTGCAGAAGGACAATCAGGTGTTTCTCGGACTGCAGGACCCCTGCATGCTCTCGCCGCAGATGATGGTGGTGCCTCCGCAGGCCTTCCAGGTCATGCAGTTCTTCAACGGGGAACGCTCAGTCGAAGAAATCGCGGGGACCCTGAAGCTGGCCGATCCTGCCCCGTTGGTGGAGCTTGTCCGCAAGCTCGATGAGTTCGGGCTCCTCTGGGGTCCGACCTGCGAGGCACTCGAGGACAGGAAGAAGGGCGAGCTGACCAAGCTCGGCGCCTTCCCTGCGGGCGCAAGCAAGAGCCTTGGCGAGGATCCCAACGCGATCCGTGCCCAGCTCGAGAAGTGGCTCGATGAAGCCGAGGATGCGGAGATCGAGGAGCCGATCGCGGGCCTGGTCGCCTGCCACCTCGATTACCCGCGCGGGCATCCCGTCTACGCAGCCAGCTACCGCACGATCGCGAAGGGTCCCAAGCCGGATCGCGTCGTGGTGCTTGGGACAAACCACTTCGGGCTCGGTGACGGCGTCGTTGTCTCCGATCTCGGATTCGACTCGCCCCTCGGCCGCATGAACGTCGACGCCAAGATCATCGCGCGGCTTCGCGCGAAGAGCGGCGAGAAGCTGTTCAAGGACATCCTCGATCACCTTCCCGAGCACTCGATCCAGTTCCACGTTCCGTGGATCCAGCATCTCTTCGGAGACGTGCCGATCGTCGCCGCGCTCGTGCCAGATCCGGTCGCGGGACTCATCGCCGATGATGGCGCGCGCATGGGAGTCGATGAATTCGTCGAGGTGCTCGGCGCAGCGCTTGCGGCCGAAGGCGGTCGCACGCTCTTCATCGCGAGCGCCGACATGTCGCACGTCGGACCAGCCTTCGGCGAGCCCGCTGCGGTCGATGACACTCGTCGCCGCGCGGTCGAGGAGACCGATCGCTCCATGATGAAGGAGTTCATCGCCGGGCCAGAGCGGCTCGTCGCCCGCATGCACGAGAGCAAGAACGCGACGCGCTGGTGCTCGGTCGGCTGCATGACCGCTGCCGCGCGGCTGGCCAAGCCGTCCTCGATCGAACTCATCGACTATCGCCAGGCGGTGGATGACAAGGGGTCCGCGCTCGTCTCGAGCGCCTCGATGGTCTTCCTCGCGTAAGCCATGATCGCCGTCGTCCAGCGCTGCTCGCGTGGCGAGGTGCGGGTCGCGGGCGAGCGCACGGGCGCACTCGGGGAGCGCGGCGGACTGGTGGTGCTGCTCGGCGTCGAAGTCGGCGACGGAAGCGCGCAGGCGCAGAAGATGGCCGACAAGATCGCGAAGCTTCGCGTCTTCGAGGATGCGGCGGGAAAGATGAACCTCTCCCTGCCCGACGTGGGTGGAAGCGTCCTCGTGATCAGTCAGTTCACGCTTGCCGGCGACTGCTCCGGCGGGAACCGACCTAGCTTCATCGCCGCGGCGAGACCCGAGGTGGCGGAGCCGCTCGTGACCGAGGTCGTTGAGCGCATCCGCTCGCTGGGCCTTCACGTCGAGACCGGCCGATTCCGAACCGAGATGAAGGTCGACATGCTGAACGATGGTCCTGTGACGCTGATCCTCAAGGTCGCAGGCGCCGCCTCAGCTGCTTCGTGAAGCGGCGCGCGTCGGGATCGGGCGGCCCATCGCGGCCAGGACCTTCTTGAGATCCTCCCAGACCTGCGCGCGCGTCTCGACGGTGTAGTTGCGCAGCAGGTACGCGGGGTGGAAGGTCGGCATCACGGGCACCTCGAAGGGTGCGCCCTCCGCTCGTCCGAGCTCGACCTTTGAGAAGGCTCCGCGCATGCGAGTGATGCCGAGCTCCGTGGCGAGCAGCAGCTTGGTCGCAGGTCCGCCAAGGCAGACGATCACCTTCGGACGGACCACGCTGAGCTGGGCGAGCAGGTACGGACCGCAACCGTCGACCTCATGTGCGAGCGGCGTGCGATTGTCGGGTGGTCGGCTCTTGAGCACGTTGGCGATGTAGACGTCCTCGCGGCGCAGTCCCATCGCGTGGATCATCTCGTCGAGCTTTTCACCCGCCCTGCCGACGAAGGGACGGCCAAGCCTGTCTTCGGTCTCGCCTGGCGCTTCGCCGACGAAGACGAGTTCGGCATCTGGGTTGCCTTCGCCGAAGACGAGGCGGGTATGCGCGGTTGCGGTCGTGCAGTGCGGACATTCGCGCGCATGCAGCTGGTCAAGAAGCGCCAGCCGCTCGGCCTTCGTGGATGCGGCCGGGGCGGTCACTCGATCGACGAGCGGGTTCGGGAGGAGCGACTCGGACGACCGAGCAGCCTCGGGCTGTTGATCGGTTGTCGCGCGCGGATTCGTGGAAGATCGCTGCGAAAGCGGCGGCTCCGCGATGCTTCTCGCCTGTGGCTTCGGAGGTGTCGCGGCGAAGAGACTCGGATCGAAGCGCGCGGGTTCAGTGCGAGCCTGCACCGAGTCGGGCGCAGGAGGCTGAGACCGCGCCATGATGTCCACAGGAAGCAGAACCTCCTCTGCGCCGAGGAGGAGGTCGGTCTCGACCTCGAGCCTTCCGCGCGAGAGGAGGTTCGTCATCTTGAAGCTCCGGGCTCAGCCTGCAACCGCTCTGGGCGCGGCTTGGTTCAACGACGGCGCTGCGAATCCTTGCCGTTGGCCTTCGCCCTGGCATCGGCACCACGAGCAGCCTTGCCCTTCGGAGCGACGATCTGGATCATCGACTGCGTCCGCAGCACGAGACCGCAGTCCGAACGGAGCTGGTAGCCCTGGATGTGGACCTCGTTGCGGAAGTGCTGCACGTCGATCAGCGAGAGGTTTGGCTTGCCGGCTGCATCGGTCCAGGCGGCGAACAGCGAGTCGTTCTCACGCGCGTGCTGCATCATCTCCTTGTAGGTGCCGAGATACAGATGATCCGAGAGCGTCTCGGTCTGCATCGTGGTCATGTAGATGATGTTCTCCGCGACCTTCTCCTCGAAGTCGCGCTCGCCGGCGCACGGGAGCGCGGTGATGAGGCCCCGATCAGGGATCTGGTCGATCTGCTCGAGGACCACCTCCGACATGCAGAATCCGTTGAGCGTGAAACGAAGGCTGTGGCCCCCACGGAAGATCCACGCCTCGGTCTCGTACTCGCCGTGCTGCACGCGTTGCCGACCTTCGATCCCGAAGAATTCGGGATGGAGGGCCTTGCGGAAGGCAAGCATGTGGTAGTTCTGGAGGCTTGACGCCTTCGAGAGCCCCGCAGGGCCGCCGACCGAGGGGACGCCAGCACCAAACGCTCCACCGCCAAGACCGCCGCTTGAGGAGCCAGGGCCGAATGACGTCCCCCCGGGTCCAGCGGCGAATGAACTCTGATCGTGACTTTCGTTCTGCATGGCTTCCTGCATCGGGACTCGAAGTCCCGTGTTTGGTCCCACTTTGGGTCCCATTTTGGTCCCATGTGGGTCCCGTTCTGGTCCCGTCCTGACAACCTCTCCACCCGCTGCGAGGCGGGCGGACACACCTCGAGGACTGCAGCCGCGGCCGCTGCCTTGCGAGTGCCGCGCTTGGCGTCGACGCGACGCCGTTCCCGCAGCGGCGACGTGGGTCGCTCTGGGGAGGGCGTATCTTTGCGGTTCCGCCGCGAAAGACAAGAGAAAAAACCGAACTTCAGGGTCGATGCCTATCCCCGATCCGTGGTGGCGTGCGGCGCGGAGGAGCACAACGCGTTGTGCCTGGACGATATCTGGCGGTCCGAAAAAGGCGAGCGGCCCGTCCTTCTCGGACAGGCCGCTCATGAGCTGCATGCATCGGTAAGCCGAGTTCTGTCCCGCTCCAAGCCTCTCAGCTTGGGCAGGCAACGGCCATTTCTCTGGGCCGATGGTCGCCCATCGGCTCTAGCACGCGACCTGTTCCAGACCGCGGACCGCGGCTGCCTGAGCGCCTCGGTAAGGCGAACTCAGGCGGAACTGCTTGCGCTTGCACGAGGTGGGGTTTGCCGTGCCCCTGCCGTCACCGGCCGGGCGGTGCGCTCTTACCGCACCGTTTCACCCTTGCCTGGGCGGGTTCCCCCGCCCCGGCGGTCTGTTCTCTGTGGCACTGTCCCTGACCCAGCAGCGGGTCGGTGGGCGTTACCCACCACCTTGTCCTGTCGTGCTCGGACTTTCCTCCCGGGCGGACAAGCCGACCGAGCGGCCGTTTCGATGCGTCGCCATAGTATCGGTCGCCGCAGGGACTGCAATCAGCGCGGGCGCAGCCCTTGTCGAAATCCCCCGATTTTGGTATCGTTGTCGCTTCCCCCTCGGGAGTCCCCGCGGGTTGCAAGGACCACAGACATGTACGCGATCATCGAAGACAGCGGCACTCAGATCAAGGTTCAGAAGGGCGACGTCCTCGACATCGACCTTCGCGACGCAGCGGACGGCTCCACCCTCACCTTCGACAAGGTGCTTGCGGTCGGTGATGTCGCTGGCGGCGCGGCTGCCAAGCTCGGCATGCCCTATCTCAGCGGTGCTTCGGTGACCGCCAAGGTCCTCGGCGAAGCCGACGGACCGAAGGTGCTTGTCGGAAAGTACAAGCGCCGCAAGGGCTTCCGCAAGACCATCGGTCACAAGCAGCACTACACCCGCATCGAGGTGCTTTCAATCAACGCGTGATCGTTGGCGCAGCGCCCCTCGGAAGGATCCGCTGAGGATTCACCGTCGTGGCGCACCGCCGACCCGCACGATGTCGCAAGCCGCGTCCAACGGGCGCGGCTTGTCATTTTTGGACGGAGGGCTTCCGATCATGCGAGCCGGCGGCGCTTAGGATCGCGCACTGACGAGTTCGACGGGATCGACGCCGAAGCTCCGCAGCATTGAATCGGTGCTCTCGTTGTGACCGGTCTGCGCCGACAGTCGGATCGTGTCGGCCAGCGTGGCGATCCGCAGCCGCATGCGGCGGAGCGAGTCGTCGGCCGCCCGTGAATCCGTCGGCTTCTCTGCCTCCAGGAGGGTCTGGATCGTGGGCTCGTCGCCGTCGAGCGGAAGTCGGGTTTCCTCGACCCAGGTGCCGTCCGCGCGGCGCCACGCAACAAGGGCTGTCGCGATGGTCGCGTGCCCGCCCTCGCCAATGAGCGTGAAGCTGGTGGCGTCGACGCCGACACCGACCGCAAGGGTTCCGAGCCCGCGGCGACCGACGATGCTCGCCGTGACCGTGCCTGCGCGCAGCCCGAATGCAGTGACCGACTCGATCGGTCCGAGCACCGTCAGCGCGGCCGCAGCAGCCACGCGCAGGCCCTCCGCGAGGTGGAACTGGTTGGGGACGGCGACGGCCGCCTGCATGACGTCGACGCGTCCGAACGCCTCATAGACCCCGACGAGCGCTCGCCCCGTCTGCATGCGGCGAAAGCTCGGCGCCGTCTCGCACTGAGGGAGCGCAAGGAGGAACGGCAGCGTGCACGACCCCGCGATCAGCGCGATGTCCTCGTGCACGAGCGCCTCGCGCTCCGCTTCGCCAAGCGGCTCGGATTGGTCGATCCAGAGAGCGGAGGGCGTCACCACCGCGAGCTGACGAAGGTCATCGAATGGCGTAGCTCCCAGCGCCTCGGCGAGATGCCTGCGAACGCGCGCATCGCTGCTTCCGACTCGGGTCACCGAGAGCCGCGGATCGCGAAGGATCCGCTCGGCGCGCTCGACGCGCGAGGGCTCGACCCACGCGGAGATCTCTCGGGTCTCAAACGGATGCGGCATTCGGCGTCCCGACTGCGGCGAACTCGCCGCGTTCGAATCGGCTGCGATAGCGGGCGAGGCGCTCGAGCGCGCCGTCGATGGTGGAGTCCTTCTTGCAGAAGGCGAAGCGGACGAGCGTGCGCGCCTTGTGCTTGTTGAGATAGAACGCGCCTGGAGGAATGGCGGCAACACCTCCATGCTCGACGAGGTGTCGGCAGAAGGCGTAGTCGTCGGCGAATCCGAAGTCGGAGTGGTCCGCGAGCGCGAAGTAGCTGCCCTCTGGACTTTCGCAGCGCAGCCCGCAGGACCGCAGTCCCTTCACCATGCGGTCGCGGCGCGCGCGATACTCGGCGCGGAACTCCTCGAAATACGAATTCGGCGCGGAAAGCCCCGCTGCGGCGGCGACCTGGAGCGGCGTCGGCGCGCAGAACGTGGCAAACTGATGCGCCGCCCGCACCGCCGCTGCCAGCGGAGCCGGCGCGATCGCCCAGCCGACCTTCCATCCGGTGAAGGAGAAGCTCTTTCCGAGGCTGCCAAGCACGATCGTCCGCTCGCGCATCCCTGGCTCGGTCACGAGCGTGCGGTGACGGGTCTCGTACCAGAGCTCCTCGTACACCTCGTCGCTGATGACGATCAGGTCGAATTCATTCGCGATGCGCGTGATGATCGCGCGCTCCGCGTCATCGAGGATTCGGCCGCTTGGGTTGTGCGGACTGTTCACCATCAGGACCCGAGTCCGGGGCGAGATCGCCGCGCGCAGCGCAGCCTCGTCGACGCGAAAGCCCGGCGCCTCCAGCGTCACGACCTTCGCAACGCCCCCCGCCATCGCGACCGCCGCCGGATACGAGTCGTAGAACGGCTCGAACATGACGACCTCATCGCCCGTCTCGATGAGCGACGCGATGCAGTCGACGATCGCCTCGGTCGCGCCGCAGGTCACGACGATGTCGCGCTCGGGCTCATAGGACAAGCCGCTCGTCTTCTCGAATCGCTCCGCGATCGCCTTGGTGAGCTCGGGGAGGCCCGTCATGCGGGCGTACTGTCCGCGTCCGTCGCGGATCGCCTTGATCGCAGCCTCCTTGACGAACTCCGGTCCATCGAAGTCGGGCGCGCCCTGACCGAGGTTGAAGGCGCCGTGCTTCACAGCGAGGGCGGTCATCTCCGCGAAGATGGTCGCGCCGAAGGGCCTGAGCCGCGAGTTCACGCCGAGAGTTCGCATGTCGCGATCGTACCCTCATCGCCGAGGAGCGGTAGACTCGCGCGCGTGGCGCAACCGGTTCCAAACACGAGGCTGAGGCTCGAGATCGTCCATGAGGATGCGCTCGTGGTGGTGGCGAACAAGGCGCCAGGAATGGTGACCGAGCCCGGCACCTCCCACCGCGAGGACAGCCTCCTGAACGCCCTTGTCGCCCGCTTCGGTGGCAGGCTTCTCCGCCTCGGCGAGCGCCGCGACTATGGGCTGCTGCATCGGCTCGACCGCCCGACGAGCGGATGCGTCGCCTGCGCCCTCGATCCCGACGCCTATGACGCGATCCGAGCACAGTTCGAGGCGCGCGAAGTCGACAAGCGCTACCTCGCCGTCGTCAAGGGCCGCATGAGGGCGGGCGCGCAGTCGATCGAGTTGAACCTCGAGGAGCGGCGCGTCCCTTCGAACGAGGGAACCCGCCTCGTGAGCGCGGTCACCAAGGCGGGAAAGCCCGCGCAGACGGACATCGAGGTCCTCGCGACCAGCCAATCCCACACCCTGCTGAGCTGCATCCCGCACACGGGTCGACTCCATCAGATCCGCGTGCATCTTGCCCATCTCGGATTCCCGATCGCGGGGGACCCACTCTACGGCGCCGGCGCACGCGTCCTGCAGCCCTCGAAGGGCGACGACCGAACGCTGGGGCTTCATGCGTGGATGCTCGGGTTCACCCATGGCGCGGGGCAGGTCGCTGCGACGGCCCCACCGAGTCGGAAGTTCGTCGAGCTCGCCCTCGAGGTCGGACTCCGCCACGAGTCGATCGCAACCGGGGCCTGACGCGAATGAAACGGGCCGCTCCTTGCGGAGCGGCCCGTCGTATCGAAGTCTGATGGGTCACCCGATCGAAGCGCTTACTTCGCGTCGGTCGGGATGCGCATGCCGTAGAAGCTGCGCCAGACGAAGAAGCAGGCGATCAGCGAGCAGCCGATTCCGATCCACATCTTCGCAGGGTGATCCTTCATCGCGATCGCGATCTCGACGGCAAGGAGACCGAAGAGCGTCGTGAACTTGATGACGGGATTGAGCGCCACCGAGGAGGTGTCCTTGAACGGATCGCCGACGGTGTCGCCGACGACGGTCGCCGCGTGGAGGTCGGTGCCCTTCGCGCGGAGGTTGACCTCGACGATCTTCTTCGCGTTGTCCCATGCGCCGCCGGCGTTTGCCATGAAGATGGCCTGGTAGAGACCGAAGAACGCCATGGCGACGAGGTAGCCGATGAAGAAGTAAGGATCGAAGAACGGCAGTCCGAGCGAGAAGAAGAAGACGACCATGAAGATGTTCGTCATGCCCTTCTGCGCGTACACGGTGCAGATCTCGACGACCTTCTTCGCATCCTCGATGCTCGCCTCGGCCTTGTTGAGGTCGATGTTGTTCTTGATGAACACCACCGCGCGGTAGGCGCCGGTGACGACGGCCTGGGTTGCGGCACCGGTGAACCAGTAGATCACCGCGCCACCGATGAGGAGCCCGAGGAGCACCTCGGGGGTCACGATGGAGAGCTTGGCGATCACGGTCTGCGATGCAGCCTTGAGCTGCTCGACCGTCGCGTCCGCGGGGGCCTGAGACTTGATGAGCGCGAGGATGATGCCGAACACCATCGTCGTGGCGCCGACGACGGCCGTGCCGATGAGCACGGGCTTCGCGGTCGCCTTGAAGGTGTTGCCTGCGCCGTCGCCCTTCTCAAGGGTGTACTTGGCGCTTTCGAAGTCAGGCTCGAAGCCGAAGTCGCGCTTGATCTCCTCCTTGATGCCGGGCTGCGCCTCGATGCGCGACAGCTCGTATACGGACTGGGCGTTGTCGGTCACCGGGCCGAAGCTATCGACCGCGATGGTGACGGGACCCATGCCAAGGAAGCCGAACGCGATGAGGCCGAAGGCGAAGATCGGGCCGGCGAACGAGTACGCCTCCGGCATGATCGCCATGACGTCCTTGTTCGTCGAGAAGTACCAGCCGATGGCCATCAGGCCTGCGATGACGAGGCCCTTCCAGAAGGCAGAGAAGTTACCCGCGACGAAGCCGGAGAGGATGTTCAGCGAGGCGCCGCCCTGCTTCGATGCATTCACGACCTCATCGACGTGTCCCGAGGTGGTCGACGTGAACACCTTGGTGAACTCGGGGATGAGGGCGCCGGCGATGGTGCCGCAGCTGATGATCATGCTGAGCGCGAACCACAGGTTCGGCAGCGCATTCCCGTTGTAGGTGATGTCGCCGAGCAGGACCTTCGAGGCGACGAAGGTCACCGCGATGGAGAGGATCGAGGTGATCCAGACGAGCCAGGTGAGCGGCGCCTCCTCGTGGAAGTCCTTCGAGGTCGCGTACTTCGCGTTCGAGATCACTTCGTTGATGAAGTAGGACGCGAGCGAGGTCACGATCATGAGCGCGCGCATGGCGAAGAGCCACACGATCAGCTTGCCGCACATGTCGCCGGCAGCGCCCTGGTTTCCGAGCGAGTACGCGAGGAAGGCGATGAGCGCGACGCCGGTGACGCCGTAGGTCTCGAAGCCGTCCGCCGTCGGGCCGACGGAGTCGCCGGCGTTGTCGCCGGTGCAGTCGGCGATGACGCCCGGGTTCTTCGGGTCATCCTCGGGGAGCTTGAAGACGATCTTCATCAGGTCGGCGCCGATGTCGGCGATCTTGGTGAAGATGCCGCCGCAGATGCGGAGGGCCGACGCGCCGAGCGACTCGCCGATGGCGAAGCCGATGAACGACGGACCGACGAGCTCTGCTGGGAGGAAGCAGAGGATGCAGATCATGAAGAAGAGCTCGACCGACACCAGCAGCATGCCGATCGACATGCCCGACTTCAGCGGGATGCCAAGGACAGGCAGCGGGTATCCCTTGAGCGACGCGAACGCGGCGCGCGAGTTCGCCTGCGTGTTGATCCGGATTCCGAACCAGGCGACGCCGTAGCTGCCGAGGATTCCGAGGATCGAGGCGAGCAGGATGACGGTGACGTCGCGGAAACTCTTGTGCTCGAGGAACCCGAAGTAGAAGATGATCGCGCCGGCGATCAGGAACCACAGCACCGACAGGTACTTGCCCTGCTGGATGACGTAGCTCTTGCAGGTCTCCCAGATGATGTTGGACACCGCCAGCATCGACTTGTGGGCGGGAAGCGCGACGGTCTGCTTGTACTGGATGAGACCGAACAGCGCTCCGAGGACCGAGATCACCAGGCCGCCCATCATCAGGGTCTTGCCAGTGAGCCCGCCGCCGAAGTCAACCAAGTTGACATCGGGGAGCTTGAGGTCCGCCTCGCCCGCGAAAGCGGCGGAGGCGACGAAAACGGGAACGAGGGCGGCGAGCGCTCGGCCCGTGCGCGAGAAGGCAGTCTTCATTTGGCTGTCTTCCTGTTGCGTGGCGGGTTCAACCGCCACTAGGACTGATGGATACGTATCTCTGACTCATGAACGTCGGGATGACGACCCCCAGGATCCTCCGCCTGGAGAGGGCGCACCCGTCTTGCGCGAGGTTGTCGGCAAGGGGTCGAAAGGATAACGACTTTTTGCGAATCCTGCGCGGTCGGCGCAGCGCCCCCGCGAACCCGCGACTCGGCGGTGCAACCAGGAGCCTCGCCGCGGTATAGTCCGCGTCCCATGCGGGCGTAGCTCAGCGGTAGAGCGTCAGCCTTCCAAGCTGAATGTCGAGGGTTCGATCCCCTTCGCCCGCTTTCTGGATCGGTTTTCAAGGGATTCTGCGAGCGATGACGTGGTGCACATGCCACCATTTGGATCGTCCGCTGCCGATGAACCCCGCCCGATTCACCTCCTGATGCTCGATGATCTCGAATCCTCGGAGGAGCGGACGAACTTCCCCCGCCATGTGGCTCGTCATGCTTCCGGGCGGGGAATTCCGCAGGAACTCATCGTCCGGTCCGAAGAACTGCCCCGCGAACAGCCCTCGCGGAGCGATGCATGCGCGAAGCGCGGCGAACGTCCGCCCGAAGTCGCGGGACGCGATGAACGGCAGAACGAAGCCTGCGTGGACGAGATCGAATTCGGATTCGGGGAGATGCGTCGAGAAATCCTCCACTCGGGCGCAGAAGGCGCGGAAGCGCGGAACTGCCGAGGGCAGCTCCTCTCGGACGCGCGACTCGGTGAGGTCCACCATCGACGGGTAGGGGTCGATCGCGGTGACCTCGAACCCGGCGCGGAGCAGTTCGACGACCTCCTTGCCAGGTCCGCATCCGACGTCCAGCGCCTTCCGGCCGCAGCCCTCGTCCGCCAATTGCAGCGCCTTGAGCAACTGCTCGCGCGGCGGCGCCTGGCGCGTGCCGTCGAGGTAGGCCGCGCATCGGGCAGAATCGAAGGACGGGATCTCGTGCGGACGCTCCATGAACGGGGGCAATCTGAAGGGGGCGATGCGAGCAACCTCTTCTCGGACGGGTTTGTCCCTGAGGACGGAAGTGGGCCACTCCGATTATGAGTCCTCGCAGTTAGGACAGTCGGCGCAGCCTGTGTTTCCGAACGCGCAGGTGTGCGGTAACCACTGTCAATTTACGGGTTTCCCGCGATCTTCGTTTGCGGTGAAGCCTCGGTGCTGCACACTAGACCCAACGGAGAGCCCGCGGAATGTCCCGCGGGACCGGACGGACCGGAGGGGAAAGACATGAATCTTGGGAGCTCGACCGCGTTGCGCGTTGCGAAGCCTACAACTTTGCTCGCTGGGTTTCTTGCGACATCTGCCTGTCTTGCTGACTCGCAGATCAATTTGTCGCTTGTTGGCCCGACGACCCCCGTCGCGGTCAACCAGATCTTCGACGTGAAGCTGCGCGCCACCCAAGAGGTGATCGGCGGCTCGCTCGTCGGAACCAGCTTCGTCGCGATCGACTGCATCCTGCAGTGGAATCCCGCGCAGCTGCAGCTCGTGGGACTCGTGACGGCGGGCTCCGTGCCGCTGCTGAGCTCCTACTTCCCAACTCCCGCCAACGACTACACCGGCATCAACGAGGCGAACCCGCCAGGTGATGGCAGCGCCCTCTACTACGGCCTGGCACCGCTCGGCAACCCCGTGCAGGTCCCCGTCGCCGGAGTGCAAGTCGTGACCTTCCGCTTCAGGGCGTTGAATGCCTTCAGCAGTTCCACGGTCGGAATCGCCCCGACGATGACCGTGACCAATCCCGCCGACACCATCGTGTACGACGGCACAGTGCCTGGTCTCGACGTGACCGGAACGCTCACGCCCGCCGTGATCGTCCAGGTTCCGCCCTGTCCCGCCGACATCAACGGCGACAGCATCGTCGATTCGAATGACCTCGCCATCCTTCTCAACGCGTGGGGACAGCCAGGAGCAGCCGACGTCGACGGCTCCGGCATCACCGACGCAGGTGACCTCGCAGCTATGCTCGGCGCATGGGGTGCATGTACTGGATCCTGACCATGAAGTTCGCATCGATCCCTACCCTCTCTCCGTCTCTCCTCACGTTCGTAACCACCTGCGCCCTCGGCATCGCCGCTGGCGCCAGCGCTGCGTCTTCGGTCGAACTCGTCACTCCGCGTTGCGCGGATGTCGGCGATGAGATCGTCGTCAGCGTGAAGATCGGCCCTGGTGCCCCAGCAGTCGTGGGTCTTCAGAGCGCCATCCAGTACGACGGCTCGGTCCTGCAGTTCGTGGCCGAGGAGCCGGGTGATGCTCCGTTCGACCTGCCGATCTACTTCAACCATGACGGTGGTACCAAGCGCATCGACATGGCGGTCGGCATCACGCCTCCGAGCGCACCCTCGGCGGGCAACGTGGTCGCCAAGCGCCTTCGGTTCCTCGTGATCGGGCAGACCAACGACTGCACGCCCGCGGGTCTGATCGACTTCCGCGCGGATCCGAAGATTCGGAACCTGCTCACCGATTCGGATGGCACTCCGATCGTGCCGACGCTCGCCAGCCTAAACGAGATGAACTTGGGTAACCCGCCGGTCGTGACGGCGCCGCCCGATATCGTCGGGACCCCGGTGACTGGCACCATGACACTCCTCACGCCCGTTGGCGTCGTGACGGCCTCTGGCTGCGGTCCCATCCTCAACCTGACCTACCTCCGCAGCGACGGCAAGGCGAGCATCGCCGCTGGCTTCGACCGCATCGACAGCCCGATCACCATCACCTGGACCGTCACCGACGAGTGCGGTCGCAGCGCCTCCGATGTCCAGACCGTGACCGTGAACGTCGACCTCGGCGATCTCTCCGGTGACGGAGTGGTCGACGGCAGCGACATGGCCGTCGTCCTTGGAAACTGGGGCATGAACGGTGCGGTCGGTGACGTGGACAGCGACGGCGTGGTCGATGGAAACGACCTCGCGATCCTCCTCAACAACTGGGGATGATCAAGCCCGACTCGGGCTCCGCTGACGGGATTCCGCCACCCTGACCGATGTTGACGGTGCAATGACCATGCACCTGGCTGTTCTCTCGCTTTCGATCGCCGCCGCGTGTGCTCCTGTCGGGGAGCCTCCAGAGCCACCCGCAGCCGCCGCGACGGCGGCGGCGCAGACGCCCGGTACGTCGGCGCACGCCTCGAGCGATGGAACTTCGATCACGATCGTCTCGCCGAAGGACCAGCGCGGCGTCGTCGACCTGCGCGGACGGACGCTTGCCGAGGCGCAGGCGATCGCAGGCGTAGACTCGCTCGAAGCAGCCCCCAATCAACGCAACCTCCGCCAGCACTCCGACGTGCTGCTCGGCGGGGGTGACTTCGTCCTGCGCGCGACGGTCGTGATCGACGAGTTCAACGGCCGAGGTGCCGCGATTGCCTTTGACGGCGGCACCGTCAATCTCGACGATCGCGAATGGGGTGCCGTGCTCACGGGCAAGCTCTTCGGTGGCGGTCGTTTCCCATTTGAGACTGAACGCCCTGGCAGCGCGCTGCCAGGCGCCCCGATCGAGGTCGAGATCAGCCGCTACGACGGATCGCTCGCTGTGAAACTGAACGAGTTCGAGATCGGGCGCATCGGCATGAAGGGTTTCAGCCTCGGTCGGATCGGCTTCGACCTCGCGGCAGGAAACATGCGCGTGCTCGAGTGCACGGCTGAGGGGGACCTCTCCCGCTTCCCGGTCCCGCGCGCGGTGTACTCGTCCGCCGACGGCGATATCGATGAGCATCGCGATCCAAGCGTCGCGTCGGATGGAGCACGCGCGCTGGTCACGGCGATCGCCGTCCGCACGGCCGACGACGGTCGGACCATCGACTCTCTCGTCGGTCGGTTCATCGATGCGGCAGGAACGATGAGTGATCCGCATGCGATCGACATCGGTGGCGGCTCCATCGAGCTGGCGACGATCGGTTTCGCAGCGGGCGATGCGCGCCCGTGGAAGCTCTTGGTCCAGTTCGCCAACGGCAAGCGCGTCGCTGAGCGACTCACGGCATTCGATTCTCCGGATGGTCGGGCGTTCTCGAAGGTCGCGGAGATCGATTGCACGGCGCGCCCGATTCGATTGCTGACCGGTTCGATGGCGGCGGCGGGCGGCGTGCTGCGCTCAGGCGCCACGGCGGTCGTCGAAGGCACCGTGCGCGCGACAGAGGTTCGTTTTGCAGCGGGACAGGGATGGTCCGTCGCGGAAATGCTCAAGACACCTTCGTGCGATCCGACGTATCTCCCCGGAGGCCTGGTCATGGTGCGCGCGCCGAAGTCGATGGATCGAACCCTGCTGAGAGATGGCGCAGCAACTCCAGTGACGGGATACGAGGGCGGCCCCTCCGCAGGCGGGCTCCTCTACGAAAGCAGCGACACCATCCGCTTCGCCCAAGCCGAAGCCGCCTTCCCCTACCCCATGCACGAGCTGGTTTCCACGGACCGTGGAACCACATGGTCGAAGGGGCGCACCATCTGGGGCGGATCCACTTCGAACGCCATGGGGTTGGCCTTGGGAGATCGACGGTGGCTTGTCTTCGAGGGAGGAGATAAGGCGCGGCGCGAACACGTCCTGCTGCTTCGGCTCACGACGGCCGAGGCAAACCCGCCATCACCCTCGAAGTCAGCGGTCCCGCAAGCAACCACAGCGCCATCGGCTCAGCAGCCGGGCGCTGGATCGACGGCAAGGCCGTGAATTGAACCGGTCCGTTCAGCGCGTGGCCGCGACCGCGGCACGCAGCGCAGCAAAATCGACCTGGGTCTTTGGGATCTCCGCCTCCCAAGCGTATGACACCTTGCCGTCGCTGCCGATCACCACGGCAGCCCGCTTGGTAACACCCTTCATACCCAGGAGTTCCGCGTGAAGTGCGTCGTAGCTCGCGGAGACGGTCTTGTTGAAGTCCGAGAGGATCGGGAACGGGATCCGCAGCTCGGTCCGGAACTTGTCGGTCACGAAAGGGCTATCGATCGAAATCCCGAACACAGAGCAGCCGAGCGATTGCCAGTCACTCCAGTCATCGCGGAAATGGCACATTTCCTCAGTGCAGACCGAGCTGAATGCCAGCGGGAAGAAGAGCAGGACGACCTTCTCCTTGCCGATCAGAGCCCCCACGTCGACCTCCTCGCCGGGCTTGTGGGGGAGCTTGAAACGGGGCGCTGCGGTTCCAACGGTCAGTGACATTCGATGACTCCAAACTGGGGGTGTCGGGTGAGGTCCATATTTCGGCGGCACGCAGGAGGTCAGATTCAACCCCTCCGCCGCCCGTCCGAGTTTATTCCAAATGGCGGGATAACACTTGGAGCCCACCCTTTCAGCGGTATCTTCCAAGGGTGCCGAGGCGTCATGCGTACCAGACGCCTTTGGTCGCTTTGCGAGAGTGTGAAGGCGGCGGAGCATGCCGCGAGCAACTGCCCAAGGAGAAAAATGATGCGATCGAAGATGTGTCAAATCGTCCTGTCTACGGCGACTGCTGTCCTCCTGGCTGGAGCGGCGTCGGCGCAGGACTGCGCCACGGCGCCCGCAGCGATCGTCGGCGCCAATGCGTTCGACACGACGGCGTCGACCTTGAACTTCGCGATGCCGGCCGGCGCTGGATGCGCCGCTGCGCACACGATCTACAAGTCCACATTCTTCACGTTCACCGCGGCTGAAAGTGGTGCCCACACCTTCGCGACCTGCGGTGGCGCGACGTGGGACACCCGTATCGCCGTTCTGAACACCTGCGATCCCACCGCTGGCGTTCTTGGCTGCAACGATGACTCCTGCGCGCTCCAGAGCCAGACCTCGGCGACTCTCGTCGCGGGCACGACCTACAAGGTCGTGATCGGCGGATTCGGCGCGACCAACGGCGGCGCTGGCACGCTCAACATCACGTTCAATGGTGGTGGCGGCGGCGGCGGCGGTGGCGGCAACTGCGATGCACCGACGGTGGTGAACGAGGGCGACAATCCATTCACCAACACGGCGAGCGCCCTGACGATCGACCTGACGGGTGCCTGCACGATGCAGTTCACCCAGCAGATCTACAACACGAACTTCTACCAGTTCACGCCGATCGAGTCGGGCTCGTTCCGCTTCTCGACGTGCAACACGGCGTCGTTCGACACCAAGATCGCCATCATGAACACCTGCGATCCCGCCGGTGGCGTGCTCGCGTGCAACGATGACGGCGCTGGATGCGCTGGCTTCACCAGCCTCATCCCCACCGTCGATCTGGTCGCCGGCACGGCGTACAAGATCGCCCTGGGCGGCTATTCCGCGACGACGGCCGTCGGCGGTGGAACGCTGACGATCACCCGCAACGCGGGCAGCAACTGCAAGAGCGCGACGGCTCTCGTCGAGGGTCTCAACGACTTCAGCACCGTCGGTGCGACGACGGTCGTCGACCTCACGGGCGTCTGCGATCCAGGCGCGTTCGGCGATGACCTCATCTACAACTCGCTCTTCTACACCTTCACCCCTGCGACCTCGGGCGCGTACACCGTCTCGACCTGCAACATCGCTCCGTTCGACACCCGCCTGGCCGTGATGAACACGTGCTCGGTCGCCGACGGCGTGCTCGCGTGCAATGACGACGGTCCGGCGTCCTGCGCCAACTTCTCGAGCCTCATCCCGGCCGTCGGCCTCGAGGCTGGCGTGACCTACTACATCGTGATCGGTGGCTACAGCGCTGCCGATTCGGGTGCGGGTCAGATCAGCATCGCTCCGTTCGTCCCCTGCGACATCGGCACGGGCACCGGTACCGAGGTCGAGCTCTGCGGCGAGGACCTCAACGGCGGCTGCAACAACGCTGCGGGCGGTAGCCCGAGCCAGCCGATCGCCATCAACGACACGGTCACCGGCGAGTTCTGGGCTGCCGGCGGCACCCGCGACACCGACTGGTACCTGCTCACGATCACCGAGGGCACGACCGTGGCGCTCAGCATCAAGTCGAGCCTCGATTGCTTCGCCGCGATCGTCGACACGGCTTGCGGCGGCATCATCGGTACCGCCACCACGGGCGCCTGCCCGGGCACGACCTCTGTCTGCCTTGCTCCTGGCTCCTACTATGTCGTCTGCCTCACCAGCGTGTTCGATGGCTACCCCTGCGGTGGCACGATCGGCAACTCCTACACCATCAATGTGACCGGCACTCCGTGCGATGCGGCGGCCCCGCCGAACGACACCTGCGCTGGCGCGACCACCGCCGTCGAGGGTCCGAATCCGTTCGACAACACCTTCGCGGGCACCGACTACAACGCGGTCACCTGTGGCTTCGGCGGCACGGCGTTCACCAAGGACGTCTTCTTCCGCTTCACCGCGGGCCAGACGGGCGACTACAAGCTCGAGACCTGCACGGGTACGGCTCCGTTCGACACCGGCATCGAAGTCTGGTCGGATTGCCCGGACGTCGGTGGCACGATGCTCGTCTGCAACGATGACGGCGCTGGCTGCCCGGCGTTCGCCTCGAGCCTCAATGCGGCGATGACCGCCGGAACCTCGTACCTCATCCGCGTCGGCGGCTGGGGTGGCGATACCGGCGCGACCGAGCTCATCATTACCTTCATCGGCGATGCTCCGAGCTGCGGCGACGCTGGCACGCTGAGCTGCTGCACCCCGCACGCCACTCCGTTCTGCGAGGACGCTGCGTGCTGCACGCAGATCTGCGCTGCGGACGCGTTCTGCTGCGACACGCAGTGGGACCAGGTTTGCGCGAACGCGGCCATCGCGGGCTGCACGAACTGCCAGGTTGCTCCTCCGGCGAACGATGAGTGCGCCACCGCGATCAACCTGCCTGTCGGCGTGACTCCGTTCAGCACCCAGGGTGCAACGGGCACGACGATCGCCTGCACGAAGTTCGGCAACGGCAACATCTACAACGACATCTGGTTCCGTCACACGGCGACTGGCAATGGCGAGCTCGTGATCTCGCTCTGCGGTTCGTCGTTCGACACCAAGATCGGTGTGTTCGACGCCTGCGGCGGCGCCCTCGTCGCGTGCGACGATGACGCTGATGCGCCGTCGACCTGTGTCGGCACGCTCCAGTCGGAGGTTCGCTTCACGCCGACCTGCGGCACGACGTACCTGATCTCGATCGGCGCCTACGGCGCCACGGGCTTCGGTACGGGCAACATCACCGTCACGCCTGCCGGCACCTGCGCTCCGCCGTGCCCGGCTGACCTGAACGGCGACGGCGTCGTCAGTTCGTTCGACGTGGCTGCCCTGCTCAACGGCTGGGGCACCCCGACGCCCGATCTGAACGGCGACGGCATCGTCGGCTCTGCCGACGTTGCAGTGCTCCTGAACGCCTGGGGCAACTGCCCGTAATCGGGCTGTCTGCACCAAGCAATCGGTTGTTCATTCCAAGCCCCCGGCTCGCAAGAGCCGGGGGCTTTGCCTTCTGTCGTCCCTCTCTCGCGCTCGTCTTGTTTTCGGTCGCGCCGTGCGTGCGCGGACGCGGCAAATTCGCCGATTCAACGTGAAAGCGATGCACCCCACCGCGTCGTTGCGTACCTTCTGAAGAGCATGTCCGCCTGCCTGCAATCACTCCTGCTCCACGCCGTCGCGTTGGCTGCATCGCTGTGGGCCGTCGGCACGGCGGCTGCGCAATGCCCGACGACATCGTCGTGTCTCAGCCCGCACGCGACCCCTGGCTGCGATAGCTCCGCGTGCTGCACCACCGTCTGCGCGGTCGACCCACTTTGCTGCGCTTCCGACTGGGATGCGAGCTGCGTGGGCATCGCGAACACGAGCTGCATCGGCTACTGCGGCGCAGCCGTCAGCGGCAATTGCTATTCGGCGCACTCCAATCCCGCCTGTGACAACGCCGCCTGCTGCACCGCCGTCTGCGCTGCGGACCCATTCTGTTGTGACACGCAGTGGGACGTCACCTGCGCGCAGTTCGCAGGATTCACCTGCCAGGGTTCGCCCGGAACCTGCGGCGTGACCCAGGCAAGCTGCTTCAAGGCGCACGCGCAGGGTGCATGCGACGACGTCTCGTGCTGCACCGCAGTCTGCGCGGTCGATCCATCATGCTGCTCGCAGTCGTGGGATTCGATCTGTGTCACGATCGCGACTCAGACCTGCGTTCCCGGCTGCGCCCCCGCCGTCGAGCCAGGCTCCGTTGTCGAGACGGAGGGCTGCGATGAGCGCGCCAACGATCCGTGCTACGCCGCGACCGCGGGGATTCCGCAGTCTCTGCCCATCAACACGCAGATGCGCGGCACGCTCGGTCGACCGCCGAGCTCGACGAATGGACTCGACGTCGATGTCTTCCGGGTGACGATTCCAGACCCAGACGGGGACGGGCTCGCGCGCGTCACCCTCGAGTTCTCCTCAAGCCCGCAAGCCTGGGCAGCGCTCGTTCCCGATGGGACGTGCATCCCGATGTCTGCCAGCCTCCTGCACCTGGCCAGCAACTTCTGCGTGGTGTCGTCCTCGGCGGCGCAGTGCATTCCTCCTGGCACCTATTCGCTGGTGGTCTCGGGTGGAACCTATCCCGCGTTCGGTGGCTCCGACATCACGTGCATCGCAGGCAATGCATATACGGCCAAGGTGGTGGTCGCCCAGAACTGCACCCCGTGCACGGCGACCGCACCCTCGTGCTACCTCCCGCATGAATCCGCGGGCTGCAACTCGCCTGCGTGCTGCTCGGCGGTGTGCGCGAACGACGCCTTCTGCTGCGAGCAGGTCTGGGATGCAACGTGCGTCGAAGCGGCGGTCGCAGGGTGCTTGAACGGCGCGCCGCCCTACGACGCCTGTTCAGGTGCTGCTCCGATCGCCGTCGGCACGCTGACGCTCAACACAGGGCGATCTCAGAACGAGCTTCCCCAGCCCTCGAACTGCGGTGCTGGCGCGGCCTTCGCCCGCGACGTCTGGTGCACCTACGTTTCCGATCGCACCGGCTCGATGGAGCTTCGGACGTGCGGATCGTGGTTCGACACCGTCATCGCGATCTACACGGGCCCGTGCAGCGCTCCGACGCAAGTCGCGTGCAACGACAACTTCACGGGCTGCCCCGGGGTCGGTTCGAGCAAGGTGACCTTCACCGTCCAGTGCGGGCAACAGTACTTCTTCCGGGTCGGTCCGAAGTCCGGACAGGGAGGCGATGTCGCGATCACGCTTGTCGCGGGACAATCGACCCCCTGCCCGAATTGCCCCGAGGACCTGAACAACTCAGGATCGGTCGATTCGCTCGACATCGCCTTCTTGCTGAATGCATGGGGCACGGCAGCCGGAGACCTGACTGGCGACGGCACGACGAGTTCACCCGACATGGCGGTGCTGCTGAACGCGTGGGGCCCCTGCAACTGAGCGGTTCAATTCGCCTCAGGGCGCAGCGGAAGACTCGCAGGCGATCGCGGGCGAGAGCTTGCGCCGCATGATCTTGCCCGTCGGGTTGCGCGGCAGTTCCTTGATGAGCCTGATGTCGCGCGGAACCTTGAAGCCGGCGATGTGCTCGCGGCACCAGACCTTGAGCGCGGATTCATCGAATGAGGCGCCCTCCTTGAGCTCCACGAACGCGAGCGCGACCTCGCCGCGCATGCCGTCGGCCATGCCGATGACGGCGGAGTCCTTCACGCTCGGGTGTCGGTTGAGCACCTCCTCGATCTCGCGCGGGAAGACGTTTTCGCCGCCGATGATGAGCATCTCCTTGATGCGGCCCGTGATCGAGAGCATGCCGTCCTCATCGAGCCGCCCCATGTCACCCGACTTGAAGAAGCCGTGCTCATCGAACACCGCGGCCGTCTCCTCGGGAAGATTGAGGTAGCCCTTCATGATGTTCGGACCGCGCATGCGCACCTCGCCGTCCTCGTTCGGACCAAGGACACGTCCGTCTGGACCGACGATTCGCTGCTCGACTCCCGGCAGCGCCCGACCGACGCACTTCCGACGCTGCTCGATCGGGCGGCACCAGTTGGTCACGGGAGCGGTCTCGGTGAGCCCGTAGCCCTCGTTGATCTCGATGCCGAACTTCTCCTTGAAGCCGTCATAGACCGCCTCGGGCAGCGGCTCGCCTCCCGAGACGGCGAATCGCAGCGACGCGAAGGAATCGCGGGGCGCATCCTTCAGGAGTCGCAGCGCGTTGTACATCGACGGAATCGCGACGAGGGTCGTCGGCTTGTGCTCGCGCGCGAGCTCGACGATCTTCCGAGGAACGAACCGAGCGGTGTAGACCGCGCTCGCGCCTGTCGCCAGCGGCAGCATCGTCAGCACCGTCAGTCCGAAGGAGTGGAACTGGGGCAGGACGCCGAGGATGCGGTCCTGCGGTCCGAACTGCACCCACTCCTTGCACTGGCGTGCGTTGGCGCTGATGTTCCCGCAGGTGAGCATGACGCCCTTCGGGCGGCCGCTGGTGCCAGACGTGTACAGCACGACCGCGACGTCCTCTCGGCGCAGCGGGTTCGTCATGCGCACGGGCGGGATGCCCTTGAACTTCATGCGGTCGGGGCGGATCTCCGTGAGTCCCGCGATGGGGCCGCCGACCAGGTCGAGCATGGGCCCCACCGTGATGATGCAGTCGAGCCCGGCGTCGCGGGCGACGTACTCGAGGTCCGACCGAGACAGCAGGTAGTTGAGCGGGACGAGCGTCCGTCCGAGGGTCCAGCCAGCGATCGCGGCGGCTGGGAAGAGCCCTGAAGTCGGCAGCATGATGCCAATCCGCTGCGCGGAGCTCTCCCTCTCGATCGCTCGGGCAAGGTGCCACGAGACGACCATGAGGTCGATCCCCCGCCATGTGCGGAAGTCATCGATCACGCACGGGCGGAACGGGCGGAGCAACAGGTTGCGGCGGATCGAGGAAAGCAGTTCCAAAGGCAGCCTCCAGCGGTCATGGATCGCGACCGTGGCGTAGAGTACCGAAATGATGGGACGAGTCCTTCGCTCTTCGCTGTCGTTGGTTGTCATGGTGCTCGCTGCACTCATCGTGCCATGCGGGCCCGCTGAAGCCGTGCCGCAATCGGTGCCGCAGTCGCTCGATTCGGCGATGTCGGCGTATCGAGCCCAGGACTTCCGGCGCGCCGCGACGTTGGCGCGCGTGGCTGCCGACCGAGCGCAGGGCGTGGATCGCGAGAGCGCCCGCTACCTCGAGGGGCTGTCGCTCTATCACGCGGGCGATATGGACGCCGCGGCCAACGCCCTCCGCACCGCTGCTTCCGCGACGGATCGCTTCGTCGCTGGCCAGGCCAACATCACCCTTGGCAGCGTCGAGATCGCGCGAAGGAACTTCGCAGCCGCGGGCCATGCCTATCGCCGAGCCGGCGGACTTCTCGAGGGAAGCGAAGCCAGGCGCGCGCACTCGTTCGCGGCACGCTGCTTCGATGCAGCAGAGCTCACGACGCTCGCGGAGTCCGAGCGGGTGGCTGCGGGCGAGCCTCGCCAACTGCCGGTCGAGCCCGCCGTAAAAGAGGCGCCCAAGCAAGTCGCCGCCAAGCCAGAGCCCGTGGCGAAGCCCATCGAGCCAAGGCTCCCCGACGCGCGGCGCGTGGTCTCGCGGGACGACAAGCCGAAGGCGCCGATCGCGCCTGTTCGGTACTCGATCCAGGCTGGTGCGTTCGAAGAGGCGAACCGAGCCAAGGCGGTCGCTGCGCAACTTCGGGCGGAGTGTCTGCGCCTTGGCGTGGGCGCGCCGCGGATCATCGCGCGCGAGTC
The DNA here is from genome assembly GCA_041183345.1 of Planctomycetota bacterium. GTDB lineage: Bacteria > Planctomycetota > Phycisphaerae > Phycisphaerales > SM1A02 > QWPT01. Next base: position 38,128 of record JBEGLX010000026.1, read on the forward strand.
GAGCAAGGGCGCGACGCTGCACATCGTGCAGATCGGCGCGTTCTCGAACAAGTCCGAGGCGGGGAGGATCGCGGGCAAGTTGCCGAAGTCGGCATACCTGATCGAGGTCTACCTGCCCGATTCCGCCGTCGACGCATCGGACGACTGATCGCCGACATGGTTGATCATGAATGCGGAAGCGTGCTCGAAGTAGCGGCGCATTTCGGCGACGGTGGCCGGGTCGAGCTGATGGCGCCGCTCGGTCTCCGCGAGGGCTGCGAGTGCGTGGCCGAGCCATGCATCCCTCGCCGCCGGCGTGATCGTGAACCGCAAATGGCGCGCGCGAAGCCGAGGGTGGCCCTTGCGCACGGAGTACTCGCCTGGTCCGCCGAAGAACTGGGTCAGGAACTCGCGCATGTCGCGGACGGCCTCGCTCGTGGGCGAAAGGTCGTCAGAGAACATGCCGCGAATGCGCGCATCGCCGGCGATCCCACGATAGAGCGCCATGGCAAGGAAGCTGATCGGCTCGGGTCCGATGCGCTGGAAGACGGTCGGCTGCTCGGGCTGCATGGAGTCAGGCAAGGGTAGCGGTTGGCAGGAATCAGGCGGATTGCTGCAGCATCGGGGTGCCCGTGCGTATATTCAACGCACCCGTCGAGGCCGCCATGCGCATCCACGCCCTGCCCGCCATCCTTCTTTCCATCCTCCTTGCCGCAAGTCCAAGCCTCGGTTCCGCCGCCGAGGCAGCCCCGCCGTCGTCCGTCCCGAGCAAGCGCGACGCCGCCGAGCAGCGTGCAGCAGGTGCATCCGACCTCACGCGGCTCCGAGCAGCGATCCTGGCTGGGCTCCTTCCCGAGGAAGGAAGCCGGAACGCCGTGCCCGCCGATCGTCGGGCTGCATCGCTCGCGGTGCTCAGTGGTCTTGGCTCCCCGGAGGAACTCCGCGCCGCCATCGAGATCCTCGAGGGCGAGGGCATTCGGCCCAACCTCTTCAAGACCGATCCACAGGTGCGTCGCGCGCTCTTCTCTGCAATGGCGCGCGATCCTGAGTTCGGCCAGCCGCGTCTCGTGCTCCTCGCAGTGACCACGGACGACCCCATCGGGACGCGTGCGTCGGACGCGCTGCCGAAGTTCCTTTCCCGGGCAGCGCTGGCGGAGCTTGCGCGCCAGCTCGAAAGTTCCCGCGAGCTTCATGTGAATCGGGCTGCCGCGCTTGCCTCGGCGCATGCTGCGGCGGAGTTGATTCCGGCCCTCGTGAGCGCGCAGTACGCGCCTCCACGTGCGCAGCAGAAGGGCGACGAGGCGTGGATCGCCATCGGGAAGACTGTTCACTATGTGCAGAACGTGATTCCGATCGTTGGCGGAGCCTCCACGTCGTTTCAGCCGGTCATCGGCACCGTGTACGAGGGCAGCCTGCTGCGGGTGATGGAGTCGAAGGTCGACATCTTCCGCACCGAGGTGCATGACAGCCTCGCCGCGATCATCGAGGAGACCACAGGCCAACCTGCACCGCCGCTGGGATACGACCGCGACCGCTGGATGGCGTGGTATCGCGATGAGTTCCCGAGGTTGGCCGAAGCGCACCGTGTCGCGCAGGAGGACGCGGCGACAGCGAGCCGGACGCGCACGACTCCCGCAGGTCGCGACGGCTGAACCACGCGCGTGCCTATGGCTGGATGATCTCGAGGAAGCTGACTCTGTCCTCGGCGACCAGCACGCGCTTGCCATCCTCGACGATGCGCTCGATGCGCACGTCGACGGTGCCGCCGATCGCGTAGTTCGTCTTGGTGCCCTTCGGCAGACGATAATCGCCGCGCGCGATGGCCTCCGCCTTGTCCGCGATCACTCCGCTGGTGGTGGTGATCACCATCGTCGTGTTGGGTGCGAAATAGGACTGGGCAGCCTTCGGCTGATCGATGACCAGCATGCCGTGCGTGATCTGCGACTTGGCGCGCTTGTCGATCCAGTTCCCGAAGCTCGCGGCTTCGGCGTAGATCTCGTGGATGGTGGTCGACTTCGACGCGAACCGGGCGTTGGCGGACTGCTCCCACGGACCATCGCAGGCGCCGAGGATGGCGCACGCTGTCGCGACGAGGATGGTCCTGAACGCACTTGGCATGCCCTTTCATTCGGCATGCAGACGGCAAGAATCCTGCGGACGATCCGTGCTTTCCGCGGAGTGGGCGTCAGTGCGCGTCGCGAAGCCCGAGAACCACGTCGGCAAGGCGCTCGACGAGCGCGGGCGCCGTATGCAGATGGCACGAGACCCGGCAGTGCCAGCGCCCCTTCCAATCGATGACGGGCAGCTCAATTCGGTGGCGATCGTAGAGTTCGGCTTGCAGGGCCGTCGCCGAGGCGAAGCGATCCTGCACGCCATCTGGCAGGCGCACGGCGGCCATCGAGGCGAGCATCGATCCCTCGAGCGGCGAGAGCGGCTCGACCTGCCAGCGCGCGCAGAGGAACCGCTGCGACCAGCACGCAAGCGCATGGTTGTGCGCGCGGACCCGCTCCCAGCCGAACTGCGCGAAGAAGTCGATCGCGATGGGCGCGCAAAGCCACGGCGAGAAGTCGCGCGTGCCTTGCCAGTCGAACTCGCGCCCAAATCCCTCTCCGAAGAAGTGGCTGGTCGCGAGAGGATGCACGGAGGACTCGAGCCCGCTGCGGACAACCAGGATCGCGCAGCCCTTCGGGGCGCAGACCCACTTGTGCAGGTTCGCGGTGTACGCGTCCGCCCCGATCTCGTCGACCGAAAGCGCAATCGAACCAGGTGTATGCGCACCGTCGACGAGCGTCATGATCCCGCGCGCACGCGCCGCCGCCACGATCTCGCGAACAGGAACCACGAGGGCTGTAGGACTCGTGACGTGGTCGATGAGGAGCAGTCTCGTGCGCGGCGAGAAGGCGGCGCACACGCGATCGATCCAGTCGGATGGACTGCGCAGCGGAAGCGGCACGTCGATCTCGCGGATGACGATGCCAGCGTCGCGGGCGAGCCGCCGCAGCGACTGCCGCATGGCGTTGTAGACATGATCGACGACGACCACTTCATCACCCGCCTGCCATCGCACCGAACCGAGCACTGCATTGACGCCCTCGGTCGCATTTCCGACGAAGCCAAGTCGTTCCGGATCCGTGCCTACGAACTTCGCCACACGCCCTCGCGCCTCGGGCAGCATTCGCTTCATCTTGCGGTCGAGCATCTCGATCGGGCGTGCCTCGAGTTCCGCACGGATCGACTGCTGTGCCGCGAGCACCTCGAGCGGAGTGCTCCCGAAACTCCCGTGGTTCAGGAAGGTGTACGATCGGTCCAGAGGGAACAAGGCGGCGAGATCGCCATCCGCGACGGGTGCCGGGGGTTTCAGATCGTTCGGTGCGTCCGCCATGGCGTGGACACTACCAAACAGGCGCTCCGAAGCCCCAATGGCAGCGCCCTCCCTAAAGCTCTATCCAGAAGGTACTTCCGACTTACGCGCGCCACCGACTTGCGGTCGGCTCCTGTTTGTACGAACATAGACCGAACGAATTCTGCAGCCAGACCCGAACAACCGCCGAATACCACAGCGCCATGGAGAGTGATCGCAACGACCCCAGCCCACACCGACGAGTTCGATCGGTCGCGGCGTTGCGTGCAGCCACTGGCGGATCCCGTGCGTTCGAGGGAGCTTCGAGCGCGACCATCGAGAGAGAACGTCCTACGCCGCGGGGGAAACGCGTGCTCTGGACCAATGAGCCCGCAATGTGTCTGGCACTTCCGACTGAGGTCCCGGCACACGAGCGGCGAGGAGAAGACCTCATGCAGAACCGCACCGAGAGCGCGAAGCCGACCGTCCATCCGTTCCGTCTGAACAATCCCCTTCCGCACGCTGCGCTGCAGAACCCAGCCGCCGCGAAGCGTCACGCAGCCGCGCTCGACCTCCTGAGCGACCGCGCCGACTCGACCGACTGGCCAGTGATCATGGTCGGCCCTGGCGATGAATTCGTGCGCCGCTATCTCGCAGACGGGGTCTCGATGCGCGAGCTCGCTCCGGCAAAGCGCGTTCCGACCACCGTGCCAGCCGCGAACGCTGCGACCGCGGACGCCTCGAATCGTCCAAAGCCGCTTTGGGCGCGCTTCCTCCACGACTTCCATGAACTCGCCATCGAGATCTTCTCGGTGCGCGAGCAGACCTCGCATCCGATTCTGCACCCAACCGAGCAAATCCATGAACCTCACGCCAAAGCAAATGCGCGTCCTGCGGCTGATCGATTCGTATCGCCGCTCCAAAGGCTACTCGCCGACCATGCAAGAGCTCGCCGATCAGCTCGGAGTGAGCAAGGTCACGGTGTTCGAGCACGTCGAGGCGCTGATCAAGAAGGGCGC